>JAEZRH010000148.1 GCA_023412845.1 Bacillota bacterium
GCCGTCGGCTACCTCGGGTTCGACGGCAGCATGGATACCTGCATCGCCATCCGCACGGCGCTGTTCCGAAACGGAAAAGCCTATGTGCAGGCGGGCGCGGGCATCGTGGCCGACAGCGTGCCGGAAAAGGAATTTCTCGAGACGCAGAACAAGGCGCGGGCCGTTCTGGACGCAATCAGGGAGGCGGAAAACCTGTGATCTTACTTCTCGACAATTACGACAGCTTTACCTACAACCTCTGCCAGCGCGTCGGCGTCTTCTGCCCGGATCTCCACGTGGTGCGCAGCGACGAGATCACGCCTGATGAAATCGAGGCGCTGCATCCGCAGGCGATCCTCATCTCGCCGGGGCCGGGATACCCGAAAGACGCGGGCGTATCCGTCGAAGCCGTCCGGCGGTTCAGCGGAAAGATACCCATCCTCGGCGTTTGCCTCGGGCACCAGTCCATTGGGGAAGCGTTCGGAGGCAGGACCGTCCCCGCCGTGCGGCTGATGCACGGAAAAGCGAGCGCCATCGCGCTCGACGATTCGTGCCCGCTGTTCCGCGGATTCCCGGAGGAGATCACGGCGGCGCGCTACCATTCGCTGATCCTTGACCCGGAAGGCCTGCCCTTCTGCCTGAAAGTCACCGCGAGGGATGCCGACGGGCAGATCATGGGCGTACAGCACCGCACGGAGCCGACGTTCGGGGTGCAGTTCCACCCCGAGTCCGTCATGACGCCCGGCGGCGACCGGATTCTGTATAATTTTTTGAAAGAGGTGTGCCATATGGAACTGAAAACCATCGCCCCGCCCATCCCTGTGGAAAAAAGAGTCGGCCTGAAGCCGTACCTCGCCGCCGTCGTCGACGGCAGGAACCTGACCGAACAGGAAGCGCGCGACGCCATGAACTACATTATGAGCGACGAGGCCACGGATTCGCAGATCGCGGCGTTCATCACGGCGCTGCGCATGAAGGGCGAGACCATCGACGAGATCACGGGCTTTGCGAAGGTCATGCGCGAAAAGGCGAAGCCGGTGTCCATTTCTCCGGCGGCGGTCGACATCGTCGGCACGGGCGGCGACCTTGCCAACAGCTTCAACATCTCGACCACATCGGCTTTTGTGGCGGCGGGCGCGGGCCTGCGCGTCGCAAAGCATGGCAACCGCAGCGTTTCCAGCAAAAGCGGGGCGGCCGACGTGCTGGAGGCACTCGGCGTGAAGATCGCCCTTGCGCCCGAGCAGGCCGCGGAATGCATGGAAAAATGCGGCATGACCTTCCTGTTCGCGCAGACCTACCATGGCTCCATGCGCTTTGCCGCCGCCCCCCGGAGGGAGACCGGTCTGCGCACGGTGTTCAACATTCTGGGGCCGCTCGCAAACCCGGCGCACGCCGAAGGGATGCTGCTTGGCGTATACGACGAATCGCTGCTTGAGCCGCTCGCAAAGGTGCTTGTCAACCTCGGCGTCAAACGCGCCATGCTGGTACACGGGAACGACGGCCTCGACGAAGTCAGCATTTCAGACAAAACGGCGGTCTGCGAGATTCGCGGCGGCAAAACCATCCGATACGAGCTGAATCCCATGGACTACGGCCTGCCGCTCGCCAGAAAGTCCGACATCGTCGGCGGAACCGCGAAGGAGAACGCGGAAATCACTCTCGGCGTACTGCGCGGAGAAAAAGGCCCGGCACGCGACATCGTGCTGCTCAACGCGGGCTGTGCTCTTTATGTCGGCGGCGCGGCGGAGAGCGTGCAGCGCGGCGTCAGTCTGGCGGAGCACTCCATCGACAGCGGCGCGGCGATGGAAAAGTTGAACGAACTCAAAACGCTGACCAACCGCTTTTAAGGGAGGAAAATCCATGTTCCTGGAGGAAATCACGGCGAGGCGGAAGCTTCAGCTCGCGCGGGAAAAAGCGGAAATTCCTTTGAGGGAGGTGCGGCGGGCGGTGGAGACGGCCCCGCCCGCGGGAGGCTTTGCCGCCGCCCTGAAGCGGGGGTGCCCAGCGGTAATCGCGGAGGTCAAGAAGGCGTCGCCGTCGAAGGGCCTCATCTGCCCGGACTTTCACCCGGCGGAAACCGCCCGCGTTTATCAGGACGCGGGGGCCGACGCCGTTTCCGTGCTGACGGAAGAAACGTATTTTCACGGCTCGCGCGAGGTGCTGCGGCAGGTCCGCGCGGCGGTCGGCCTCCCCGTGCTCCGCAAGGATTTCATCTTCGACCCGTATCAAATCTACGACGCGCGGGCGCTCGGCGCGGACGCCGTGCTGCTCATCGCCGCGCTGCTACCCGCAAAGGAGCTCCGCTCCCTGCGGGAGCTTGCGGAATCGCTCGGCCTCGACTGCCTGATGGAAGCCCATAACCGGGAGGAACTGGAAGCCGTGCTTTCGGCGGGGGGCACGCTCGTCGGCATCAACAACCGCGACCTTACAACCTTCCAGGTCGACCTTGGCACAACGCAGAGGCTGGCAAAGCTCGTCCCGCCGGGATGCGTCCTCGTCTCCGAGAGCGGCTTTGCCCGCTCGGAAGACGTGGCGCAGGCGAAACGGGCGGGCGCGCGGGCGGTGCTCGTCGGCGAGACGCTGATGCGAAGCACCGACCCGGCCGCGGCTCTGCGGAAGCTGAGAGGCGAGGAATGAAGATCAAGCTTTGCGGGATCAAAAGACCGGAAGACGTCGGGTATCTGAATGAGTTCCGCCCGGACTATGCCGGATTCGTGTTCGCGGGTGAAAAGCGGCGCGTTTCCCCGCAGCAGGCGGCGGTCCTCGCGGAAAGGCTGGACCCGGATATCCGGCGGGTGGGCGTGTTCGTTAACGAAGAACCTTCGCACATCGCCGCAGCCGTGCGGCTTGCGGGCCTTGACACCGTTCAGCTCCACGGCGACGAGAGCGCCGAAACCATCCGGACGCTGAGAAATCTTCTTCCGGGTACGGCAATCTGGAAGGCCGTGCGCCTGCGGGACGAATCTAGCATTCCGGATGCCCTGCTCCTCGGGGCCGATCTGCTGCTGATCGACAGCTTTTCCAAAAGCGCGTACGGAGGCACGGGCAAAACGGCGAACTTCGGTCTTCTTCGCCGGGCGGACTTTGCGGTCCCGTATTTTCTCGCGGGCGGCCTGAATGCGCAAAACATCTGCGGTATCGTCCGGGAGTTCTCCCCCTGCGGCGTGGATATCTCCAGCGGCGTCGAGACCGGCGGCGTCAAGGACCGCTCGAAAATCGAACAAATCATACGGATTCTCAGGGAAGAATCCGGAAAGGCGGGAATGTAACATGCAGAAAGCCGGAAGATACGGCGAATTCGGCGGGCAGTATGTGCCGGAAACGCTGATGAACGCCGTGCACGAACTGGAAACGGCGTATGAAAAATATAAAAAGGACCCGGAGTTTCTTTCGGAGCTTGACGAGCTGTACCGTGACTACGCGAACCGCCCGTCGATGCTCTACTATGCGAAGCGGATGACGGAAGACCTCGGCGGAGCGAAAATCTATCTCAAGCGCGAGGATCTGAACCACACCGGCGCACATAAGATCAACAACGTTCTGGGGCAGATCCTGCTGGCGCAGCGCATGGGCAAAAAGCGCGTCATCGCCGAGACCGGCGCGGGCCAGCACGGCGTGGCGACTGCCACGGCGGCGGCGCTGTTCAACCTTGAGTGCGAGGTCTTCATGGGCGAAAAGGACATGGAGCGCCAGTCGCTGAACGTCTACCGCATGAAGCTGCTGGGCGCGAAGGTCACGGGCGTTTCCTCCGGGACCGGCACGCTCAAGGACGCCATCAACGAAGCCATGCGCGACTGGGCTTCGAATGTGGGGAACACGTATTACCTCATCGGCTCGGTCATGGGGCCGCACCCGTACCCCATGATGGTGCGCGATTTTCAGAAGGTCATCGGCGAGGAGACGCGCCGCCAGCTCCGGGAGCGCGAGGGCAGGCCGCCGGACTGCGTTGTCGCCTGCGTGGGCGGCGGCTCCAACGCCATGGGGATGTTCTACGACTTCATCCCGGAGAAAAGCGTGCGTCTTGTCGGCGCGGAGGCGGCGGGCCGGGGCGTCGATTCCGGCATGCACGCCGCGACCATGGCGAAGGGCACGCCGGGCATCTTCCACGGCATGAAATCGCTGTTCTTGCAGAACGACGAGGGGCAGATCGCTCCGGTCTATTCGCTTTCGGCGGGGCTCGATTACCCCGGCGTCGGACCAGAGCACGCCGAGCTTTACAGGACCGGCCGCGCCGAGTACGTTTCCGTCACCGACGAGGAGGCCGTCAGGGCCTTCGAGTATCTTTCGAGGACCGAGGGCATCATCCCGGCCATTGAATCCGCGCACGCGGTTGCGGCCGCGATGCGGATCGCGCCGGAGATGCGTAAAGATCAGATCCTTGTCATCAATATTTCGGGCCGCGGCGACAAAGATGTCTATTCCGTCGCGCGCTACAGGGGGGTGCAGCTCAATGAACAGGATTGA
>JAEZRH010000171.1 GCA_023412845.1 Bacillota bacterium
CCCGCCAGAGCTGCTTTGCCGGCTGCAGATTATCCGTCTCCGGCGAGACCTTCACGTCGCCCGCCGAGAACGACCCGCCTGCAGCGCCCGCCTGCGCCAGCGCATGCCGGTAATTGGCGAGCGCCGCGGCGGCTGCAATCAGGAGTGGCTGCGCCTGATCCGGGCAGTCCGGCTTTTCGTTTTGCTCCACCTCCGAAGCCGCGTCGGAGCAGAACGGAAGATACTGTTCCACCCCGTCGGAAAGACCCGTCAGCAGCGCGAAACGCTCCAGCACGTCACACGGGTCCAGCGTGATCACGAGCCGTAAGTCAGCACCCTGACCGCGTCGCTGAAAATTCTGGCGAACCCGGAGATCACGCTGACGCCGGCTCGTTCCATCTGCCGGTCGATCAGCCGGTCGGAATCGGTCTGCACGCCGCCCGCGCGCACCATTTCGAGCGCGCAGGTTTTATCGAGGCCGATGATCTTCCCGGCCGCCATATCCGGGTCGTGCAGCAGCGAGGCGCCGAGGGGGCTGAGCAGCTTGCCGGTCCCCTGAAAATTCAGCCCGGCCTGCGCGTCCTTGAACTCCGTGATGCCGAGGATGTCCTTTACCGCGGCCGTGGAGCCGAGGATAGCGTTCAGGCGGTACGGGACGAGGGCGCCCCACAGAGAGACCATATCCGCATAATCGGGCTTCGCGCCTTCGGCGGTGATCGTCGGGGCGGGCGACGCGCCGTCGTCGCCGTTGAGGAGGACGTCCACCGCATCCGAAAGCTGCGTGCGGGCGATATACGCGCCGATCTGCCGCAGCGTAACGGTGAACAGGTCGATCCGCTGGAAGCGCAGCGCCTCATAACTCGCCACGAGCATCCTGCCGCGCTTGCGCAGATGCACGAGGCTATCGCGCGTGCGGACGGAAGTCTGCGGCAAAGCGGCGCCCTCCGCGACGGTCTTGAGCGCGCGGTCTTCCGGTGCGGGCACGGATTCGATGGTGCGGTAGTCGAGCGAGTTTATATCCGTCACCGTAGCGACGAGCGACGGCAGCAGGTCCTCCATGTCCATACCCTGCCGCACGGAGCGCGCAACGTATTCCGGGAACAGCGCGGCGGAGTCGCTCGTCTGGAAGAATTTTTCGATGCGGTCGGAACCCAGCCCGCCCGCGTGGATATCGAACCGTTTGAGCTGGCGCTGGTAGGCGTCGAGCCCCTCGAGCGGAGTGCCCGAGTAATTGGCCGAAGGGTCAAGGCCCTCCAGAACCTGGGCAAAGGTTTTGCCGGGCGCGCCGTACATACCCTTTTCGAGTTTCAAAGATTCGTAAAACGCCATTTTCAGTCCCCCTTTTAAAGAATCACGCCGCAGGTCTTCGCCGCGTCGTCCGAATCGACCACAAGGTACTGCCTGCCTCCCGTTGAGGCGAGCTGGATTTTTCCGTCCGCCGCGGCGGAAAGGTTCTGCCAGCCCACGCCGGGCGCCGTACCGTTAAAGGTAAGCTCCGCGCAGCCGCGGAGCTGCACTGCGGCGTAGCCGCACCGCGCGTTGAGCGCCACTCCGCAGAAATCGTCGCCCGCCGCGCAGGGCCCCACCGTGCCGTTGGCCGTCAGTTTGACCGGCATGCCTGCCGTAACGCCTTCCTGAGCCGCGAAGGTCGCCGCCGTCTCGCCGATCCCGTTGAAACAAGTTTCCATTTCTTTTTCCCTCCGTTTTGTTGGTGTTAATCAGATACGGAACGGGCCGTTGCCGTCCGCGCCGTCTTTCTTTTCCGGTGCGCATAGCTGCGGGACAAGAGGCAGGGATTTTCCCGCCCTCTTCCGGAACGACGCGCACCAATGTTTCAGGTCGCCTGTTCCCATATCCTGCGCCGCGCGGGAGAGCACTTCCGCCGGAAGTTCCGGCTGCGCCAGCGCACCGAGCCGCAGGAAATCCTTTTTGAGCGACTCCCGGTACTCTTTGCCCGCCGCCGCTTCGCTTTCGAGGCATGCGATCTCCGCGAACAGCCCTTCGGCCTGCGCTTTGGTCAGGAGAACGTCTCCGTCCGATGCCGCGAGCGATTTCAGGGCTTCCCCGGCCCCGCCGCCCGGCGCGAAACGCTTCATCACCCCCGCCTCCCGCTGGGCGGGCACGGCGACGAACGACCATTCGTACGCGTCCGCGGGCTCGTCCAGCACGGCGCAGCAAAGCACGCCGCCGTAGGTCTTGCCGCGCATGTGGCGGCAGGAGCCGTTTTTAAGGTCCGCGCCGCACACGCTGCAGGTCACGCTCGCAACGGCGCAGCCCACGCTGACTTCTTTTTTGATGCCTGCTTCCAGCTCCGCGATAAACTCCGCGTTCGCGTCCGTGCGGGGCAGATATGCCTGCGCCACGAGCCGCTCGTACGGTTCCCCGGCGGAAGTCGTACGCACGCCGTCATGTTCCACGCGGCAGTCGTAGATGCGGGCGGTCTGGTTCCTGGCCTGCGGGCTGTGGTCGAAAATGCCCGTTTTGCCCACAAAAAGCTCCGCGAGCTTCTCGAGCGCCGCTTCCGTGAACCGCTCGCCGTCGCGGTCGATTTCGTTGTCGCACAGCGCCACGGGGAAGACGTAAAGCTCCTCCGCCGTAAAATTTCTGCGCGTGAATTGGTTGATCTTTTTCAATGCTTCTTCGTCCGGCACGGAATGCCCCGGCGCGGGCTGTGCACCCCCGCTTTTGCGGACGATGCCTTTTTCGTTAGAAATCACGATCACTCCCCATCGGTTTTTTTCGCCGCAAGCCCGGCTTCGATCTCGGCGGCGCGCGCGTTCTGGTATCTCGCCGCGGCAAGCTGCACCGTGTCCTGAAGCGTGATGTCGCTCCAGTCGATTTCAACCTCGGGCGCATAGTCGTTCAGTCTCAGCCAGAGCGCGCAGATTTTTTCCGCCACGGGCGTCAGCAGGCGGCGGTACGCTTCGAGCTCGCTTGTGAGCACGTCCGCCTGCTGGCTCGACATCCGCTCCGTCGAGGACCACGAAAGTCCCAGAAGGAACGGCGGGACGCCAAGCTTCGCCACGATCTGCTCGAGGACCTGCCGAACTGGCACCTCGCTGTCGAGAATCTGGCAGTCCGCACCCACGGCCTGGATGCGCACGTCGCCCACGCTGATGAAGTCGCTGACTTCGCCGCCGCGCATCGCCCGGCCCCATTCGCCCGCAATCTGTTCGGCGCGCTCCTTCGCGCTCACCTGGTCGACGGCGTCCGAAGTGGGGCGGTACGTCACAGCGAACCGCACGTGACCGACGCGGTCCCAGTTCTCCCCCACCGCATGGAAGATTTTGAGCAGGATGTTCGACACGAACGGCAGCCCGTGCAGAACGGATACTCCCGCCGCGCTTCCGGAAGGCGGGTTCAGCGCGGAGCAAAGCACGAGCTGCGGGTATTCGACCGGCACGCTCCGCCCGTCCTCCCGTCGCAGTACCTGTATCTCCAGCGGCGAAACGGCTTTCAGCTCCACGCCGTCCAGCGGCGCGTTGTAAAGCGCGAGGAACTCCCCATTCCGCACCACCATCTCGCCCACGGCGTTGCCGTACGTGAGCAGGTCCGAAAGATATCCGTCGAGGAACGCCTGCGCGCCCGCTCCCGCCGCGCCGACCTGCACGCCGCGCAGGAAGCGATCGAGCTCCCGTCCGGCTTTTTCATCCGCGCAGACCGACCGGAACGTCCCGACAAGGCGCAGGATCTTCCCGAGCGCCGCGTCAACGACGGGCACGGATTCCCGCAGGGCGTCGTAAAGCCTGCGCTCGCCCGCCCGCATCGGGACCATTCGGTCCAACTCGGAAAACGGGTCTTCAGGAGGCGCCGTCTGCACAGCTTTCACAGCGGCCGACTGCTTCCGCTTCCAGAAATAATCCATCGCATTCCCCCCTCTCCGCGCGGCGCCGCAACGGCGAAAAAGTCTTCGCCGGGCCGCAGCACCGTCGTCACGAAATAGCGGATGTCGTCCATCGCGTGGTCGTTCTCCTTGACCGGCGCGTCCGATGCCCTGTCCTCCTCCCACCGGTACAGGCCGAACTCGCGCACGGTGTCCGCACAGCACCGGCAGACGCGTATCTTTCCTTCCTTGAGCGCCACGCCCGTCTTGCGGATCCCGTCGAGCACGCCGTTATCCGCTTTGCGCACATGGTATTTTCCGTGCTGCCGGATCGTTTCGAGGAAGCTCGCCGCCGAAGGGTCCGCCGCCACGCAGTCGATCTTTTTGTCTCCGCAAAGGCGTTCGAGCGCCGCGTAATGCTCTTCGTCCGTGCGCTGGCTCCCCTCCCGGCGGGAATCGTAGTAATATTCGTCCACCCGGTACCACACGCCGTCTTTCCGGCCCCACAGTCCCATAGAGCAGGGGTTCACCGTGCCGTAGTCGCACGAGACCGCCCAGCGCGTGAAACCGCCGTCCGTCGGCGGGACCGCGCAGAACATGCCGCCGGTCATGAACGGGTAGACGAGGCCCCCGGCCGCCACCCAGCGGCCCTTTACGAACCGCTCGTAGAACACGCCGGAGTACAGGTTTTCGTAGCGCTTCCGCATCCCGGTGCTCAGAGACGGGTTGTCCTCCATAGTAAAGTGCAGGTACAGCGCGTTTTTCTGCTCCGCCTTCGCGATCCATTCCCGATAAAACCAGTGGCCGGGATTCTCCGGATTGCAATTGAACCAGAATTTCGATCCCTCCACGCTGCACCGGGCGATCGCCTGCTCCACGAACGAGCGCGGCATCAGCGCCACCTCGTCGAAAAACACCCCCGCGAGGGTGACGCCCTGGATCAGCGCGGCGGAACCTTCGTCCCTCCCGCCGAACAGATAAAAGCGGTCGCGGTTCCCGCCGAAACCGATCTCCAGAAGGTTTTCGCTGACTTTGTACCGGCAGTCGAACCCGGCTTCGGAAAGCGCGGGCAGCAGCGTCGTCACAAGGTTCCTGCGCAGCGAGCGGATGGTCTTGCCGCACAGCGCGAACGAGCGGCCGGTAAAATTTCCGCACGCCCAGGCCGCGAACGAGACGCCGAGGCACAGCGTCTTTCCGCTGCGCACCGCGCCGTCGCAGACCACCGCGTCGCGGGCCGAATCCGGACTGCCGCGGCACCACCAGCTGAGCGCCCGCCGCTGTTTTGGGGAAAACGTGCTAAACTCCATCTTTCTCCTCTCTCTGCGCGCGTGCGCATTCCTCCAGCGCGCGGTACAGCGGCGACCGCCCTGCACCGTTTTCCTCCATCTGCCGCAGGCATTCGAGCGCCTTCATGCGGTCGTAAAATTTGATCTCGATCCCGCCGTCTTTCATGCGCCGGATCTCCGCGACGCTGTAAAGGTCCAGCCGCCGCAACTCCTCCGGGTCGGGCTCCGTCTGGAACAGCAGGCTCACCGCGTCGTTCACGCCGCCGAAGGCGATGCGCTCGAGGCCGCCCCTGACTCCGCCGCCCGGCTTTTTCCGTTCCGCCAAGCCATCCCCTCCTTTCAGCCGCCCTGCCTTTCCCGGCTGAAATTTCCCTGCTGCGGCAAATTCCCATGAAAATAATCTTGACATCCGTGTATATCAATGATATCGTATATATACGATATATACAGTAAAAGGCGGTGATTTGCCCTGGACATCGTCCTCAGCAATGCAAGTCCAAAACCCATCTATGAACAGATCACGGACCAGATCAAGAGTCAGATCCTCACCGGCATGCTCTCCCCCGGGGAGGCGCTGCCCTCCATGCGGCTGCTCGCGCGGGAGCTGCGCATCAGCGTGATCACCACGAAGCGCGCCTATTCGGATCTCGAACGCGAAGGCTTTGTGGAAACTGTTTCCGGCAAGGGCTGCTTCGTCGCGCAGAAAAACGCCGCCTTTCTGCGGGAAGAGTACCTGCGCCGCACGGAGGAAGCCCTGCAGCAGGCTGTCGACACGGCCAAACGCGGTGGTATTTCCTTTGCGGAGCTCG
>JAEZRH010000093.1 GCA_023412845.1 Bacillota bacterium
CGGTGGTGGACACGTGGCCGATGGTACCAATGTTAACATGGGGTTTCGACCTGTCAAATTTTGCTTTTGCCATTGGAGATCCTCCTTTTTATTTTAACAGCTGTAAATTTTTAAATGAATATTATGCTTCACATTCTAACAAGAATATGGGGGAAAATCAAGCATTTTTTGCAACTTATTCCGACTTCTTGGCACGCGCGGTAATGATCTTCTCCGAAATATTTTTCGGGACTTCCGTGTAGTTGCCGGGCTCCATCACGTACTGCCCGCGACCCTGCGTCTTGGAACGGAGGTCCGTCGCGTAGCCGAACATTTCGGAAAGCGGAACCATTGCGCGAATCTGCTGTGCGCCCGGGATCGCGCTGATGCCTTCGATCATGCCGCGGCGGGAGTTCAAGTCACCCATGACATCGCCGAGGTATTCTTCCGGCACCGTGACGTTGACCTTCATAATCGGCTCCAGAATGACCGGCTTTGCCTTGTTCATAGCGTCTTTGAACGCCATGGAACCGGCAATCTTGAAGGCGAGTTCCGAAGAGTCGACCTCGTGGAACGACCCATCGTACAGCGTGACTTTCGTGTCCACCACCGGATAACCGGCGAGAACACCGGCCATCATGGCACCCTGGATACCTTGGTCGACAGCCGGAATGAATTCCTTTGGAATCGCGCCGCCGGTAATGGCATTGACAAACTCATAGCCCTTGCCCGGGTTCGGCTCGATGCGGATCTTGACATGGCCGTACTGGCCGTGCCCGCCGGACTGTCTGGCATATTTGTTTTCGACATCCGCATTTCCGCGGATGGTTTCCTTATAAGCGACCTGCGGTTTGCCGACGTTTGCTTCGACGCGGAATTCACGCAGCAACCTGTCCACGATGATCTCCAGATGAAGCTCGCCCATGCCGGCGATAATGGTCTGGCCGGTTTCCTCGTCCGTGTAAGCCTTGAACGTCGGGTCTTCCTCGGCAAGCTTGGAAAGGGCGATGCCCATTTTCTCCTGGCCGGCCTTGGTCTTCGGTTCGATGGCAACGCGGATAACAGGATCCGGGAATTCCATGGATTCGAGGACGATCGGGCGCTTCGGGTCGCAGAGCGTGTCGCCGGTGCCGGTGTTCTTCAGGCCGACGGCCGCAGCGATATCGCCGGCGTAGACGGTCTCAAGATCCTGCCTGTGGTTGGCGTGCATCTGAAGGATGCGGCCCATGCGCTCATTGTTGTCCTTAACAGAGTTGTAGACGGTGGAGCCGGCGTCCAGCTTTCCGGAATAAACACGGAAGAAAGCGAGCTTGCCGACGAAGGGATCGGTCGCGATCTTGAACGCCAGCGCGGCGAACGGTTCGTCGTCCGAAGCATGGCAGTCCTCTTCCTCCCCCGTCTCCGGGTTGGTTCCCCGGATGGCCGGAACATCCGTCGGGGCGGGCATGAAAGCCACAATCGCATCCAGCAGCTTCTGAACGCCCTTATTCTTATAAGACGTGCCGCAGGTTACCGGAACGAATTTATTTGCGATCGTTCCCTTGCGGATTGTGGCGATGATCTCGTCCTTCGTCAGTTCTTCGCCGTTCAGGTATTTCTCCATGACGGCATCGTCCTGTTCGGCAACGGCCTCCATCAGTTCGTCATGATATTTTGCGGCGAGCTCTTTCATATCGTCGGGGATTTCCTCGACCTTCATGTCTTTGCCCATTTCATCGTAATAGATGTCCGCTTTCATGTCGATCAGATCTATGATGCCTTTAAAGGTGTCTTCCTTGCCGATGGGGAGCTGGATCGGAACCGCGTTGCACTTGAGACGGTCCTTCATCATCTGTACGGAGTTGAAAAAGTCCGCCCCCATGATGTCCATCTTATTGACATAGGCCATGCGCGGAACGCCGAACTGCTCTGCCTGGCGCCAGACTGTTTCGGACTGCGGTTCAACGCCGCCCTTCGCATCGTAAACCGCCACGGCGCCGTCCAGAACACGGAGAGAGCGCTCCACTTCAACGGTAAAGTCCACGTGGCCCGGCGTGTCGATGATGTTGATACGGTGGCCTTTCCAGATGCAGGTGGTTGCTGCAGAAGTTATGGTGATGCCGCGCTCCTGTTCCTGAACCATCCAGTCCATGGTGGCGGCACCGTCATGAACCTCACCGATTTTGTGGTTAATTCCCGTATAATACAGGATGCGTTCCGTCGTCGTTGTCTTACCGGCATCGATATGCGCCATGATGCCGATATTACGAACTAAATTAAGTGGTACTTGCCTTGGCATAATTCCCTCCTACAAACTGAAAAGTGCACCAGAGCCTATTACCAGCGGTAATGTGCAAAAGCTCTGTTGGCTTCCGCCATTTTGTGCGTTTCATCACGTTTTTTGGCGGCACCGCCCGCACCGTTCACTGCATCGAGGATTTCGCCGGCAAGTTTTTCCTTCATGGTCTTTTCAGACCTCTGCCTGGCATACCCGGCCATCCAGCGAAGCCCTAAAGTCTGCCGCCTTTCGGGGCGGACCTCCATCGGGACCTGATACGTTGCGCCGCCTACACGGCGGGCCTTGACTTCAAGAGACGGCATTACATTCTCCATAGCCTGTTCGAAAACCTCGAGCGGCTCCTTGCCGGTCTTATCCCTGACAATATCGAACGCGCCGTAGACGATCTTCTGGGCTACACCCTTTTTTCCGTCGAACATAACATTATTAATCAGACGGGTAACTAATTTGGATTGGTAAAGCGGATCGGGCAAAACATCGCGCTTTGCGGTTGAACCTCTTCTTGGCACTTTACTTCCCTCCTTCACAGAAATGATATCATCGGTACTCGAAAGCGACAAACTCCCGTGGCCAATACAGAGGCGTTCCATATATATACAACGCCGCTGCATTCCTGTTTTTCAACATGCAGCCGTTAGGTTTCTGTCATTTGTTCCGCCGGCAATTTTATTTGGCGGCTTTTGCGGCACCGGCTTTCGGCCTCTTTGCGCCGTATTTGGAGCGCGCCTGCATGCGCTGGGCAACGCCCTGCGTATCCAGCGTGCCGCGGATGATGTGGTAACGGACGCCAGGCAGGTCCTTGACACGGCCGCCGCGGATCATCACGACGCTGTGCTCCTGAAGATTGTGGCCCACGCCGGGGATATAGGCGCTGACTTCGATTCCGTTGGAGAGCCTGACCCTCGCGATTTTACGCAGAGCGGAATTCGGCTTTTTCGGGGTCGCGGTCTTTACGACTGTGCAGACACCGCGCTTTTGCGGGGAATCCTGATCGATCGGAATCCTTTTTTTGGAGTTCCATCCCTTGAGCAGCGCAGGGGCCTTCGCCTTGCGGATAGCCACTTCTCTTCCAGTGTTGACGAGTTGGTTAAAGGTTGGCATATGACACCTCCTCTGATAAAAATAAATATGTTAATGCAGCCGGTAAAGCCGCAGTAACAGGCACAGTGAAAGGGCTGCGCCCCCGCGGTACAGCGGGGGCAGACAGACCATCACAATTTGTTATTATAACTCTAAACCGCGCTGTTTGTCAAGCGTTCCGTATTGTCGTCGGACGACCGCTCGCCGGTGGGGACGATGTCCGTATCCCGGTAGCACTTCATGCCGGTTCCGGCGGGGATCAGCTTGCCGATGATGACGTTCTCCTTCAGACCGAGCAGAGGATCAACCTTGCCCTTGATGGCCGCATCGGTCAGCACGCGGGTCGTTTCCTGGAAAGAAGCGGCCGACAGGAACGAATCCGTCGCGAGGGACGCTTTCGTGATGCCGAGCAGTACGGGCGACGCCGTCGCTTCCCGCAGGTCGGGCTCGCCGGCGGCCACACGCTCGCGCACAATATCGTTTTCCGCTTCGAGCTCGCTCTTTTCCACCAACGCGCTCGGCAGCAGCGTCGTATCGCCCGGATCGTCCACCCGGACCTTGCGCATCATCTGCCGGACGATGACTTCAATGTGCTTATCGTTGATATCGACGCCCTGCATGCGGTAGACCTTCTGGACTTCCTCGATCAGATAATCCTGCACCGCCTGCGTGCCGCTGATGGCAAGAACGTCGTGCGGATTGACGGAACCTTCCGTCAGGCGTGTGCCGGCTTTGATCTCGTCGCCTTCCGCGACAATGATGCGGGAACCGAACGGAATCAGGTACGATTTGCTCTCGCCCGTCTCGTTATTCGTGACCACCACATGGCGGCTCTTCTTGACCTCGTCGAAAGAGACAACCCCGGCGATCTCGCTGATAATGGCAAGATGCTTCGGTTTGCGGCTCTCGAAAAGTTCTTCCACGCGGGGAAGGCCCTGTGTAATATCCTCGGCGGAAGCGATGCCTCCGGTATGGAACGTACGCATGGTCAGCTGCGTGCCGGGCTCACCGATAGACTGCGCCGCGATGATACCGACGGCCTCGCCTACCATGACCGGCATCCTCGTCGCGAGGTTGGCGCCGTAGCACTTCTTGCAGACACCGTGTTTGGCACGGCAGTTGAGCATGGAGCGGATCTTGATCTTCTTGACGCCATGGTCAATGATCAGGTCCGCGTCCTCGTCGGCCATCAGCTTATCTTTGGAAACAAGGACTTCGCCGGTCTTTTCGTCCACGAAATCTTCGACAAGGTAACGGCCGATCAGGCGCTCGTGCATCGATTCGATAACTTCCTTGCCTTCCTTGATGTCGAAGACCTCCAGGCCTTCCGTCGCACCGCAGTCGTCTTCGCGGATGATGACGTCCTGAGAAACGTCGACCAGGCGGCGGGTCAGGTAGCCCGAGTCCGCAGTACGCAGGGCGGTGTCGGCGAGCCCTTTTCTGGCGCCGCGGGAAGAAATGAAGTATTCCAGAATGTTAAGACCTTCACGGTAATTGGCGCGGATCGGGATCTCGATTGTTTTGCCTGATGTGTTTGCAATCAGGCCGCGCATGCCGGCGAGCTGACGGATCTGACTCATGGAACCGCGCGCCTCGGAGTGCGCCATCATGAAGATTGGGTTGTAGCGGTCAAGGTTCTTCTGCAGGGCGACGGAAACGTCCTCCGTCGCTTTGGTCCAGGTTTTCAGCACGGCTTCATAGCGTTCCGTGTTGGAAAGGAGGCCCATTTCGAACTGGTCGGAGATTTCATCGATCTTTTTCTCCGCATCGGCGATGATTTCCTTTTTCTGTGGCGGGATAGTCGCGTCGCTTACGCTGACGGTAATTCCGCTGCGTGTGGAATACTGATACCCCTGCGCCTTGATGGCGTCGAGGACTTCCGACGTGCGCGGCACACCATGCACCTTGATGCAGCGGTCGATGATCTTGCCCAGCTGCTTTTTGCCGACAAGGAAGTCGATTTCCAGACGGAACTTGTTCTCCGGCAGGGAGCGGTCGACAAAGCCGAGGTCCTGCGGAATGGCGCGGTTGAAGATCATCTTCCCCACGGTCGTCTCGATGATCTGGCTTTCTCTCTTGCCATCGAACTCCATCGTCCTGCGCACCTTGATTTTGGCGTGCAGCTGGATGATATGCTCGTTATAGGCCATGATGGCCTCGTCGAAATTGCGGAAGATCTTGCTCTCGCCCGTTTCGCCCTCTTTGTCCAGCGTGAGGTAATAGGAGCCGAGGACCATGTCCTGCGTAGGCACGGTGACTGGGCGGCCGTCGGAAGGCTTCAGCAGGTTACCGGCCGCCAGCATCAGGAAGCGGGCTTCCGCCTGAGCTTCCGAAGAAAGCGGAACGTGGACGGCCATCTGGTCGCCGTCGAAGTCTGCGTTGTACGCCGTGCATGCCAATGGGTGCAGCTTCAAGGCGCGGCCTTCGACCAGCATCGGTTCAAAAGCCTGGATGCCGAGGCGGTGAAGCGTAGGCGCGCGGTTCAGCAGGACGGGATGGTTTTTGATGACGACCTCGAGCGCGTCCCAGACCTCCGGTTTTGCGCGCTCGACCGCTTTCCTTGCGGCCTTGATATTACCGGAGGTTCCCATCTCGACCAGGCGCTTCATGACGAAAGGCTTGAAAAGCTCCAGCGCCATTTCTTTCGGCAGGCCGCACTGATACATCTTCATCTCCGGGCCGACGACGATGACCGAACGGCCGGAATAGTCCACGCGCTTGCCGAGCAGGTTCTGGCGGAAACGGCCCTGCTTGCCCTTCAGCATGTCGGAAAGGGATTTCAGCGGACGGTTGTTCGGCCCTGTGACGGGGCGGCCGCGGCGGCCGTTGTCGATCAGGGCGTCGACGGCTTCCTGCAGCATGCGCTTCTCGTTGCGGACGATAATGTCCGGCGCGCCAAGCTCGAGCAGGCGTTTGAGACGGTTGTTGCGGTTGATGACGCGGCGGTACAGGTCGTTCAGGTCGGACGTGGCGAACCGGCCGCCGTCGAGCTGGACCATCGGGCGAAGGTCCGGGGGAATGACCGGGATGCAGTCCATGATCATCCATTCCGGCCGGTTGCCGGAAAGCCGGAACGCCTCGACGACATCAAGCCGCTTGAGGATGCGAACGCGTTTTTGGCCGCTCGACGAGGCAAGCTCCGTTTTCAATTCCTGGGAAAGCTCGTCGAGGTCGATTTCCTTGAGCAGCTTCTGGATGGACTCGGCGCCCATGCCGGCGTCGAAGTCGTCCTCGTATTTTTCGCGCATGTCGCGGTATTCTTTTTCATTGAGGAGCTGCTTTTTCTGCAGCTCGCGCACATTGCCAGGGTCAGTGACGATATACAGCGCAAAGTAGAGGACCTTTTCGAGCATGCGGGGCGAAATGTCGAGAATAAGTCCCATCCGCGAAGGGATGCCCTTGAAGTACCAGATGTGCGAGACCGGCGCGGCCAGTTCAATGTGGCCCATGCGTTCGCGGCGTACTTTCGCCCGGGTGACCTCGACACCGCAGCGCTCGCAGATCTTGCCCTTGTAACGGATGCGCTTATATTTTCCGCAATGGCACTCCCAGTCTTTGGTGGGTCCGAAAATGCGTTCGCAGAACAGACCGTCGCGCTCCGGCTTCAGCGTACGGTAGTTGATGGTTTCCGGCTTCTTAACCTCGCCGTGCGACCACTCCCTGATCTTTTCCGGTGAAGCAAGTCCAATCTTGATGGATTCAAACGTAGTAAATTCCATGCCGTGGCCCCTTCCTGTCAAATATTAGTCCACATCCGAATCAGGATCCGGCGAATCGTCGTTCCCGAAGTCTTCGTCGGTTCCGTCGTCATCTTTTTCTTCCTCCGCGTTGGAGTCGTTAAATCCGTCGGAATCGTCGAACAGCCCCTCGTCTCCGGCTTCCTCCTCGTCTACGGAGAAGCCGTCGAAATCATCGGCCACAGTGGGCTCGTCGAAATTGTCTTCCTGCGGATTGAACCCGACGTCGTCATCGTCGAAATTCTGCTTGAGATCGATCTCCTCGTTGTTCTCGTCAAGCACCTTGACGTCGAGCGCAAGGGACTGCAGTTCCTTGATCAGGACCTTGAACGATTCCGGGATACCCGGCTGCGGGATGTTCTGACCCTTGACGATCGCTTCGTAGGTCTTGACGCGGCCCACGACGTCGTCGGATTTTACGGTCAGGATTTCCTGGAGGGTGTAGGCGGCGCCGTAAGCTTCCAGCGCCCAGACCTCCATTTCGCCGAAACGCTGCCCGCCGAACTGCGCCTTGCCGCCCAGAGGCTGCTGGGTCACGAGGGAGTACGGGCCGGTGGAACGGGCGTGGATCTTATCGTCAACCAGATGGTGAAGCTTAAGGTAATACATATAGCCGACCGTGATCGGATGGTCGAAATATTCTCCGGTGCGGCCGTCGCGGAGAAGAATCTTGCCGTCGGGGCTCATATCCGCTTTCTTCAGGCATTCCACGATATCGGATTCATGCGCGCCGTCGAAAACCGGCGTCATGATCTTCCAGTTCAAGAGCTTCGAGGCGAGGCCGAGGTGGACCTCAAGCACCTGCCCGATATTCATGCGCGAAGGCACGCCAAGGGGGTTCAGCACGATATCGAGCGGCTGGCCGCTCGGCAGGAACGGCATATCCTCCACGGGAAGGATGCGCGAAACAACGCCCTTGTTGCCGTGGCGACCCGCCATTTTGTCACCGACAGAAATCTTACGCTTCTGGGCAATATAGCAGCGGACGACCTTGTTGACACCCGGGCTCAGCTCGTCATGGCTGTTCTCGCGGGTGAAGACCTTGACGTCGACGACAATACCGTATTCGCCATGCGGGACGCGCAGCGAAGTGTCGCGCACCTCCCTCGCCTTTTCGCCGAAGATGGCGCGCAGCAGGCGCTCTTCGGCAGTCAGCTCGGTTTCACCCTTCGGCGTGACCTTGCCGACCAGGATATCTCCCGCGCGGACCTCGGCGCCGATGCGGATGATACCGTTGTCATCCAGATCGCGCAGCAGGTCTTCGTTGACGTTCGGAATGTCGCGGGTGATCTCTTCCGGCCCGAGCTTCGTATCGCGGGCCTCGGTTTCGTATTCCTCGATGTGGATGGACGTAAAGACGTCGTCGCGGACCATCTTTTCGCTGATGAGAACGGCGTCTTCGTAGTTGTAGCCTTCCCAGGTCATGAAGCCGATGAGGACGTTCTTGCCCAGACTGATCTCTCCATCTTTCGTGGCCGGACCGTCCGCAATGACGTCCCCCGCTTCCACGCGCTGGTTCACGTCGACGATCGGCACCTGGTTGATGCAGGTCCCCTGATTGGAACGCATGAATTTGATGACGTGATAGGTGTCCGTCTCCCCGCCGTCCGTGGCGATCTTAATCTCGTCGGCGCTGACGCTGCGGATGACTCCGGCGCGCTTCGCGAGGACGCAGACGCCGGAATCGACGCCGGCCTTGTACTCCATGCCGGTGCCGACGATCGGGGACTCGGTTTTCAGCAGAGGGACCGCCTGGCGCTGCATGTTCGAACCCATCAGGGCACGGTTGGCGTCGTCGTTTTCCAGGAACGGGATCATGGCCGTGGCCACGGAAACGACCATCCGGGGCGAAACGTCCATATAATCCGCTTTTTCGCGGTCGACTTCAACGAACTCGTCGCGGTAGCGGCCGTTTACCCTTGTGTGCAGGAAATGGCCCTCTTCATCGAGGGGTTCGTTCGCCTGAGCGACGATATAGTTGTCTTCCACATCGGCAGTCATATAGATGACTTCTCTTGTAACGACGCCGGTCTTTTTATCAACGCGGCGGAACGGAGCTTCCACAAAGCCGTACTCGTTGATGCGGGCAAAGGTCGCAAGGTAGGAGATCAGGCCGATGTTCGGGCCTTCCGGCGTCTCGATCGGGCACATGCGCCCGTAATGCGTGTAGTGAACGTCGCGGACTTCGAATCCGGCGCGGTCACGCGACAGGCCGCCGGGGCCGAGGGCCGAAAGGCGGCGCTTATGCGTCAGCTCGGCAAGCGGGTTCGTCTGATCCATGAACTGCGACAGAGGCGAAGAACCGAAAAACTCACGGATGGCCGCCACAACGGGGCGGATGTTGATCAGCGAATGGGGCGTCAGCGCCTCAAGGTCCTGCGCCTGCAGCGTCATGCGCTCACGGATAACGCGCTCCAAGCGGGAAAAACCAATACGGAACTGGTTCTGCAGCAGCTCGCCGACGGAACGGATGCGCCGGTTGCCGAGGTGGTCAATGTCGTCGACGTTGCCGAGGCCCATGGCGAGGCAATCCACATAGTTAATGGAGGCGAAAATATCGTCGATGATGATATGCTTCGGGATCAGCTCGTCGATGCGGGCGCGAATCTTTTCCTTGCGCTCATCGTCCGTCGTGCTGGATTCGAGAATCTCGTTCAGGATGCTGAAGCGGACGCGCTCATTCACGCCGCATTCGGCCTTCGCGTCGAAACCGACGTATTTGGAGATGTCGACCATCCCGTTGGAAATGACGCGCACTTCCTTGTCGCCGACCTGAACGACGGCGGAGGTCACGCCTGCGTCGTCGAATTCCACAGCCTGCTCGCGGGAAACCGCGGTCCCCGCATCGGCCATCACTTCTCCAGTCGCGGGATTGACAACCGGCTGCGAAAGCACTTGACCGGCAAGGCGGCCGGCAAGGTTCAGTTTTTTATTGTATTTATACCGTCCGACGCGGGAAAGGTCGTATCTTCTTGCATCGAAGAACAGGCCGTTCAGGTGCGCCTGGGCGCTCTCGATGGTGGGAGGCTCACTCGGCCGCAGCTTGCGGTAAACTTCGAAAAGAGCCTCTTCCATGGTCTTGCAGGGGTCTTTTTCAATGGTTGCATTCAGGCGGTCGTCGTTGCCGAAATAATCGCGGATCTCTTCGTCCGTTCCGAGGCCTAGAGCCCGGATAAACACGGTGACGGGCAGCTTGCGGTTCTTGTCGATGCGGACATAGAATACGTCGTTCGCATCGGTTTCATATTCAAGCCAAGCGCCGCGGTTTGGAATGACCGTCGTGCTGTAAAGCTCCTTGCCGATTTTGTCGTACTCCATCTTATAATAAACGCCGGGCGAACGCACCAACTGAGAAACGATCACGCGCTCGGCGCCGTTCATCACAAAGGTGCCGCTTTCCGTCATAAGCGGGAAGTCGCCCATAAAGACTTCCGATTCCTTGATCTCGCCGCTTTCCTTGTTCAGCAGGCGGGCCGTCACGCGCAGCGGGGCCGAATAGGTTGCATCGCGGTCCTTGCATTCTTCTACCGTGTAATTGGGCTTGTCAACATCCAGTTTATAATCGACAAAATCCAGTACAAGGTTGCCTGTGTAATCGGTGATGCCGGAAACTTCCTTGAAAACCTCTTTGAGCCCCTCTTCGAGAAACCACTGATAGGATTTTTTCTGAATCTCAATCAGATTTGGCATATCCAGGACTTCTTCAATCCGGGCGAAGCTCATGCGCGTATTTTTGCCGACCTTCACCGGTTTGACATTCACCATCGGCTCAATCACTCCATTCATAATTTCACATTCCGCGAGCTTTAGTCAGGTGCAGAAAAGGATGCATCGGTAATTGCGATAAAATTCTCTTGCTATTTGGGATCTTCTGTGGTATGATTGATTCAATTCCAATAAAGCATAGAAATCCATAATGATGCAGTATATTAGTTTATTACAAACCCACAGCAATGTCAAGACTTTTTCTAATTTTTAGAAATTTTATGTAAGATTTTGAAAAAAGCCGGAGATTTCTCCGGCTTTTTTGTTTATGTTTATTTATGACATGCGTGTGCCGGATCTTCCAGCGAAGCAAATGTATAGGAATCGAGCTTTGTCCGCACCAGAACGGAAATGCTGTCGTAGATTTCCTGAAAGCGGCAGCTCGGCGTATGCGAACAGCTGTAGGCGTCCTGCTGGCATCGGCTGATCATATAGGGCCCTTCCACGGACTCGATCACCTGCCGCAGCGTGATTTTTTCCGGGCCGCGCGCCAGCGCATAGCCTCCCCGCGCGCCTTTGTAAGATACGATGATTCCTCCAGCGACCAGCTTTCGCAGAATTTTCAGCGCAAAGCGCAGAGGCACCTGTGTCTGGGAAGAAATTGTGCGGGCGTCCACCCGCTGCCCTGCATGCGCAAGGACGTCGACGATCCGGACGGCGTAGTCCGCCTCCAGAGTCATAACCATTAGACCGCCCTCCTTCGTTAGTCGAGGAAGTCCTTGAGCTTCTTACTGCGGCTGGGATGGCGCAGCTTGCGAAGCGCCTTGGCTTCTATCTGGCGGATGCGTTCGCGCGTGACGTTGAACTCCTTGCCGACTTCTTCTAGCGTGCGGGAACGCCCGTCTTCCAGGCCGAAGCGCAGGCGCAGAACCTTCTCCTCGCGGGGGGTCAGCGTGTCAAGCACGTCGGCAAGCTGTTCCTTCAGCATGGTGTTGGAGGCCGCGTCCGCCGGGGCAAGCGCGTCGTCGTCCGGGATAAAATCGCCCAGATGGCTGTCTTCCTCTTCGCCGATCGGCGTTTCGAGGGACACCGGCTCCTGCGCGACGCGCACGATCTCGCGCACCTTCTCGACCGGCATGTCGAGCTCGGCAGAAATCTCGTCCGCCGTAGGCTCATGGCCGTTCGTGTGGAGAAGCTGGCTGGAGACCTTCTTTACTTTATTGATGGTCTCGACCATATGAACGGGAATCCGTATGGTGCGGGCCTGATCCGCGATGGCGCGGGTGATGGCCTGCCGGATCCACCATGTCGCATAGGTGGAAAATTTGAAGCCCTTCGTATAATCGAACTTCTCGACCGCTTTGATGAGGCCGAGGTTCCCTTCCTGGATCAGGTCCAGAAACTGCATGCCGCGGCCGAGGTACCGCTTCGCGATACTGACGACAAGGCGCAGGTTTGCTTCGGAAAGGCGCTTTTTCGCGGTCTCGTCCCCGCCTTTGATGCGGATGGCGAGGTCGATCTCTTCATCCGGCGTCAGCAGGGGCACACGGCCGATCTCCTTGAGGTAGACCTTGACCGGGTCGTCGATGGCGATGCCTTCCGTGCTCAGCTCCGTCTCAAGATCTTCCGTATCGTCGCCCTGCGGGTTGAAGTCGAGGTCGTCGAGCGAATCTTCCCCGAAATCCTCGACGATTTCAACGCCCTGGGCTTCCAGGGTGTCGTAGAATTTTTCGATCTGTTCCGGATCAAAATCAAGTTCGCCCAGCGCGTCGAGTATCTCCTTCGTGGAAAGCTGGCCCTTGCTTTTGCCCTGCTCGATCAGTTCCCTGATCACCGTTTTCTTATCCGGCATCGGCATAATTTGCGTCCTCCTATTTTTTCTGCTGCTTCTGCTGCCTGAGAGCCGCAAGATAGTCTTCTATCCTCTCAGGCTCCGCCGAAGCCGCATCTCCCAGTCCCTTTTTCTCATTTTCCTGCTGAATTACACCAATATATTCCTCCGCGTCGCTCCGCCCGGCGGATACTCCGTCAAATTTCGCAAAAATTCTCGCAATGGAAGAAATCTCCTCCAGAGAGAAGCCGTCGTTGAAGTCCGTAAGACTCACCGGCTTTTCTGCATTCATTCTGCCCATAATTCTTTCATATACACGGCGGTTAAATGCGGTAACGAATTTTTCGGGCGGAAGAATCCTTAAAATCCGAGCCGCTTCGTCCGGATTCCGCACAAGATATGCAATCAGCGCTTCTTCCGCGCTGGCTGCGCGCAGATGCTGAGCTTTTTCGGGGTTGACGCTGTCGCCGTAGCCGGCCGCCTCCCTGCGGATCTCACGAATCTCTTTCTTCTGACGGGTCCTGGCCTGTTTTTTGCTTTCCGCCTCCACCTGATTCAGCAGCGTGGAGGTCGTGACGCCGGTTTCGGAAGCGACCTTGGCGGTGTAGACTTCGCGCTCCACCGGATTTTCGAGGGACGAAAGCACCTTTGTCGCACCGTTCAGGTAAGCGACGCGCCCGTCCGCCGTCTGAAGATTGATGCCGGCCTTCGCCTTGCCCAGACGATATTCGACGTCGTTCCCGCAGGCCCCGAGTATCTGCTTGAAGCGGACCGGGCCGTAAGCCTTGATGAATTCGTCGGGGTCCTTTCCGCCTTCTATGGCGAGCACCCGGACCTGCAGCCCGGCTTCCCGCAGCAGCGGGATCGCCCGCGCGGCGGCTTTCTGGCCGGCCTCGTCCGCGTCGTAGGAAACGACGACTTCCTTTGCGTAGCGGGACATCAGGCGCGCCTGCGACGGGGTGAGCGCGGTGCCGAGCGTGGCGACGGCTTCCGTAAAACCGGCCTGATGCATAGAGATCACGTCCATGTATCCCTCGCAGAGAATCAGCCGGTCGCTTCCGCCGTTTTTCGCGAAATTCAGAGCGAAAAGCATGTCCCCTTTGCTGAACACCGGTGTCTCGGAAGAATTGAGGTACTTCGGCTTATCGTCGCCCAGCGTGCGTCCGCCGAAAGCAACGACGTTTCCGCGCAGGTCGATGATGGGGAACATGACCCTGCCGTAGAACCGGTCCACGGCCCTGCCGCTGCGGCTTTTGAACGCGACGTTGGCAAGGACCATCTCTTCCTGCGTAAAGCCCTTGCGGGCAAGGTGATCGACAAGGGAAAAGCGCCCCGGCGGCGAATAGCCGAGACCGAAATGGCGGATGGTCCCCGGCTGCAAAGCGCGCTTTGCAAAGTATTCCTTCCCGGCCGCGCCGGCGTCGGAAGCGAGGACGGAATAGTAAAAGCGGGCGGTTTCGCGGTTGATCGCCAAAATGCGCGTCCGCAGTTTCGCCATGCCGTCGTCGACCTGGTTTTCCGGCACCGTGATGCCCACGCGCTGGGCGAGGAAGCGTATCGCCTCCATATAGTCCAGATTTTCAATGCGGCGGACGAAGGTGATGACATCGCCGCCGACGCCGCACCCAAAGCAGTAAAACGACCCGTTGGAAGGGTAAATGTTGAAAGACGGCGATTTTTCGCTGTGGAACGGACAAAGTCCGACAAGATTCCTTCCGCTCCGCTTCAGCGTGATATAAGAGGAGGCGATCTCGGCGAGGTCGCTTCGAGTCTTCAGTTCCTGCAAAAAGCTGTCGGGCAGCGGCATACCGTCATCCCCTTTCTTCAGTCAGGTCCCAGGGCGCGGCCGTTGTCAAAATTTCCAGGACTTCGGGACATAGATGGTCTGGAAAAGCTGCACGGCGTAATGGTCCGTCATGCCGGCGATAAAATCGCACGCTGCGCGCTCGTTCCCGTCCTGTTCGGCAATGGCGCGCATGTCGTCCGGAAGGTTCGCCGGCCTGCGCAGATAGTCGTAAAGCGCCCCGATGAGCATGGGGACCTTGGTTTCTTCCGATTTTGCGTACGGATTGTGGTAGACCCTGTCGTTCATGAATACGGCGAGCCCGTCGAACGCCTTCTGCACGTCTTCCGCAAGCTGAAGGCGGCCCCCTGCGCTGTTCTCCACAACGGAATGGACCAGCTTATCGATCCGTTTCGACTTGCTGCGGCCAAGCACCCCGGTGATGCTCCCGGGGATATCTTCTTCCTTCAGGACGCCGGCCCGCTCCGCGTCGTCGATGTCATGGTTCAGGAACGCGATGCGGTCGGCAAGGCGCACGACCCTTCCTTCGGCCGTAAACGCTTCGCGCCCTTTTGTGTGGCACACGATGCCGTCGCGCACCTCGCGGGTGAGGTTCAGCCCCCTGCCGCCTTTTTCCAGGCGTTCGACCACCCGCAGGCTCTGTTCGTAGTGGCGGAACCCTCCGGGGAAGATCTCGTCAAGCGCGCGCTCGCCGGCATGGCCGAACGGCGTGTGCCCCAGGTCATGCCCGAGGGAGATCGCCTCCGTCAGGTCTTCGTTCAGAAACAGCGCGCGTGAAATGGTGCGGGCAATCTGCGCCACTTCGAGCGTATGGGTCAGCCTGGTGCGGTAATGGTCGCCCTCCGGCGAAAGAAAAACCTGCGTCTTATGCTTCAGCCTGCGGAAAGATTTGCAGTGGATGATCCGGTCCCTGTCGCGCTGAAAGGGCGTGCGCAGGTCGGATTCTTCTTCCGGGACATCGCGTCCCAGCGTTCTGGCGGAAAGCGCCGCCTCCGGCGAAAGCACCTGTTCTTCCAGCTGCTGGATGCGTTCTCTGACTGTCATTCGATCCCTCCCGCACCAAATTTGCCGTCTATGTATATATACGCAAATCCTTTTCCTTTTTCCTGCAAAAAATTCAAATTTTCACGCGATGGGATAATACTTTTTTTCACCCGGTTTCAGCAGTACGCCGCCGCATGTCGCATCGGAAAGCGCGGACTGAAAGGCTGCGACGGAACCGCTGGGAAGATGAAACGCCACGGTCACCTGCTCTGCGAATATCTCGCCGTCGACCGCGCCGCCGAATTTTGCAATCAGAGGGGTCACCCGGCCGTAACGGTCGTAGGGACAGCACAGCGACGCCTCCGTGCAGGCCCCCATCTCCGTTTTTCCGGCGGCGTCGAGGGCCAGGGATGCGGCGTGCGAATAGGCGCGCACCAAACCGCCCGCGCCGAGAAGGATGCCGCCGAAATACCGGGTCACCACAATAGCCGCGTCCGTGATGCCGGATCTCAGGAGCACGTCGAGCACCGGAATGCCCGCCGTTCCCTGCGGCTCGCCGTCGTCGGAATATCTCCGGGCCTGGCCCGTCCGCAGCACGTAGGCGTACACGTTGTGGGTCGCCTCGCGGTTTTTTTCACGGATGCTCCGGATGAACCCCGCCGCTTCCTCTTCCGCAGCGACGGGCTTCGCATGGCCGATAAAGCGGGACCGCCTCTCGGTAAATTCTTCCTGCGCTCCGTTCCGTATCGTGCGGTATGTATCGTCCATCAGGGTTCCTCCGGAAAAAAGAAGCGGCGCCAAATAAGCGCCGCCTCAGCAGATGAAAAATCGGAATTACTTGTCCAGCCCGTAACGCTTTTTGAACATGTCGACGCGGCCGCTCGTATCAATAAGCTTCTGCTTCCCGGTGAAGAACGGGTGGCACTTTGAGCAGATTTCAACGTGGATATCCTTTTTGGTCGACTTTGTATGGATTACATTGCCGCAGGCGCAGGTAATGGTTGCGTCCTGATAATTCGGATGAATTTTCTCTTTCATAACCGATGTCACCTCTTTATACGATCTTGCCATAACAGTGAGAGTATATCATATTGCGCAAAGGAATGCAAGTAATATTTCAGATCAGCCCGAAAAGATATTTGAAGGCGAAACGCCTGGCTTTGGGCAGACGCCCGTAAATCCCCGTGGCAAGCGAAACCGCGGAAGCCCGCATCGCCTCCCTTTCCTCTTCCGTGACGGGATTCCGGCTGAACCTGGCTTTCAGCGCCGTCCGCTCCGCTTCCTCGCCGATCTTTCCTCCGAACGGCTCCAGCTTTTTAAGGTAGGCGTAGATGCACAGCGCCGCGCGGCCGGTATCTTTCTGCGAGAATCTCTTCTCCCGAAGCATAAGCTCAATTTCCCTTCTCACCACGATGACAAAAACCAGCAGAACCGCCGCCAGCAGGAGAAAAAGAGCAGGCCTTGCCGCGAGGTCCATGTCTCCCGCCGATTCCGTGCCCTGCGGTGCGGAAGACGGAACCGGCGTCTCCGCTTCGCTCGACGCGGAGGACGACGGCGCGGGGCCGGACGAAGGGCCGCTGGAAACGGCCGCGCCCTGCTGCGGCGAGCTGGAGGCAGGCGGCTGGTTCTGAGGATTGTTCTCCTGCGTCTGGCTTGTTTCCACATGAAAGCCCGGCGTCATTTCCACCGGCTCCCAGCCGACGCCCGGATAGTAT
>JAEZRH010000057.1 GCA_023412845.1 Bacillota bacterium
GAGGCCTGGACGGTATTCGGCCAAGTCGTGTTGATCCAGTCGGTCGTCGTATCCTTGATCGGGAAGATACCCGCGTGCGGCTGGCCTTCGATGGAAACCTTCATAAATTTATTGTTCTGGAACGTGGGTTCCTTCTGGACGGTCTTGCTGACGGGAACGTTGCCCGTGGCGGTGCACCAGTCCTCTTCGCCCTTGCCCGTGGCCATATAGGTGAGGAACTCGAACGCGGCGTCTTTGTTCTTGCATTTTTCAAACATGACGTTTTCCGTGTCGCCGAGGGAAGTCCACTGCTTTTTGCCGGCCGGGAAAACGAACGCGCCGATGTCGTTGCCGAACGTTTTGACCATGTCCGCGGAAGAGCCGATGTGATGAATGGTCATAGCGGTCTTGCCGGATTTGAAGTTCGCAATGATCTCGTTGAAGCCGTCGCCCGGAGCGGTTGGCGGCGCATAGCCGTTTTTATACAGGTTGATGAAGTCCTGCATGCCCTGAATTGCTTCCGGCGTGGTGAAGTTGGTGAAATCGCCGCCGCGCGCCCAGATGAAGCTGCCCCAGGGTTCCTGGCCGCCCTTGCCGCCGCGCATGCCGAAGCCGTAGACGTCGGTCTTGCCGTCGCCGTTGGTGTCGCGCGTCAGCTTTTTGCAGTCCGCGAGGAACTCGTCATAGGTTGTGGGGACGCCGGAGATGCCGGCCGCCTTGAACATGGACGGGCGGTAGTACACGTACAGCACCTGGGTGTTCCACGGCATGACGTAGACGCTGTCGGTTCCGCTGGCCTGCTTCATGACGTTGTAAAGGCTCTGGTCGATGTCGTCCTTGTTGCTCCACTTTGCGAGATAGCTGTCAAGGTTCGCAAGAAGCTTGTTCGCCGTGAACTGCGGCGTAGAAGTCAGCTTGAAGGTCGAAACATCCGGGCCGCCGCCGCCCATGACCGCTGTGAACAGCGTCTGGCTGTAGGCGCCACCGCTCCACGGATATTCCTGCGCGACGACCTTGACGTGCGATTTGTTCGATGCGTTGAAATTCTTCACGATCTCCTGCATTTTTGTGGAATAGCTCGAGTTGTCGGCCCAGTACCAGTATGTGATCGTGGTAGTTGCGGCCGAAGTTCCCGCGCCGCTTCCCGAAGCAGCCGCCTGCGAGCCGGCTTTTCCGCCGGAGCAGCCCGCCATCGAGGACAGAACGAGAACCGATGAAAGTAATGCTGCCAATACCTTTTTCATACGCTTCCTCCAATGATAATCATATCTTCCTGTGTTTGCCGGATATGCTTTTCCGTTTCATTTTTCGCAGTTTCCGAGTCTCTATTCCAAATTGCGCGATAAATATTGATATGACTTTGAATCGCGCGTTCGTAGCTGCCCGGCACGTTGGCCGTTTTGAGATAGCCTTCCTGAATGGATTCGCAGATAATCGGGACGATACGGTAAAGCACGTCGTTCTTCGAGCATTCGGCGACCGCCGTGTGGAACGCCACGTCGAACGGCGTGTGATTGCCCTTGTCGCTCCCCGCCGCGCGGATCTGTTCGATGATGTGCGCGAGCTTGTCGAGGTTCTGTCTGTCGGCACGCTGCGCCGCAAGCGCCGCGATCTGCGGCTCGATCATCATTCTCGTTTCCATCAGGTTGTCAAGCAGCCTGCTTCTGTTGGCGAACTCCAGCCCAAGCGGGTCCCTTCCGACCCCGGGCTGAATGGTCACAAACGTCCCCTTCCCCCTTTGAATCTCCACCACATTGTCCGCAAGCAGCAGCTTGACGGCTTCGCGGACCGTTGAACGGCTGATGCCGAACATTTTCCCCAGTTCGGCCTCGTTCGGGAGCCGGTCGCCGGCCTTCATGTCCTGCATGGCGATCATCTCGCGCAGCCTTTTCGCTGCTTCTGCAGAAAGTTCTTTTCGGCCTGTCAGAATCTCACTCATTTTTTCTCCTCCCGGGCACTCTGTTTCTCGCAGAAGATATCCATCCGATATCGGATATCTGACATCTGATGTCATAAAAGCGTATTTAACACTTTTTACATTTTTATTATAACAGTTTCTGTAATTTTCTTCAAGATATGCAAAAAAATATAATGGCAATGACGGCATCGGATCAGATATCAGGCCTCGGAAGCAGAACATCGGACATCATATGTCTTTCCCTGCCACACCTCTTTTTTCCGGAGCGAACTGTTACAGCGAATACAGGCAGCGGTCTTTTCGCGCCCCGAAGAATTTTTACAAGTGTATTATAGCGGGCTGCGGCGCAAAAATATGTTCTTACAAGAAGTATGACTAAAAAATCATATTAGTTCCCCTATTTTTGTGTATAATCACAAATCTGTAATGACCAAATTGAGTAATCATACAAAAATCGGATGAAATTTGCTTTGGTTACGTTAGAAATACCCATGCTTGCCTCTTTGCGAACCGGCATCGGCCTGATTTAATTTCCAGCCCGCGCTTTCCGTCCGCACCCGACCGGCCCGGGGCAAACTGGAAAACGGGCGTATCCCGTTGCGCAGAGGGATACGCCCGTTTTCCGTGATTTTTATAAGTCAGCCCTGCCTTCGGCAGCGCCCCGCCCATCCGGGCCCGAAACTTTCACAGCGCCGCCTACAGCGTGACGCCGCTTTTGAAGATCGCCAGATCGTGCTTGTCGAACGATTCCGATTTTGCCTTTTTCGCGCCGGAAGCCACGTCGAGGACGTAGGTGAAAAACTCGTCGGCAAGGGTCTGCATGTCCGTGCCGGAGAGCAGACGGCCCGCGTCGAAATCGATCCAGTCCGCCTTGCGGCGCGCGAGGTTCGAATTGCTGGAGACCTTGACCGTCGGCACCGGGCAGCCGAACGGCGTGCCGCGCCCCGTCGTGAACAGCACCATGTGCGCGCCGGAAACGGCGAGCGCCGCCGCTGCCACAAGGTCGTTGCCCGGCGCCTGGAGAAGGTTGAGGCCCTTCCGCGCCACGGGCTGCCCGTAGACGAGCACGTCGCTGACCGGGGCGGTGCCGCCCTTCTGCACGCAGCCGAGAGACTTGTCCTCCAGCGTCGTAATGCCCCCGGCTTTGTTGCCGGGCGACGGGTTCGAGTCGATCTCCTGATGGTTATCGATAAAATACTGCTTGAAATTGTTGATGAGCGCGACGGTTTTGTCGAAAACGGCTTTGTCTTTGCAGCGGTCCATCAGCAGCGTTTCCGCACCGAACATTTCCGGCACCTCCGTCAGAACGGCGGTGCCCCCCTGCGCGACCAGCCGGTCGGAAATCGCGCCCTCGAGCGGGGTCGCCGTAATGCCGGAAAACCCGTCGGAACCGCCGCATTTGAGGCCGACGACGAGCTTGTCGGCGGTGCAGGGCTCGCGGCGGAACTGCGCCGCATATCCGCAGAGCTGCCTCACCAGTTCCACGCCGTCAGCGACCTCGTCCTCATGCTCCTGGCAGATCAGGAATTTGACACGGTCTTCGTCGTATGCCCCGAGGGCCTCTTTCATCTGGTCGAGCGTGTTGTTTTCACAGCCGAGACCGACCACGAGCACCGCCCCGGCGTTCGGGTGGCGGATCAGGCCTGCCAGCGCCTTCTGCGTGTTGCCGAGGTCCTCCCCGAGCTGCGAGCAGCCGTAAGGATGCGTGTAGGAAAAGACGCCGTCGATCTCAGGCGTCAGGAACTCCTGCGACTCCCGCTCGATCTCGCGCACGACGGCGTTGACGCACCCGACGGTCGGGATGATCCACACCTCGTTGCGGATGCCGACGGAGCCGTCTTTGCGGCGGTATCCCTGAAAGGTGCGAGGCGGCACGGAAGGCAGCGGGCGGAACGCCGGATGGTACGAATACTCCAGCAGGTCGCCGAGGCGGGTCTTCACGTTGTGCGTGTGCACCCACGCGCCCGCCGGGATGGCGGACGACGCGGTGCCGATGGGGAAACCGTATTTTACGATGTTTTCGCTAGGCGCGATGTCCCGCAGGGCGACCTTATGACCCGCCCTGATGTCCTCGCGCACGGCGACGGTCTTTCCGCCCGCGCCGGCGGTGTCTCCGCTTTTCAGGTCCTCGATGGCAACGGCGACGTTGTCGGCCGGGTTGATTTGGAAAATCTTATCCATAGTTTAATCCTTCAGCAGCGCTTCCACCGCTTTTGTCATGCCGTCCCTGCGGATGGCCTCGAGGTCCTTCGTCACAAGCTCCGCAAAGCCGCCGAACCTTGCCGTGAGGTCTTCGCCCCAGAACGCCGTGTTTGAGAGGAACAGCCTGACGAATTCCGCCGTCGTCTTGCTTTTGCTGTTCGCGGCGAAGAATTCCAGCACGTTCCGGTCGTCGTGGATCTCATACGGCCGGCCGCCGCGGTCGCCGATCAGCGCGTCCTTCTCCAGCTTGTCGGAGGTATAGAACGCCATCAGCGCGGCGAGCGAGAAGGTGAGGTACTTCGGCGGGGTATTCGTCTTTTCGTAATTGTCGCGGAACGTCGGCAGGATGCGCGACTTCCATTTGGAAACGGAGTTGAGCGAAATGGAAAGCAGCGCGTGGTCGACGAACGGATTGTCGAAACGCTCGAAGACGGCGTTGGCGAAGTCCACGGCCTCCTGATGCGGCAGCTTGACCGTGGGAACGATCTCTTCGAACACGATGGTCTCCATCAGCTTGCGGATGAGGGGGTCGTGCATGCAGTCACGCACGATGTCCTTGCCCATGAGATATCCGGCCAGGACCGTCGACGTGTGCGCGCCGTTCAGGATGCGGACCTTGCGCTCGCGGTACGGGCGCTGATTCTTGGTAAAGACCACGTGCATGCCCGCCTTGTCGAGCGGGAATTTCGCGGAGATATCCTTCTCGCTCTCAATGACCCACAGCGAGAACGGTTCGCCGGTATCGAGCAGGTTGTCTTCATACCCCAGTTCTTCGCAGATTTTGCCTGCTTCCGCCCTTGGGTAGCCGGTGATGATGCGGTCGACCAGGGTGCTGCAGAAGATGTTGTCTTCCTCGACCCATTTTTTGAACTCCGCGCCGAGCTTCCAGAGGTCGGCAAGCTTCAGCACGCACTCGCGCAGCTTTTTGCCGTTGTCCTCGATCAGCTCGACCGGCAGGACGATGAGCCCCTTGTCCGCCGCGCCGCGGAACGCCTGAAAGCGCTCGTACAGGAATTTCGTCAGCTTGCCCGGATAGGTCTTCGGCGGCTTCAGTTCGAATTGATCGGTCTCGTCGTAGACGATGCCGGCCTCCGTCGTGTTGGAGACGACGAACTGCAGCGTGTCGAGCTTTGCGAGGTCCATGTACGCATCGTACTCCCCGTAGGTGTCGATCGCTTTCTGCACGCTGGTGACGACGCGCTTTTCGACGTAAGGTTTGCCCTCCACGCGGCCGCGCAGCACAACGGTGTAAATGTTGTCCTGGTCGTGGAAGCGCTTGAGGTCGCCGAACTCGATCGGCTTGACAATGGCCACGTCGCCGTCGAACACTCCCTTTTCGTTCGAGATGTCGATCATATAGTCAACAAAACCACGCAGGAAATTGCCCTCTCCAAACTGAACGACCTTAATAGGCCTGGGGTTACGGTGATAGATTTCATTGATTTTTTTCAACTGTAAAACTCTCCTCTCGTTTATGTAAGTGCTTACATTCTGATTCTATCATCCGATTTCAAAAAGTCAATACCCCCGCCGCCTTTTTATGATTTCCCTTTTTTCACCGTTTCAAACCGGCTTATTTAGAAAATTTTCACGATTCTACCGTTTATATTTCCAAATAATATAGAAATATTTTATAAATATGAAAAATCGGGAAAACCTATTGCAACGAAGGAAAAACAGCATTATAATACGTTTTGTAAGTACTTACAGCCAGGAGGGACGCCAATGAACATTTACGATATTGCAAAGCGCAGCGGAGTTTCCATTGCGACGGTATCGCGCGTTCTGAACGGCAGCCCCAGCGTCAGTGAAAAAACGCGCGGCAGGGTGCTTGCCGTTATGGAGGAAGAGGGCTACACGCCAAATGCGTTCGCGCGCGGGCTCGGGCTCAACTCCATGCGGATGATCGGCATCCTGTGCACGGATATTTCCGACACGTTTTACGCGAAGGCGGTTTCCCTGGTGGAAGGGCAGCTCCGCCGGAACGGGTTCGACGCGCTGCTCTGCTGCACGGGCAACGACCTGGAAGACAAAAAAAAATATCTCGACCTGCTCCTCGCAAAGCATGTGGACGCCGTGATCCTGATCGGCTCCGCCTTCAAAGAAAACGTGGACAACTCACACATTGAGAACGCGGCGAAACAGGTGCCGGTCGTCATCATCAACGGGCTCGTGGAGCTGCCTGGCGTCTACTGCGCGCTGTGCGACGAGCGCTCCGCGGTGCAAAGCAATGTGCTGTCGCTGCACCGGCAGGGAATAGACCGCATCCTGTACCTCTACGACACGCTGACCTACAGCGGCTGCGTAAAAATCGAAGGTTACAGGGAAGGACTAAGACAGTCGGGCCAGCCCTTTCGGGAAGAGCTGCTCATCCGCGCGGAAAAATCCGTCGAGGCCGTACGCGGAACGGTCCGCGGGCTGTTGCGGGGCGGCGCGGATTTTTCCGCTGTGATGGCATCGGAAGACCTGATCGCCGTCGGTGCGCTCAAAGCCCTGCAGGACGAGGGCCGAACCATGCCGGTCGTCGGCTTCAACAACTCGGTGCTGGCCGAGTGTTCGTCGCCGGGCCTCAGCAGCGTTGACAATATGCTCGACACGCTCTGCCCTACGGCCGTCGGCATGCTGGAAGATATTTTCGACGGCAGGAACGTACCTCAAAAAATAATTATTTCGTCAAGGCTCGTGGAGCGCGAAACCTTCCGCGCGGACGGCCGGGACGGATGAAACAGCAGGAGAATTTTTTATGAAACAATTTATGGATGAAGATTTTCTGCTCTCCAACGAGACGGCGAAAACCCTGTACCACGATTACGCGGAAAAGATGCCGATTATCGACTACCACTGCCACATCAATCCGCAGGAAATTGCCGAAAACCGCAAATTTGACAACATCTCCCAGGTATGGCTGGGCGGCGACCATTACAAATGGCGCCTGATGCGCGCGAACGGCGTACCGGAATCCGGCATCACCGGCAAAGGAAGCTCCGACCGGGAGAAATTCCGGAATTTCGCCGACGTCATGCCGAAATGCATCGGCAACGCGATGTTTCCCTGGACGCACCTTGAGCTGAAGCGTTACTTCGGCTACAACGGCATCCTCGGCCCGGACACCGCAGAAGAAGTCTGGAACCTCTGCAATGAAAAACTGAAAACCGACGCGCTGAGCGTGCGCGGCATCATCGACCAGTCGAACGTGAAGCTGATCTGCACCACGGACGACCCCGCCGACAGTCTGCAGTGGCACAAGGCCATCCGCGACGACAAAACCTGCAGGGTCAAAGTCGTGCCCGCCTGGCGTCCCGACAAGATCATGAACATCGACAAGCCGACGTTCGCGCCGTACCTTGCCGTCCTTGCAAAGGCGAGCGGCGTTTCCATCGGCAAAATGGACGACGTTTACGCCGCGCTTTCGAAGCGCCTGGATTTCTTCCACGAGATGGGATGCCGGGCTTCCGACCACGGCGTGGACTACGTGATCTACGCGCCCGCCGACGAAAAGGAGCTGAACGGAATCCTTGCGGCGGCGGCACAGGGTCAGGCGCCCACACAAGAGGAAACCGACAAATACAAATACGCCGTTCTGCTCTTCCTCGGCAGGGAATACGCCAAGCGCGGCTGGGTCATGCAGATTCACTACGGCGCCCTGCGCAACGTGAATTCCGCCATGTTCAAAAAACTCGGCCCGGACACCGGCTTCGACAGCATCGCCACGCGCGACAATTCGAAGGGACTCGCCGGATTCCTCGACGCGCTGAACAGCACCGGCGAGCTGCCCAAAACCGTTCTTTATTCCCTGAATCCGTCGGACAACACCATGATCGACAGCATAATCAATTCCTTCCAGGGCCCGGAGGCCGTCGGGAAGATCCAGCACGGCGCGGCATGGTGGTTCAACGACACCAAACTGGGTATGGAAGATCAGCTGAAATCCCTTGCAAGCACCGCCGTCCTCGGCAATTTCATCGGCATGCTGACCGACTCGCGCAGCTTTCTTTCCTACACGCGGCACGAGTATTTCCGCCGCATCCTCTGCAATCTTGTCGGCACATGGGTGGAAAACGGCGAGTGCCCGGCAGACATTGCCGCGCTCGGTAAACTGGTGCAGGATATTTCCTTCAACAACGCGAACCGCTATTTCGGTTTCGGGCTGTAACTCTTTCGAGCACCATATAAAAACTCCGGGGCCGCGGAAAACGGTCCCGGAGTTTTTTGTAATCAAGTGTCAGCGACTCTCGACAGTGATCTGAAGGCCCTGCATCACGTCGAGGGCTTCCCGGTTCAGCGTCTCGTCGCCGCTGCCCGTGCAGGCGGCGTCCACTTCGACTTCCGCCTCGGGCAGGGCCGCTTTCGCCAGCACCGCGTTCGAAACGACGCAGATATTCGACACGAGGCCGACCAGCTCCACCCGGCCGTACCGCTCCCGCGCCAGATATTCCGCAAGCTCCATGGAGCCGAACGCGGGCTTTTCAAAGCACGGATCTCCCTCCTGCTTCATGCCGGCGATCTTTCCGTAAAGCTCCCAGCCGGGCGTGCCGCGCAGGCAGTGCTCAACGGGAAGCTTTTTCCCCTCCTGGGTCTGCAGATAGGTGCTCCCGTGCGTGTCAAACGTGAATGCCACGGTCCAGCCCTGCTTGCGCCGAAGGGCGATCTTTTCGGCGATGGCCGGTTCCAGCTTTTCCGCACCGGGGAACCCGAGAGTGCCGTCCACGAAATCCTTTTGGTAATCCACCACGATCAGGATGCTTTTCCTTTCCGCTCTTCCTTTTCCGCCTCCGCGGCTGAACATCTCGTAGGCTTCAGCAGGGGAATCCATACCGGCGCAGCGCTTTTCCATGGGGCACAAGTCCGTTCCGTCGTCGTTGAGGATGTACGGCACCTGTTTGCCGAACGAAAAAGCCACCCCCTTTTTCCTGAGGAATTCCGCGGCGGGTCCGCTCATGACCTGCGCGTAGATTTCAGAAACGCCGCCGTAGGCCATCAGCAGCGCGGCCGCCTTGCCGACCACGCGGTCCGCGGCGCACGCGCCCTTCAGCAGACCGGCGTCCTGCGCGAGCCAGGCCAGCACCGGCCGGATGCCGTTTTCACGGGAATGCAGGAGCTTCCCCTCCCGCGTGACCGCCGCGCAGGTCGCGCCGGTCTGTTCCAGAGCTTCTTTAGCCAGTTTCATTTTTTCCGTCATTCCGGCATCGTCCTCCATTGGTTCAAACAATCGCTGTCAGCGGACATGAATTTACAGATTTGCGGCGAGCTGCACGATCTCTCTCAGCCGTCCCGGAATTTCGATCTTCTGCGGACACAGCTTGACACACCGGCCGCAGTCTTTGCAGCGGTTCGGGCGGGCGTCTTCCGGAATCTGCCCGTACGCCCTGCGGAAGCTTTCCGCGTTCGCGCCGCTGTCCATCGAAAGCGGCAGGCCGTTTTCCGAAGCGCTTTTATTGTAGACCGCAAACGCCTGCGGGATATCCACGCCCGCGGGGCAGCCCGCGCAGTAACGGCATCCGGTGCAGGGGATGGTCCCGGCGCGCAGATACGCCTGCACCGCGAGGCCGAGGATTTCCTTTTCCCGGTCGGAGACGGGCTCGAAATCCGTCAGCGTGGCGACGTTGTCCTCCACCTGATCCATGGCGGACATACCGCTCAGCACCGTCACCACATTCGGCAGCGACGCGGCGAAGCGGACGGCCCACGACGCGAGGCTTTTTTCTGGGTGTTCTTTCTTCAGCAGGCCGACCGCCTCCGGGCAAAGCCGGCACAGGCTGCCGCCGCGCACCGGCTCCATCACGGTGACGGGAATGCCAAGTTCCGTCAGGATGGCATACTGCTTTTTGGCGTTCTGCATGTCCCAGTCAAGGTAATTGAGCTGAATCTGCACAAAGTCCCACGTACGTTTCCGGGCCAGCTTCTCCAGCACGCCGGGCGTTCCGTGAAACGAAAAACCGAGATGCCGGATCCTTCCGCGCTTCTTTTCCTCCGCAAGATAGTCGAGCACGCCCGTTTTTTCGTACCGTTTCTCGAATTCTTCGACGGAATCGCCGATGGAATGGCAGAGATAGTAATCGAAATAGTCCACTCTGCACTTTCGCAGCTGCTCTTCGAAAATGCGTTTCCCATCCTGCAGATCTTTCAGAAGCCAGGTCGGCATTTTATCCGCGAGGAAGAAACGTTCGCGCGGATACCGCTGCAGCGCTTCGCCGACGATCAGCTCAGATTTTCCCTGATGATAAGGGTACGCGGTGTCGAAATAATTCACGCCGTGTTTCCACGCGTAATCGAACATGGCAAACGATGCTTCCCGGTCGATCTCCGGCTCATTGCCTCCGACGGTCGGCAACCGCATGCAGCCGAAACCCAGCAGCGAACGCTCGTGCCCTTCTTTTCTGACGACTGATCCCATCTTCCGTTTCCTCCTGTTTGTTTTTCTGCACCTATTATACACCTCGGAAACGTTTTTACAAACGGTTTCTCTGCGATTCCATCTTGTGCGATTCGGTGAAGGATTGCGCATCATAACGGACAATCTGGACGACCGCAATTTCTACGCGTTCAACCCTGCTTTCGACAAAGGATTCCGCGGCGCGGGCACGTCGAACGTGGCCGGGGTCAGCGCCTCCAACGCTTCGAACGCATCCGCCAACCCGAACGCTTCCCAAGTCTCCGGTGCCACGGCCGCGAAGCCGGGCATGGTCTCCCCGGCCATGGAGACGGCGGCAAAAGGCCCGAACAATCCGCTGGTCTCCGGCGCCACGGCCGCGAAGCCGGGCATGGTCTCCCCGGCCATGGAGACGGCGGCAAAAGGCCCGAACAATCCCCAGGTCTCCGGCGCGACGGCCGGCAAACCGTGGAATATGGTCTCCCCCGCAATGGAAGGCTCAATGAACAATCCGAACAATCCCCAGGTCTCCGGCGCGACAGCCGCGAAGCCGGGCATGGTCTCCCCTGCCATGGAGACGGCGGCAAAAGGCCCGAACAATCCCCAGGTCTCCGGCGCGACGGCCGGCAAACCGTGGAATATGGT
>JAEZRH010000076.1 GCA_023412845.1 Bacillota bacterium
CCTGGACCCCGCAGCCCAAAACCTTGATCAAATCCGTGATGATATCGCTCTTGAAAATTTTGTCATAATCCGCTTTCAGGCAGTTCAAAATCTTGCCGCGGATCGGCATGATGGCCTGAAAATCCGGATTGCGGGCCTGTTTGCAGGCCCCGAGGGCGGAATCGCCCTCCACGATGAAGATTTCGCGCTCTTCCACATTGCGGCTGCGGCAATCGACGAACTTCGCCACACGGCTTCCTAAGTCCATGTTGGCAGTCAGCTTTTTTTTCAGGTTCAGGCGCGTTTTTTCGGCGTCTTCCCTGCTGCGCTTGTTGATCAGCACCTGCGAGGCAATCTTTTCGGCGTCCATGGGGTTTTCAATGAAGTAGACCTCGAGCTGGTGCCGCAGGACTTCAGTCATGGCTTCCTGAATGCCTTTGTTCGTGATCGCCTTTTTGGTCTGATTTTCGTAGGACGTCCGGTTCGAAAAAGAGGAAATGATCAGGATCAGGCAGTCCTGAATATCGTTAAACGTAATCCTGCTTTCATTCTTATTGTATTTGTTGTTCTGCTTGAGATAGGAATCAATCTGGTAGACAAACGCGTTCCGGGCGGCCTTGTCCGGAGCGCCGCCGTGTTCCAGCCAGCTGGAGTTGTGGTAATACTCGATCAGCGGATTCCGGTTGGAAAACGCCGCGGCGATGTTGATCTTTACATTGTACTCCGGCTTGTCCTCCCTGTCGCGGACCCTGCGCTCGGATTGCCAGAACTGGACGGGAGTCAGGGCGTCGTCGCCGGAAATCTCTTTCGCATAGTCGACGATGCCGTCCCCGTACAGGAATTCCGTCTTTTCCACGCCGACGGCCGTATGGCTGCAGAACAGAAAACTGATCCCCTCGTTGACGATGGCCTGCCGTTTCAGCGTATCCAGATAATATTCCACCGGGACGTCGATATCCGTAAAGACCTGCAGATCGGGTCTCCACCGGATTTTTGTCCCGGTCTGCCGGTCGCGGCAGGGCTCTTTTTTCAGCCCGCCGACATTCTCGCCGTGCTCGAAATGCAGCGTATAGCGCATCCCGTCGCGGCGGATCTCCACATCCATGTATTCCGAAGAATATTGGGTCGAGCAAAGGCCCAGCCCGTTCAGGCCGAGGGAATATTCATAGCTTTCGTCGGTGTCGTTGTTGTATTTTCCGCCGGCGTACAGTTCGCAAAAGACAAGCTCCCAGTTGTATCTCTGCTCGGTATTGTTGAATTCGACCGGGATGCCGCGGCCGTGGTCTTCAACTTCAATGGAATTGTCGGAATATCTGGTAACCACGATCTGTTTTCCGAAGCCTTCCCTCGCCTCGTCGATCGAATTCGATATGATTTCAAATATGGAATGCTCGCAGCCCTCGACTCCGTCGGAGCCGAAAATGACCGCAGGGCGTTTGCGTACGCGGTCGGCCCCCTTTAGAGCCGAGATGCTCTCGTTTCCATACGCCTTTTTTTGCGCCATGGAATCCCTCCAAAAATAATCTGCCGCCCGGCAGAGATAGCCGCAGCCGGTGAGACAGGAAAATCTGCTGAAAATCATTATGTTTCGGTAAGTCTGACACCCGGGACAGGAAAAAGGGAATGTCAGCGCATTCCCTTTCAGGCTGTCGATGAAGCCGCGCGCCAGCAAATTTCGGCCGCACACAACTGTGCTCGTTCATTTGCGGTTTACCGCCTTGTCTGGCGCGATTTCTCGGCACCTGACAATTTACAACACTCTAAAAGGAATGTCAGCGCATTCCCTTATCCGATATTAACCTTTTAATTTGCGGGAACCGCCCCGCCGGGTTGTCCGGAAGACGAGGGCATCTGCTCAGCAGAGCTGGAAGCAGAAGACTTTTCCATGAGCTTTGCAAAATCTTCCCCGCTCATTTTCTCGTTGTCGAACAGGTATTTCGCGACAAGATGGAGCTGATCCATATGCTCCTTCAGGATTTTTTCCGTCTTTTCGTACGCTTCCGTAATCATGCGTTTGATCTCATGGTCGATCGCGCCGGAAGTCGCTTCGGAATAGTCGCGGATATGGCCCATGTCGCGTCCGAGAAACGGCTCGCTTTCATCCCTGCCGTAAGTGATAGGTCCGAGAGCCTCCGACATGCCGTATTTTACGATCATGCTGTGGGCCAGCTTTGTGGCTCGCTCAATATCGTTGGAAGCCCCGGTGGAAATGTCCTCCAGAGTAAGCGATTCGGAAACGCGGCCGCCCAGCATGACGACGAGGTCTTCTTCCATCTCGCGTTTCGTATGGTACGATCTGTCTTCGGTCGGGATCGACATGGTATATCCGCCGGCCATGCCGCGGGGAATGATCGAAATCTGATGGACCGGATCCTGCGTCGGGCAGTAGTACGTGGCGACCGCATGGCCTGCCTCGTGGTATGCCGTCAGTTTCTTTTCCTTATCGGTCATGACGTGGCTCTTTTTCTCGGTGCCTACCACAACTTTGATGGTGGCTTCCTCGATTTCGGACATCGTGATCGCTTTCAGACTTTTTCTTGCGGCAAGCAGCGCCGATTCGTTCAAAAGGTTCTCAAGGTCGGCGCCGGTAAAGCCCGCAGTCGATTTGGCGATCGTTTTCAGGTCGACGTCGGGCGCGATCGGCTTGTTGCGCGCATGAACGCGAAGGATCGCCTCGCGGCCTTTGATATCCGGGTAACCGACCATGATCTGACGGTCGAAACGCCCGGGGCGCATCAGCGCCGGGTCAAGGATATCCGGGCGGTTTGTCGCCGCAATCATGATGACGCCCTCGTTTGCGCCGAAGCCGTCCATTTCGACAAGCAGCTGGTTCAGGGTCTGTTCGCGCTCGTCATGGCCACCGCCGAGTCCGGCGCCGCGCTGACGGCCGACCGCGTCGATTTCATCGATAAATATGATGCAGGGAGAATTCTTCTTCGCCTGTTCAAACAGATCGCGGACACGTGAAGCGCCCACGCCGACGAACATCTCCACGAAATCCGAACCGGAAATCGAAAAGACCGGAACGCCGGCTTCTCCCGCGACGGCCCGCGCCAGCAAAGTCTTGCCGGTGCCCGGAGGGCCGACGAGCAGCACGCCTTTCGGGATGCGCGCGCCAAGCTCGTTGTACTTACGCGGATTTTTCAGGAATTCCACGATTTCGCGCAGCTCTTCTTTTTCCTCATCCGCGCCCGCCACGTCCGCAAAGGTCGTTTTGCGCTTCTCATCGGCCATCTGCTTGATTTTGGCTTTGCCGAAGTTCATCTGTTTCCCGGCGTCGCCCATGGTATTGTTCAGGTGACGCATCAGGAACCACCAGAATACGAGCAGAATGACCAGCATCAGCACAGACGGCATGATGCTCGAAAGCCAGGAAGTCTCCGCGGGGCGCTTTACGTCATACTGCATTTTTGCATTTGGGTGCGCCGCGTTGTATTTTTCAATGTAGGGGTTGATCTCGTCCAGCAGCATTGAGGGGCTGGGGGCGACGTAAGAGACGACCGTTCCGTCGGTCAGCCGGATGCTCATTTCCCCGCTGCCGAGGTCGATCGAAAATTCCGGGACCTTCAGGTCCTGAAAATCGTAAATAATTTCGGAGTATTTATGGGTCTCCTCCGTGCGGTTGGAAAACACCATAACCAGCAAGACCATCAGCAGCACCGGAATGCCTATGAAAAGACCTATATTTTTCCATGCCTTTTTGTTATCCAAACATGATTCACTCCTTACCTTTGCCAGATGCCGCCAAGTGGTGTCATCCTCCGTAAACCTCCGGTTTCAGGATTCCGACATAGGGCAGATTCCTGTATTTTTCAGCGTAGTCCAAACCATAGCCGACAATAAATTCATCCGGAACGACAGTTCCCACGTAATCTGCGCTGATATCCACGGTACGGCGGTCGGGTTTGTCGAACAGCGTGCAGAGCCGGATACTTTTCGGCGAGCGCGCCTGCAGAAGCTCCCGTATGTAGCTTAAGGTCAAACCGCTGTCGAGAATGTCTTCAACGATCAGCACATCGTAGCCTTTCAGATTAATATCAAGGTCCTTTATGATTTTTACGACGCCGGACGTTTTTGTGCCGGAGCCGTAGCTGGAAACCGCCATAAAGTCAATTCCGCACGGAATGGTGACCGCCCGCATCAAGTCGGACATAAATACGACGGAGCCTTTCAGGATGCTGACCATCAGCAGGTTTTTCCTACTATAATCCGTGCTGATGCGCGCGCCTACCTCTTTCACGATTTCGGCGATGCGCTCCTTAGAAAAAAGTATCTGCTGAATATCATCGTTCATTGTATGCACCGGTATTGCGCTCCTTAATTTTAATTTCAGCGGCCTGCCGCGTGTTTTGCGAAACACGCGCTTCTTCCGAAACACCGAACCCTTCCACCCACAGAATTTTGCCTCCGCATTCCAAAACCGCCAGCTGACTGCGCCATACAATAGGAGTATGCGCTTCGTTGAACAGTTTTTTCAGTGATTTTGTCACACCTCTGCAGGCCGGACGGAAAACATCTCCATCGCGTCGGTTACGGATAAAAGAGCCATTATCTGATATTGTATCATAGTTAATGAGATTATTAAATAATAATTTGTTAATTTTCCCGCGGTTTTTCCAAGCCTCATCCGGGATGCTGCACAGACAGAACTCTCGCCCGTCCGGCAGGACGGTTCCCGACGGATCCAAAGGTACGGCCCACTGAGGCGAAACGGTGTTTTCCTGTTTTGCAACAAAGAGAGTATTGCCGGATACGCAACATTGTATTCCGCCCGATACCGTAACAGACCCTTTCCCGTTCCGGATCACGGCCTCGACGGACGCGACGTTTTCGTAACCAAGCCTCGCATGGGAGATTTTGCGGATGATCGTCTGGATGACGCGGAGCAGCACGGCGCGCGGAATTTTTCGAAAGGCCTCGATGTCGTAGCCGCCGGAGGGCTTCAGCGCTTCGTCCGCCGCCTTGTCCGCAAGGCATTCGAAATATTCCTCGTCGCAGCGCAGAAGACCGGTCGTATGCAGCACGCAAGTTTCGAAAGCGGGGTTGACCGACTTCAGGACCGGCACGGCTTTCAGGCGGATTCTGTTCCGCGCATAATCCTCCCGCAGGTTTGTACTGTCCGTTACATAGGGCAACCGGTAAAAGCAGCAGTATCGCTCGATTTCGGCGCGGGCGACTTCAATCAGCGGCCGTACGACATTGCCCCTTACCGGCGGGATCCCGCACAGTCCGCGCGTTCCCGCGCCCTTGGCGAGGTTCATAAGGACCGTCTCCGCGCTGTCGGACAAGGTATGGGCGGTTGCGATCCTGCTCCCCGGGCCGCACAGGCTGTTAAAAAAAGAATAGCGGACTGCCCGCCCGCATTCTTCTATCCCGAGAGAATTCTTTTTTGCAAGGGATCCGACGTCCGTGCGCCTGACCTTCAGTTCCAGACGGTTCTTTTCGCAGAAAGAGCGCACAAACCTCTCGTCGTCATCCGATTCCTCCCCGCGCAGGCAGTGGTTAACGTGCGCCGCAACAACGCGAATGCCGGTCCGGGCAGCATAGCGCAGAAGAAAATGCGTCAGCGCAACGGAATCCGCCCCGCCGGAAAGCCCGACGACAACGGAGCAGCCCGGCGGCAGCATGTCCCATTCCCGGATCGTCCGCTCAATTTTTGCTTCGATCTCCGCGATATCGCTATTCACTGCGGATTACCTCCTGTGCGGTAAAGCGCATATATTCACCCTGCCAATGCAGGGGAACGGTCTTGGTTTCGCCGTGCCTGTTTTTTGCAATGATGCATTCGCTCTGGTTTCTGTCCCCGGTTTCATCCGGCGGATCGGTATCCTGATAATAATCGTCGCGGTACAGGAACAGCACAATATCGGCGTCCTGTTCAATGGAGCCGGAGTCTCTCAGGTCGGAAAGGACCGGGCGGTGGTTCGTCCTCTTTTCGCTGTCACGGGCGAGCTGAGAGAGCGTCAGGACCGGCACGTTGAGTTCTTTGGCCATGATTTTCAGGTTTCGTGTGATCTGGGAAATTTCCTGAACGCGGTTGTCGATCCGCACCGAGGATGTCACCAACTGCAGATAATCAATCACGACGAGGTCGACGTCGCGCAGACGGCGGAGTTTTGCCTTGATCTCCGGCACGGTAATGGACGGATTGTCGTCAAAATACAGTTCCGTCTTCGACAGGATGTCTCCGGCCTCGATCAGGCGGACCCACTCATCCTCCGAGAGCTTGCCGGTGCGCAGCTTTGTCCCTTCCACCAGCGCTTCCGTGGAAAGCAGCCTGGAAACGAGCTGCTCCTTGCTCATTTCCAGGGAAAAAAACGCGACGCGTTTTTCCGCCTTGACGGCGGCGTGTCTGGCAATATTCAGGGCAAAACTCGTTTTGCCCATGCCTGGCCTTGCCCCCAGAAGGATGAAGTCAGTCCGGTTCAGGCCGGTGATGGTGTCGTCCAGCTCGCGGATCCCGGTGGGGACCCCTTTGTAAAGGTCGGCGTCCGGCGAATTCAGCTTGTCCAGCCGGTCGAACTCCTCCACGATGATTTCATTGATGCGCTGGAGGCTCTGCATATTTTTTCCGCGCCGAATGTCAAAAATACGCTGTTCCGCGGAATCCAACAGTGCCGTGGCGTCCGCTTCCCCGGCCGAGGACTCTTCTATGATATCTCTCGCGGCTGTGATCAGGGTGCGCACGTCGTATTTGTCGCGCACAATGGCCGCGTAGGATTCCACGTTAGAAATAGACGGCACGAGCTGCGCGAGCTGCAGCAAATAGGTCTTGCTCTCGGCCTCATCAAAATTCCCGCTTTTTTTCAGGTTTTCGAGGACGGTCACGAAGTCGATCGGCCGTCCTTCCGTAAACATCTGCAGCATGACGGAATAGATCCGGCTGTTGGTGCTGAGGTAAAAATAATCCGCGTGAGGCAGGATCTGCGCAACGCGGTCCATGCAGGAAGCATCCAGAAGGACGGCACCGAGGACAGACTGCTCCGCTTCCGGGCTGAACGGGAGATTCAGTCCTCCGTACCCGACTGTTACCGAATCATCCATACCGCGCCTCCATGCAGTTCACCGCGACTTCCGGGTAAAGTCATTCCTCCGTGACAAGCACATACATCTTGGCTGAAATGCCGGAAAAAAGTTTCACTTCAAATTCGTATGTGCCGCACGCCTTGATTTCATCCGCCAAGACGATTTTCCGCTTGTCGACATCCGCATGCAGGCTGCCTTTGAGCTGATCGGAAATTTCCTTCGCAGTGACCGAACCGAAAAGCCTACCGCCCTGCCCGGATTTAACGGCGATCTTCAGAGTCTTGCCCTCAAGCAGGGATGCCGTTTTGCGGGCCTCCTCCATCTCCTGCTTTCTGTGGTATTCCTTCGCGTCCTGGGCGCTTTTCAGTTCGCTGATCACCTGTGTGTTCGCTTCTTTGGCCAGCTTTCGGGGCAGCAGGAAATTGTGCGCGAAGCCGTCACTCACCTGAACGAGCTCCCCCTTCTTTCCGGACCCTTTGACATCTTCAAGCAATACTACTTTCATGGCTAACCTCCAAAAAATTCATAGCTTACTGTGTGACCTTCTGGATCGCCGCAACAAGCATGCCTTTCGCCTGTTCGGACGAGATCCGGTCCAGCTGCGCGCCCGCCATGGTAAGGTGGCCGCC
>JAEZRH010000092.1 GCA_023412845.1 Bacillota bacterium
TTCTCGATCTCTTCCGCGATGGTGTCGTTATAGTCCGCTTCGCTGGACTTCTTGATGAAGCCCACGACAGACTCGATTTCGCTGTCGCTGACGAAGCAGCCCTGAATCCGTTTCGGCTTCTGCGAACCGACGGGAGAGAACAGCATGTCGCCGTGCCCCAGCAGTTTGTCGGCGCCGCCCATGTCGAGGATCGTGCGGGAATCGACCTGCGAAGAAACCGCGAACGCGATCCTGCTGGGAATGTTAGCCTTGATAATGCCGGTGATGACGTCCACGGACGGACGCTGCGTCGCAATGACGAGGTGCATCCCGGCTGCGCGGGCCATCTGCGCGAGGCGGCAGATCGAGTCTTCCACTTCGTTCGGCGCGGCCATCATCAGGTCGGCGAGCTCATCTATGATGATGACGATCTGCGGCATATGCTCCATCGGCTGGCCGTCTTCGTTCTGGTAGCCACGCGAGGCCGCAAGCGAGTTGTAGGCCTTCAGGTCCCTCACGCTGTTTTCGGCGAAGGTCTTATACCGTTTCAGCATTTCCGCCACCGCCCAGCCGAGGGCGCCGGCCGCCTTGCGCGGGTCGGTGACGACCGGTACGAGAAGCTGCGGGATGCCGTTGTAGATACCGAGTTCCACGACCTTTGGGTCGATCATCAGAAAACGCACTTCGCGCGGCGTAGATTTGTACAACAGGCTCATGATCATGGAATTGATGCACACGGATTTGCCGGAGCCCGTCGCGCCGGCGATGAGCAGATGGGGCATTTTGGAGAGATCGGCCACCGCGACTTCACCGGCGATGTCGCGTCCGAGCGCGACGGTCAGGCGGCTTTTTGCGGCGGAAAAGCTGTTGCTTTCCACAAGATCCCTCATGCGGACGACCGTGTTTTTCTTGTTCGGCACCTCTATGCCCACCGCCGCCTTGCCGGGGATCGGCGCCTCGATGCGGATGCCGGCGGTCGCGAGGTTCATGGAGATATCGTCAGACAGATTCGTGATCTTGCTGATTTTCACCCCGGCCGCGGGCTGCAGCTCGTAGCGCGTCACGGCGGGCCCGCGGCTGTATCCGACAAACGAAGTCTGTACGCCGAAGCTGTTCAGCGTATCCACAAGCATGCGGCCGTTCGTCTGGATCTCGCTGACGATATCCATCTCGCTCTGCTCTTTTGTCGTTTCCAGCATGGAGATCGGTGGGAGGTGGTATTCGCCGTCGTTCATCGGCACGTCTTCGCTTGCCTGCTGGATTTTTACAGGCGGTGCCGAAGGCGCGCTTTTTGCTTCGGCCGGCGCGGCGGGCGGAATGTCGGCGATGGCCGGCTGCTGCTGAACCGGCAAAGGCGCCTCGACGGCGGCCGGCTGTTCCGGGTTCGCTGCGGCGGACGCCCGGCTCTCCGCACTCTCGATGGAAAACACCTTTTTCAGGCGCTCGAGCTTGTCGTTTTTTTTGGCGGGTCCGGGTTTCGGCGAAGGGGAGCGGACGGGGTGCAGCGGCAGGCCGGCTTCGTCGAGCGGGATGTCTATCTGCGCTTCGCGGCGGTTGCGCTGTATCCTGTGCTCGCGCACCGCTCCGATGCCGGACATCACCGCGTCGGCAGGCCTTTTCATGGTATGGAAAAGCTGAAACAGGCTTGTCCCCGTCAGGATCATGACCGCGATGAAAAGCGCGAGAATCAGGAAGATCTTTGCGCCGAGCGGGCCGAGCCCGGCAACGGCCGGTATGCCGATCAGGCCGCCGACGAGGCCTGAACCCGAATGCTTCACTCCCTCGTCGTAAAGCGCGAGGAGCTTTTGGAAAAACGACCGGAGCGAAACGCCCTCCGGCGCCAGAAAAGCGTACACCACTGCGCAGAAAAGGATGATGATAAGGACCATCAGAACCATTTTGCCCGCGGTGCGGGCGGCGTATTTTTCAAGCGTCAGCATAATCGATATGTAAAGAAGCAGAATCGGCCAGAGGATGGCGCAGTTTCCGAAAAGCCCGAGAAGCGCGTCATGGCACCAGAGCCAGATATTGTCCCCTTCGATCAGCACCAGGCAGCCGGTCAGGATCGCGGCGGCGAACAAAACGATGGCGGCAATCTGCCCTCTCTGCTTTTCCGCCTGAGGATCGCGCCCGGCCTTGGCGGAAGCCTGGGCGCGGGATGCGCTCCCCGCCGGCCGTTTCCGCTGCGTTTTTTGTTTCCTTGCCAAAATCATATCACCTAAATCCATTTTTGAAATCAGTCCGCATCGGCAGTGAAAAGTTTCCGCCGGTCTTACCGTTCGATGCGGTATGCGGCAATCCATTATACCGCAGATTTTTTCACCGTCGGCGCGAAACGCGCCGGAATCCGCTCGATACAAAAGAACTTATGTACTGCGGCGTGAAACGCCGCATAGATAGTGGGTTAAGCCTTGTTGGCCAGCTTCAAACGCTGCTGCTTCGCGCTTTCGTCCTTTTTGCGTTTGCTTTTTTTCCTCGCGGCGTCTATCATGCCGTAAAGGCAGTCGAGCGCGTCGGACAGGCTGCCGAGGGAATCAATCAGCCCCTCCTGAACGGCCTGGGGGCCGTCCAGCACCGTGCCAATGTCGAGAACCAGTTCATTTGTGTTCATCGACAGTTCTTCCATCCTTTCGGCGGAGATATGGGAATTCTGCGTGATGAACTTTGTGATCCGTTCCTGCATCCGCTCAAAATAATCCATTGTCTGAGGGACGCCGAGCGTAAGGCCGTTGACCCTGACCGGGTGTATTGTCATGGTGGCGCTGGGAACGATAAAAGAGTGCTTCGCCGCCACCGCCAGCGGGACCCCGATCGAGTGGCCTCCGCCGAGGACGATCGAAACCGTCGGTTTCCGCATGCCGGCAACCAGTTCCGCCAGGGCGAGTCCCGCCTCGACGTCGCCGCCGACCGTGTTCAGAATGATCAGCAGGCCGTCGATATCCGGCGATTCTTCGATTGCGATCAGTTGTGGGATGACATGTTCGTATTTTGTCGTCTTATTCTGAGAGGGCAAAACCGTATGACCCTCGATCTGCCCGATGATAGTCAGACAGTGGATCAGATGTTTGCCGTCGCCGGTGATGACGGAGCCGGTGTCCACGATCCTCTGCTCAGTCGGCTGCGTTTCCCGTTCCGCGGGTTTGTCTTCGTTTTCCGTGTCGTTTTTCATAACGCGTTTACACCTCCGTATGGCTTTATTCTGCCAAAAGGGAGCGGTAACATACGCATCGGGCGGTACGGCGCCGCGGGAATCCGGAAAATATATCATAATTATATCATCTGTTGTTTTGTTCATCAAGGAAATCGGCGGAATTGCAGAAATAATTCTCTTTGGCAAGTTAATAGATTGACAATGTGCTAATTTTATTAGATAATACATCTAATATATGCAAATGGGTATTCTGCAGAAAATTGAATGTTCGTTTCAAAAACCACGACTTTTCAGCCGCTGCTTGCCAAGGCATCCATTGCGGCTCAGCTGAAAGACAAGACGCCTTTTTTACAATTACTTTGGCATTACGGGAGAGATTCAACATGGGTTATACACTGGGGCAGAAAATTATAAAGAACCACCTTGTAAGCGGAAAAATGGAAACCGGAACCGAGATCGGCCTGAAAATCGACCAGACCCTGACGCAGGATGCGACGGGCACGATGGCTTACATTGAGTTCGAGGCAATGGGCATTCCCCGCGTGAAAACGGAGCGCTCCGTCGCTTATGTCGACCACAATACCCTTCAGAGCGGTTTTGAAAACGCGGACGACCATAGATTCATCCAGTCCGTTGCAAAAAAGCACGGAATTTATTTTTCCCGTCCCGGCAACGGCATCTGTCATCAGGTGCATCTGGAGCGTTTCGGCGTTCCGGGCAAGACGCTGATCGGTTCCGACAGCCATACGCCGACCGGGGGGGGGATCGGCATGCTGGCCATGGGGGCCGGCGGCCTTGACGTCGCCGTCGCAATGGGAGGCGGGCCGTACTATATCACGATGCCGAAAATCCTGCAGATCGAGCTTTCCGGGAAGCTTTCCCCCTGGGTGAGCGCAAAAGACGTGATCCTTGAGGTCCTGCGCCTGCTTACGGTCAAGGGCGGCGTCGGAAAGATCGTTGAATATACGGGGGAAGGGGTCAAAAGCCTCTCCGTGCCGGAGCGGGCTACCATCACCAACATGGGCGCGGAACTCGGCGCGACCACTTCCGTTTTTCCCTCCGATGAGGTCACGAGGGAATTCCTTGCGGCTCAGGGAAGGGAACAGGACTGGACGGAACTTTCGCCGGATGCGGACGCCGTATACGACGAAACTATCCGCATCGACCTTTCTTCTCTCAGACCAATGGCGGCGTGTCCGCACAGTCCGGACGCCGTGAAGACCGTGGAGGAAATCGGACCCATCAAAATCGACCAGGTCTGCATCGGTTCGTGTACGAATTCTTCCTACCGCGACCTGATGCGCGTTGCCTCCATTCTGAAGGGCAAAACCGTATCTTCTGAAGTGAGTCTGACCATTTCTCCCGGTTCCAAGCAGGTTTACCATATGCTCGCGCGCAACGGCGCCCTGGCCGATCTGATCGGTGCGGGGGCGAGAGTGCTGGAGTGCGCCTGCGGTCCCTGCATCGGCATGGGGCAGTCGCCGAACTCCGGCGGCGTTTCGCTCCGTACCTTCAACCGCAATTTCTTGGGGCGTTCCGGGACCGCCGACGCGCAGGTCTACCTTGTCAGTCCCGAGACGGCTGCCGCTTCGGCCGTCACCGGCGTCCTGACGGACCCGCGTACGCTCGGCGGGGAACCGCAGATCGCCATGCCGGAGCATTTCGACATCGACGACAATCTGATCCTTTCTCCCGCTTCGCCGGAGGAGGCGAAAGACGTCAGGATCGTGCGCGGACCGAATATCAAGGAGTTCCCGGCGACTTCGCCGCTGCCGGAAAGCATCTCGGCCAAGGCGCTTCTGAAGGTCGGCGACAACATCACGACCGATCATATCATGCCGGCGGGCGCGAAGATCCTGCCGTACCGCTCCAACATTCCGTATATGTCGAAATTCTGTTTCGCGGTCTGCGACAGGACGTTCCCGGAGCGCTGTAAAGAGTACGGCTCCGGCATCATCATAGGCGGTTCCAATTACGGGCAGGGCTCTTCGCGCGAGCACGCGGCGCTGGTCCCGCTTTATCTCGGCATCAAAGCGGTCATTGTAAAAAGTTTTGCGCGTATCCACTGCGCAAACCTTGCGAACGCGGGCATCCTGCCGCTGGTGTTCAAAAAGGAATCCGATTATGCCGGCATCGACCAGATGGACGATCTGGAGTTGCCGGATATCCGCAGCGCCATTCAGAACCATCTGCCGATCATTGTCCGCAATCGAACCAAAGGAACCGAGTTCGAAGTCGAAGCCGCGCTGAGCGAACGTCAGTGTCTCATGGTTCTTGCAGGCGGTCTGCTGGACTACACGGGCCAGCAAAGCGGGAAGGGGTAATCGAGTGGAACTCACCGCGCGCAGGGGCCTGACGGGCAATCAGATCAAATGGATCGCCATCACCTGCATGCTGATCGACCACATTGCCTGGGCGTTCGTACCCTTTGCCTCCGTGGCCGGGCAGCTGATGCACGTCGTCGGCAGAATCACGGCGCCGACCATGTGCTTCTTTCTCGCGGAGGGGTACGCCCATACGCGCAGCGTGAAAAAATATGCGCTTCGGCTGTTCGTTTTTGCCGTAATCTCCCAGTTCCCGTTTGCGCTTTTTGAATCGCGCAGATTCCTGTTTGTCGACCCGAATGCGGGCACCGAGACTTTCAGCGTGATCTATACGCTGTTTCTCGGCCTGTTGGCCATTTGGGCGTGGGACTCGGTGAAGAACCGTCTCCTCCGCGCGGTGATCATCACCGGACTGTGCGTGTTTGCGCTGCCTGGCGACTGGATGTTTTTCGATATCCTGTTCAGCCTGATCTTCTGGGTCTATCGCGGCGATTTCAGGCAGCAGGCGTTCTGGTTTGCTTTTGCGGCGGTCCTGGAAGAGATTGTTTTCACGCTTTCTTCCGCCGCTATGGGAGCTTCGGTTACTTCGCAGCTGTTTCAGCTCGGCGTACTGCTGTGTCTGCCGATTCTGGCGCGGTACAACGGGGAGCGGGGCGGCGGCCGGTACTCAAAATGGACTTTCTATATCTTCTACCCGGCCCATCTTCTGATTCTTGGGCTGATACATGTATGGATTTAATGATTGGGAGGCTGACTCATGCCGGATAAAATCAAAATGGTCACCCCGCTGGTTGAGATGGACGGGGACGAAATGACCCGCGTGATCTGGAAGGAAATCAAGGAGATCCTTCTCGAACCCTATATAGATTTAAAAACGGAATACTATGATCTTGGGCTGGAACACCGCGATAAGACGGACGACCGTGTAACGACGGAAGCAGCGGAGGCAACAAAAAAATACGGAGTTGCCGTAAAGTGCGCTACCATTACACCGAATGCCGACCGTGTGAAAGAATACGGACTCAAACAGATGTGGAAGTCTCCGAACGGTACCATTCGCGCCATTCTGGACGGTACGGTGTTCCGCACGCCGATCCTTGTAAAAGGCGTCACGCCGCTGATCCCAGGCTGGAAAAAGCCGATTACGATCGCCCGCCATGCTTACGGCGACGTATACCGCGGCGTGGAGATGGCCGTACCCGCCGGCGCGAAGGCGGAGCTGCTTGTTACAAAGGCGGATGGGAGAGAGGAGCGCTCGCTGATTCACAGATTTTCCACGCCGGGCATTATTCAGGGCCAGCACAATGTGGATCAAAGCATTGCAAATTTTGCGAAATCCTGTTTCCAATATGCGCTCGGCGTAAAGAAGGATCTCTGGTTCTCGACCAAAGACACGATTTCCAAAACATACGACCATCGTTTCAAGGATATTTTCCGGGAACTGTTCGAAACGTCCTACCGGAAAAAATTCGAAGACGCCGGCATTACCTATTTCTATACGCTGATCGACGACGCGGTCGCCCGCGTGGTGCGGTCCGAAGGCGGTTTTATCTGGGCGTGCAAGAATTACGACGGCGACGTTATGAGCGACATGGTCGCGACCGCTTTCGGCAGTCTCGCCATGATGACCAGCGTGCTCGTTTCACCGGACGGCGTGTATGAATACGAAGCGGCGCACGGCACCGTTCAGCGCCATTACTACAAATACCTGAAAGGCGAAAAGACGTCGACCAATTCCATGGCGACCCTGTTCGCCTGGACGGGCGCCCTGAAAAAGCGCGGCGAGCTGGACGGAACGCCTGCTCTTTCCCGGTTTGCGGAAAAGCTGGAGACGGCTTCCGTTCAAACAATCGAGCACGGGGTAATGACCGGCGATCTGGCCGCCATTTCGACGCTGCCGGGCAAGACGGCGGTGGATACCGAAACCTTTTTACATTATGTGGATAAAAGGCTGAAAGGATTGCTTTGAGCCTTTAAAATGCAAATCAGTCGGGAGGCTGCCTTGTTATGCAAAAACGTGAAAATATTTCCATGTCGGTAGTCAGAAGATTACCCCGCTATTACCGCTTCCTTTATCATCTGAAAGAAAGCGGGGTAACCAGAATCTCTTCCACCGAACTTTCCGAAAAGCTGGGCCTTACGGCTTCGCAGATCCGTCAGGATCTCAACTGCTTCGGCGGCTTCGGCCAGCAGGGGTACGGCTATATTGTCAGCCAGCTTTGCGACGAGATCGGTAAGATCATCGGGCTTTCCGGAGAATATAAAACGATTCTGCTGGGCGCCGGGAATCTCGGGCGGGCGATCGCGAACCATATGTCCTTTGTCGCCGAAGGGTTCAGGCTGATCGGGATTTTCGACAGCTCCCCTGCCAAAATCGGCAAACCGCTTGCCGGCCTTCAAGTTCGGGATGCTGCAGAGCTGGAGTCCTTCTGCAGGACGGAGCAGCCCGTCATGGCTACTTTCTGCGTCCCACGCAATGCGGCGGAACAGCTTTCAAAGCAGCTTTATGCGCTTGGCATCCGCAATTTCTGGAATTTCAGCCATTACGATATCGGGCTCCAATATCCGGATGCGCTTATCGAGAATGTCCATCTGAACGACAGTTTGATGACGCTTTGCTACAAGATTTCAAATTCCGTTTCCGAGGGCGGCAGACAGTAAGGGCTTATCCGCGGATAAGCTCTTAACGCAAATTCATCCTTGACAAATTTATCAGGAGGTGCATCTGTTATGAACTGGACAGGAATCGTAATCCTTGCGGTGGTCGTTCTGCTTATCCTATGGGTCGTTTCCGCGTACAACAAGCTGGTTTCGCTTTCCGTAAGGGTCGACAACGGCTGGGCGCAGATCGACGTTCAGCTGAAAAAACGGTTCGACCTGATTCCAAACCTTGTTGAGACGGTAAAAGGCTATGCCGCACATGAAAAGAGTACGTTTGAAGAAGTCACGAAATGGCGCAGCGCGGCCATGAGTTCCAAAACGCCGGAAGAAGCCATGGAAAACAACAACAAGCTGTCGCGCGCCATCGTAAACCTGTTCGCCACGGCGGAGCAGTACCCCGACCTGAAGGCCAACCAGAATTTTCTCGACCTTCAGAGCCAGTTGAAAGATATCGAAAGCAAAATTGCCGTATCCCGCCAGTTTTATAACGATACGGCGATGAGATTCAATGAATATGTCATGCACTTCCCGTCCAACATCATTGCGTCCGTTTTCCATTTCGCCCTGAAAAAATACTTTGAGGCCGCAGAATCCGATAAGGCCGTTCCGCAGGTAAAGTTTTGATTTTTGCGAGGAGAGATTCTATGCGCCGCCGTTTCTGCAGGAAATTTCTCACAATTGCCCTGTCTGCCGCCGTCGCCGCGGCAGGCTGGCTGTTCCTTGGCGCCTGGAGCCCGGATTACACCAACAGCTCGCAGCAGGTGATGGAAAATCTGGGAATTCGTGCCGTCCTGGGCCAAAACGGCGATATGACGGTCACGGAGACGTGGAAAGTGCGGCTGGACGACAGAAACAGGCCGTACAGCAATTTATACCGGACCTTTCCGAACGATTCTTCGAAGACGGACGGGATCGAAAACCTGTCCGTCTTCGACGTGGACCGGCATGTGCGGTATCAGTTCGCCGGCGACGTGGACCCGGAACAGGTGAATGGCAACGAAATGCAGGACCGGTGTTATCTGCATAAGACCGGGCAGGAAACGGAGATCGGCTGGTTCATGCCGCCTATAGAAGCGGGCACACGCAGCTTTTCGATCACTTATACGGTCAAAAATATCGTCCTGGTCCACAGCGATGCGGCCGAACTGTATTATTTCTTTCTGCCGCAGAATTTCACCCTCCCGATCGCCAGCATGAACGGAGCGGTGGAGTTTCCGTCGGGCAGTTCGAAAAGCGATGTCAGGGCCTGGCTTCATACCGACCTTTCGGACAGCAGGATCGCGGTCGATTCCGAAAAGCAGGTCAGTTTTTCCGCCAATGAAATTCCTGCGAAAACTTCCGTCGAGGTGCGCCTGCTGATGCCGCAGAACCTGTTCCCGCAGTCGGCCCGCAGGGACAGTTCCTCCGTGGTTTCTTCCATTGAGGCGGAAGAGATGCAGGAGGCGAAAGCAGACCAGTACAGAAAGCAAAGGGATTTCTTTCTTGGCATTCTCGACGCCGTGGGGGCGGTTCTGATCCTAGTTATCGGTATCGCCCTGTTCATTCTCGCAAAACGGAAGAATCGAAGGTTCCGCGTGGAAGCGCCGGAATACACGCATGACATT
>JAEZRH010000090.1 GCA_023412845.1 Bacillota bacterium
CCGCCGATTCTATGCGAAAATCTAGTGGGCTTTCCCTGTTGCATAGAAAGAGCTCTTCAGCCTGCCCTGCCAGACCTTATGGGGAATTTTTCCAAGCCGGGAGGGAAAATCCGTGCCGATGTTCAGAGCATCCCACAAAACGAATTCCCGGACGGCGATGATCATCGTCCCGATTGTGTGAAAGTCGCCAATGCTGCGCATTTTGCGCACGGCAAAGAAGAGACCATCCCTGTGGCCGCCGGCGGCGTAATTGCCGGGGGTTTAAGGCAGCATCACGCAGCTGGTCCCGGGATTGGCGATATCATTCCGGGAGACCCTTTTCGGGTTCCGTTGCGCTGTTTTCGCATAATTCAGAAAGCCGGCACCGCTACAATCGGTGCCGGCTTTGTGGTTGATCCATTTTTGCCGCATTACAAACGGATTACTTGAACACATACCCCTTGGCGTTTTCGGATGTAACAAGTTCTGTACCAATTGAAATTGTGGCAGGGGCATCTCCTGCTTTTCCTTCCGCCGCCTTGGCGGCCCAATCGACAGCAGTGGTGCCCAGAGCCTTGAATTTCTGAGCGACGGTAGCGGTGATTTTGCCTTCCGCAATTTTCTGAACACACTCGGTGGACCCGTCGTATCCGATGATTTTTACGTCTTTTCTGTTGGCTGCTTCCAGCGCCTGCAGAGCACCAAGAGCCATAGTGTCGTTTTCTGCGTAAACCAGGTCGATTTTGGGCTGGGCCTGAATCACGTTCTGCATCACCGTAAAGCCGGTCTGTGTGTCGAATTGCCTGTTGACCTGCGCAATTACGGCATTTTCAAGCGCTGTGCCCTTAATCCCCTGTATAAAGTCGTCATATCTTTGTTTGTCCGCATCGACTCCGGAGGTCCCTCTCAGAATGACAATTTTTGGGTTCTTCACATCTTTCAGCAGCTGTACGGCATAAAATGTAATAAGCGATGGCATAAAACGCCGACATAATGATGACGTTAATAGGAATGGGCCCAAGGTATTTTACGCCGATATAGCTGAAGGTCGTACCCAATTGTGACACAGGGTTCCCCTGTGAGATCACCATCGTCATGCCCCTGAAGATGGTCATCATGGCAAGCGTGACAATGAACGGCTGCAGTTCAATTTTGCTGACGAAAAACCCCGATATTGCTCCGATTGCGACACCCACGCCGATTCCGACAATCAATGCTACGGCGATACTGCTGCCAAACGGATTTTTGCTGACCAGGAGCATTGCGGTTATCATGGATGTAAACGCCGCAACCGAACCGACCGAAATATCGATGCCGCCGGTAAGCAAAATGAAAGTCATACCGATAACCACGATTCCGTTGACGGAAATCTGAGAAAGAACGTTATCCCTTCTTATCCCCAAATGCACTTAATCCGATGCTCTCTTCTGTGAGCTCGTCATGCGCGAACTCGCCGGTAACAGCGCCGTTATACATCACCAGCACTCTGTCGCTGATTCCCATCACTTCGGGAAGATCGGACGAGATCATCAGGATGGAGACTCCTTCCTCCTTCAGCCTGTTCAGAATCTGATAGATGCTGACCTTTGCCCCGACGTCGACTCCGCGCGTCGGTTCATCGATAATCAGGACTTTAGGTTTCGTGAGCATATATCTGGCAAGCAGAACCTTCTGCTGGTTTCCGCCGCTCAGTTCCCTTACGACTTTTTCAGAAGATTCCGTCTTAATGGCAAGATCATGAATCATCCGGAGAACCTGTGTATTTTCCGCTTTTCGATTGATCCCTCTCAGTCTGTTCAAAAACTGCTTTAAAACGGAAATGCTCACATTAAACCCAATGTGCATATCCAGCATCAGGCCAAATTCCTTTCGGCTCTCGGTAATATAAGCGATTCCGCCGCGGATCGCCTCCGTCGGATTTTTCAGGCGGACCTTCCGTCCATCAATCTCGATTTCACCGGAAGTTTTGCGGTCGGCGCCTATGATGCAGCGCGCAAGCTCGGTTCTGCCCGCCCCAACCAGGCCGTACAGCCCGAGAATCTCTCCCTGATAGGTTTGAAAGGAAATGTCTTTCAGAAATGTTCCCTGGGAAAGGTTCGTAACTTTCAGTGCCGCTTTTTTGCATTCGGCTTTCTGGTACGGATACTGTTCCGTCAGTTTACGGGCCACCGTCATCTCCGGGATCAGGTTCAGTTCCTGATGAACGACTCCGATCCCGATAGCCTGTGCTTCGCGGGGAGTAAGATGGGTAATCTGCCTGCCCTCAAATTCAAAATATCCCGATGTGGCTGGGAACGCGCCGCTGATGATATTTACAAATGTGGACTTGCCGGCCCCGTTCTCTCCAATCAGCGCGTGAACAGAGGATTTTCTGATATTCAGGCTGATATTCTGAAGTGCTGCGTTTCCCGCAAAGGCCTTGCAGATATCATGAGTCTCAAGTATATACTTCTCACCCAAAAGGGCTCACCTCTTTCTTCCTATCATATAAGGGTCCAATTCACCGGACCCGGTCAGCGAAGAAGAACATCGGGCATATCAATCACCTCTTTATCAATTTCATATCTTCTGACCGGCCAGTTTCCGGCGCTGGAGAGTATCTCGTGTTTTCCGCCGGCGTTCAGACTCAGCTCTTCGACTTTCGCACCGGTAACCGTTATGAACCAGTCGTAGCATTCCCTGTCAACGATGCTTCTGTCGGCACTGAGCGAAAAATCGCATTCGCAGACGGAGTACCCGGTACGTCCTCCCGGAAAGTGATTCCGCCATTCCTCCGGGTATCCGCGCTGTGCAAGCATGGACTTCTGCATCTTCAGAATGTCGCACCAGCGCTTTCCGGGGACGCAGGAGGCAATGCAGGCCGCTTCCACATCCATGGCTGTACGGTATGGCCTCTCTATTGAGTTTGGCAAAGAATCGCCGAAGTAAATGCTTCGCGTTACATTCACATGCAGCCCTTCATACTTTGCTGCAGGGTGTAGAAATACATATTTCCCAAGCTTCGCGCCGCTTGGGCTTGGGTGGCGATAACGGAAAATCCGCTCGTCCGTCCCAATCAGCAAGATATCGCAGTGGATATTGTTCTTCGCAAGAGCCGAAAGAAGAATTGCTTCTGCTTCATAGTCAACCATCCCCGGCCGGATTTCCCGGATAGTCTGCGTGATCGCTTCCTCCACCCGCTTTCCGGCCCAGCGGAGCTTCCGGATTTCGTTTTCCGTCAAAGGGTATTGCAAAGAGTAAATATCAGGGAGAATATATCTGGCCCCGTCCGCAGGAACGTCTGCCGCGGATGCTTTTCCGGCGATCTCAACGGCCTTTCCGATTCTTGAGCCTTTATACCAATGCAAAGGAACGTAATCGACCTCCATGCCGGCCAGTTCTTCGTCCAGCAGCCTCTGCCCGTCCATCACCTGGGCAACCAGGTACAACCGTTCCTTGGTAACGACGAATGCGCCGACACCTTCCTGATCCGGAACAACTACGCCGTTGTTGCCTCCGCAGGAAAGCCAACTGAAATTGTCCCTCCGCGCAAGTACAACGCCTGTCAGCCCACGCTGTTCTATGTATGCGCGGATTCGGTCCAGCTTTTGCCTGACCTCAGCCATTGGAAAGTTTGTATTTCCAATGTCCACACTGTCAAAATTATCCGGTATCTCTTTGATCACAGCCGCCTATGTCAAAAATCTTATCGGCGAGATTATGACGAAACGCATTCCTGCGCTTTGCATTATTGAAAGCCTTTACATCAGCCTGGTGCGCCAAATGGATATCAACAACGCGACGATCATGGAGAAATCCAACGAAATTCTGACCATCAACAAAATATAGAGCCGACTGTCAAGCGTTGGTTTTAAAATGGAGCATTTCAACAGGGAAAGTTTAATTCCTGCGCAGGATTACCGGCCGATCCGGCATTCCCTTTTCCGGCTTTGCGGACAAGACTAATCCGGCACATGCGGCCCGCGTTTCTGATGTCGTCCGTCCTTTCACGCAGATCGTCCGTTTTCATCCCTGCGCGTTTGGCGGCGATTTCTGCCGTCTGAAGATGAATTGCATTTGCCGTGGAGGTCCCGGTTTCAACCCTTTTTCGCATTGAAAAGGATGCCCCAAACAGCGCGGCGGCAGGAAGAAATTCTCTCCCTGCCGCCGTTCTATGCGCAGCGAATCAGCATCTATGCGCCTTTCGGCCTTATCTTACCAGTTTCGTTTATTTCAGCAATCCTGTTGCCGTTCCAGCAAATTGTATTCCGAGGATGTAGACGGAAGGATCCTTTTTAAAAATTGCTTAGTCCTTTCTTCTTTCGGTCTTGTGAAAATATCACGGGGCGATCCCTCTTCGACAATAACGCCTTGGTCCATGAAAATGACCCGATTGGCAACTTCAGAGGCGAAGGACATTTCATGAGTCACGACGACCATGGTGATCCCTTCTTTGGCCACTTTTTTAATGACGTTCAGGGTTTCCCCCACCAGTTCGGGATCCAAAGCAGAGGTGGGCTCATCAAACAGAATTACCTCCGGGTTGAGGACCAGGGCGCGCGCAATGCCCACCCGCTGCTGTTGACCGCCGGACAGCTGACTTGGGTAATAGGAACAGCGGTCGCTTAAACCGACCTTATTCAGCGCCTCCAGCGCAGTTTTTTCGGCGGACCCGCGGGGTACCTTTCGGGCGACGATCAGCCCTTCCGTTACGTTTTCGAGCGCCGTTTTATTTGCAAACAGATTGTAGTTTTGAAAAACGAATCCCGTCCTGTAACGGATTTGCCGAATCTCCTTTTTGGTGACCGTCCGGAAATCCACGCTCAGGTCACCGATGGTCAATCGGCCGTCATCCGCCTTTTCCAAAAAGTTGATGCAGCGCAGCAAGGTGGTTTTCCCGGAACCGCTCGGTCCGATGATTACAACAACGTCGCCGTGTTCCACCCGGATATTTACACCTTTTAAGACTTCATTGCTGCCAAAGGCTTTATGGATGTTTTGAATCGCAATCATAAGCAGTCCCCCTTATTCTTCTTTAGGCCTGGAATTGATATTTGCGCAGATGAATTTCCACTTTTTCAAACAGCTTGTTAACTGCCACGCAGATCACAAGATAAATGATAAAAATATCAAGATAGGCTTCAAAATATCGCAGATTCCCGGCGGCGGCGATGATTGCGTAGGCGGTGATATCCTGGATGCCCATCAAATAGACCAGCGAGCTGCCCTTAATCAGGCTCAGGGTGATATTCCCGATGTTCGGCAGAGCGCTGGTGAGCATCTGAGGCAGCAAAATCCGTCGGTAGGCCTGCCCTGCGGTCATTCCCACCGAGCAGGCCGCCTCCAGCTGACCGGGGTCCAGGGCGATGATGGCCGAACGGAACACCTCGGAAAGAAGAGCCGTGTATCCAAGCCAGAACACGAGAAATGCATACAGAATGGGGTTGACGTGAAAAATATCCCTGCTTTGGGTGACCGTCACGACCAGCCGGGGGACGATGTTGAAGATCAGGAAAATCTGAATCACAAGAGGAACCCCCCGGATGACGGAGACGTATATGGCTGCCAGCTGATCCAGTATTCTGAAATGATTCACGCGGATGACGGCAATCAGCAGCCCAAGCGGCAGAGAAACGGCAAGGGTGCCGACGGTGACCAGGATCGTTGTGGGGATCCCCAGCAGCGTGGTCTTGAATATCTCAATTGCGGACGAAAGGTCAAACAGCATTTTTTCACCCTGCTTTCGTTAAGCATCCGCCTGCTGCAGATGTTTCGATGCCGACCGTTCCACAGCCTTCGAAATCTTTTCCAGAGTAAAGCATAAAAGCCAATAAAGGACCGCGGCGGCCGTATAAACTTCCAGAGTATGAACGTCGTATTCGTTGGCCAATACAATCTTCGCCTGGCCGAGAAGGTCCAGCGTACCGATCGTAAAAGCAAGCGACATTTCTTTCATGGTTGTTATAACGGTGTTGCCCAGATTGGGAAGCGCGATCAGAAGGGCCTGCGGCAAAATGATTCGCCGCATCGCCTGGATATTGTTGAGCCCCACACTGATTGCCGCTTCAAATTGCCCTCTGCTGACGGCAAGATAAGAGGATCGGAACAGTTCCGAAAGGTAGGAACAGGTATAGAGCGTAAATGTAATGATCACAAAAATGCTTGACGGGACCCGGTTGATATCCCGCCCGAACAGTTGGAACAGAAGCGGAAGTCCATAATAAACAAGAAAAAGAAGGACGATCGTCGGGGTACTGCGGATGACCGTCGTATACCCAAAACAAATTTTGCGTATGGCAACAGTTTCTGAAAGCTTGCCTGCCGTCAGAAAAATCCCCAGCAGGCTCCCGAAAACCAGCGAACATAGGGTAAGGGCCAATGTAAACGGAACGGAAAGCGCCAGCTTGAAGATCGCTCTCAGAAAATAGGAAAGGTCGAATGTCAGGGTCAATGTGTAATCACCTCTCAGTGCGCCGGAGATTCCGGCATTGTAGGCCGCTAAACCGGGAAGGACCCGGACCGTGCGGGTGCGTAATGCGGCATATAAATTTGGACCTGGCTTTACAAGATAAAGCCAGGTCTTTCGTCTTGCCGGCCCTCAGGCGTGCGGGTCAGTTCCAGCGGTACTGGTCCGCTCCGGTTTTTCCGTCAAAATAGTGGTAAACGTCGGAACCGTAGAACTTTTCTCCGAGCTGGTCCAAAGTGCCGTCCGCCTTCAGCTTTTTAACAGCCGCGCTGTATTTCGACGCCAGTTCCGCTTGGTCATTGCCAAAGATCGCGTAGGAATTGACATAAGTAAACGGGTCGTTTACAACGACTTTATCGCTTAGCCCAAGCTGAGAGATGATGCTTTTGTAAACGGAGTTCGGCCCAAGCATGACGTCGTAACGGCCCTCCGCGACCCACTTTACCGCCTCGGAAGCATTCCATTCGGCCGCCGAACCGATTTTGACCGTCTGGTCAGGATGGTCCTTGTTCCAGTTCAGGATCATCGTGTAGTTTGCGTTTGTCGCCGGGAGCGGAACAAACGTCAGGTCTTTATTATGTACGTCAGCAAGATTGCTGACCGTGGCCTGGTATTTTTTATTTACGATCAGGGAAATCAGGGAAATCCCCACCGACTCATCCGGAAATACGTATTTCTGCTCACGGGCGGAGGTTTTGAAGAAATTTCCCAACCCGATCTGGTATTTGCCAAGGTCTACGCCCAGCAGGACGGCGGACTGATCGCCGGCGACAAATTCAAATTTGTATTCGGGGAGTTCTTTTGCCACCAGCTTCAAAACTTCCACCTCCAGCCCCTGCGCCTGACCGGATTCATCCTTGTATGTCGTCGGTTTGCCGTCGCTGATGTAACCGACCGTGATGGTCTTCCGCGTCGCCGCGGAAGAGGAAGCGGATACGGAGGAAGAAGCCTGTGAGTTTGCGGTGGAAGAAGTGCTGCCGGCCGGAGAGCTCGAGCAGGCGGCCGAGAATATTCCGATCACAGCGGCAAGCAAAAATGACGTGATGCCTTTTATCGTTTTCAAGTTGATTCCCTTTCCTTTTCAGAAGTGTATCGTACGGTCTGGCGGGATTGAGATGCCGGGGAGGGCTGAAGGGATTATTTATAGGCTAAAGACTCGCGGAGAAAGTCATTTTCAAAATAGGATTCTTTAAAATAGTCGAAGCGGACGATGTCCCTGAATTCGGGGATCCCATACAGACGCTGCGCGTAGGCCCACAGATTCGGGAAATCCAGCGGGCTTTGCGGCTGAGAATCAAAGATTTTGGAAAAGCTGAGGTTCAGCCGCACGAACAGCACCCAGAACGCGATATCCGTTATGGTCAGGGAATCCCCCGCAAGATATTGCCGCGACGACAGTAGCTTCTCGTATCCTTCAAACTCGCGGATGACTCCGGCGGAAAGGCGCCGGTACTCCGAAGTGTCGCCGGCGTAGATCAGCGCATAGAAGCCGTTGTAATAAAGGCCGTTTTCGATTTCCCTGATTTTTTTATCCAGTTCGGCCCGCAGAGGTTCCGGGTACAGGTCCGCTTTACGCTTGCTGAATGCGGAAAATTTCGTCGCAACATCGACTAGGGTATCCGGATAAGTATCGTTGACAATGCGTCCCGTCCGCTTATCCCAGATGAGCGGGACGGAAGGCACACCCTTGAACGACGGGTCGCTCTGAAGATAAGCCTCCCTCAGAAACGTAAACCCGTTTACGGGGTCGGGCCCGGTTTTTTCCCGGAATCCCCATCCTCTTGCATCCCTGTTTGGATCCACATAAGAATAGGAGATCACATCCTGAAGGCCGAGATAGTCCGCGGCCAGCTGGACCCGCTGAGCCCACGGGCAGACATAGGCGAGGTAAAGGTGATATCTGCCCTTTTCCGCCGGATATTGTTCCGTCCCGATTCTGTCTTTAAAAATAAAGGTTTCTTCGCGAAAAGCCTCGACTCCTTCCTTGTTTTCAACAAATTTGCCGTGTTTTTCAGGATCGACGGGGCTTGCATATTTTACTTCTTTTGCTGCTGGCATTGTGGTCTCTCCTTAACAAATCGTATTTTATGACTGATATTGGTTTCCCTGGAAGGTGATTTTTGCAGTTTAATATGGACCGATAGAATTGTCTTAGATGTTTTATGCCCTGCCGGGCATTCGTTTTACCTCCGGGATCATGCAGAACGCCGGCAATCCATGGATTGCTGTCGTATTTGGATTCATGCGGAAGCCCCCTTTGAATTTTTATGGGAATCAGGGTATAAAAGGACCGGCCAGGTTTGACCCGGCCGGCTCTCACTGCTTTTGGGTCTCTTTATCCTTCCGGCGAGTCTGCTCCGGGTGATTTTCAGCGGAAATCCCGGCTGGAAAACATGCCGGAACGTATCCCGCGGTGCGCCGGCAAAATGTTTCCCGGCGGTCCGCTCTTCGGCCGGTTGCCCATCCGTACCCGCGGGCTCACGGCATGTGCCCCTCTTTCACTGTTCCGCCGCCTTCTGCTCCTCCACCAGCCGGCGGTGCTCGGCCTGGATCGATCGGAGCAGCTGTGGGTCCTCCAGAAGGTCCAGCGCCGTGTAACTCAGCACTTTCGCCCCCAGCAGGATGGAGGCAAGCCCTTTTCCCGAGCGGGCCGCCTCTTTCTTTGCCTCGCTGTGACCCGCCACAGGCTTGTCGGAAATCCGGATGCTCGGCTGGATGACGGGAATCACCTGCGACACGTTGCCCACATCGGAAGAACCCAGCGGTTCCTTTTCATCCGTTGGGGATATCGTTTTCCCGAAGAGGGTGAGATTTTTTGCATAAACGGCGTCGAACGACGGGGTGGGGATCATGTTCTCCACCCGGTTCTGGTAAGGCTGCATCCGCCCTTTTGTCCCCGTGGCAAGCGCCGCACCCTGCACGATGCGCTCCACTTTGCCGTATACCTCGTCCAATCCGGGCGCCGTCGCCGCGCGCAGATAAAATTTTGCCTTGGCGTAGTCCGGCACGGTATTAGGGGCGTCGCCACCGTTCACGATGATCCCGTGGATCCTGACGTCCTTCGGCAGATGCTGTCGAAGCGCGTTGATGGAGTTGTATACCTGGATGACCGCGTCCAGCGCGTTGATACCCTTTTCCGGCGCTCCGGACGCGTGGGAGGCCCGGCCCCGGAATTCGATGTCCACCGGCGCGCAGCCCAACGCTTTGCCCGTCAGCTGGTGCTTTTCCGCGCCGGGATGCACACACAGCGCGGCGTCCACATCCCGGAAGAAGCCCTCCCGGACAAAGCTGCCTTTCGCGCTCCCGTTTTCTCCGCCTTCCTCGCCGGGCGTACCATATACCCGGACCTCGCCGCCCGTTTCATCGACAACCTGTTTCAGCGCCGCCGCGGCCAGCAGGGAGGTCGCGCCGAAAAGATTGTGCCCGCACCCGTGGCCCAGCCCCGCTAGCGCGTCGTACTCCGCCAGAAAAACGAGCACCGGCCCCGGCTTTTCCGAGCGGTACGATGCGGAGAAGCCCGTAGGATGCCCCGCCACGTCCACCTTGACCTGAAAGCCTTCCCGGATCAGCTGCTCCGAGAGCCTTTTGCACGCGTAAAATTCATGGTTGCTCACCTCCGGATGCTCATGGATGTCGAGAGCGATCTGTTTGTAGACATCCCCGGAAGCGTCAATAAAGGACGACAGCTTTTCCCGTCTGCTCATAAGAATCCTCCAATCAGAAATTCCCCGCTTCGTCGCAGCGGACGTAATGGTGCGGCGCCAGTTCCCGCAGGTCGTATATCCCGCCGCGTTCCGGCGCCGGCGAGTAGGGAATGCGGCGCCGCACCCGCTCGGAAGCGGGGTCCGGCAGAGGAATCGCGGAAATCAGGCTTTTCGTGTACGGATGGACCGGATGGCTGTACACCTCGTCGGCTGGCCCCGTTTCCACAAGCCTGCCCCGGTACATGACCCCGATCCGGTCGGAAATGTATTTCACCATGGAAAGGTCGTGCGCGATGAACAGATACGTGAGTTTTTTCGTCTGCTGCAGTTCCCGGAGCAGATTCACGACCTGCGCCTGGATCGAAACGTCCAGTGCCGAGATCGGCTCGTCGCACACCACAAAGCTGGGCTGCAGAGCCAGTGCGCGCGCAATCCCGATGCGCTGGCGCTGCCCCCCGGAAAACTCGTGCGGGTAGCGCGTGGCAAAGCTGCGGCTCAGGCCCACCGTGTCCAGAAGCTCCTCCACCCGTTCGCCGCGCTCCCTGCCGGACGCCGCCAGATGATGCGCGTCGATGCCCTCGGCGATGATATCGCCGACTTTTTTGCGCGGGTCCAGCGAGGCGTAGGGGTCCTGAAAAATGATCTGCACTTCCTTGCGGAAACGCATCAGCTCTTTCCTGCTGCGGATCTTCGTGATGTCCCGCCCGTTGTAGCGGACGGTGCCGGAGGTGATGTCAAGCAGTTTTACGATCATGCGCCCCGTGGTCGTCTTTCCGCATCCGGATTCGCCGACCAGCCCAAAGGTCTCCCCCTCCCGGACCGAAAAGCTCACCCCGTCCACCGCGCGCACCTCTTTGCCGCCGGTCCTGTACACGTGGACGAGATTTTCCGCCTCGAGAACGGTGCGATCATCCGGCATCCCGCTTCCCCCTCTCCCGATATTCCCGCTTGCGCTTTTCCAGAATTTCGGGCGGCATCGCCCTCGGAGCCCTCGGGTCCAGCAGCCAGGAGGCCGCAAAGTGGGTCTCGCTTACCTGAAACAGCGGCGGCCCGTATTTTTCGTCCACCTCCAGCGCGTAGGCGTTGCGCGGGGCGAACGCGTCGCCCTGCGGAACCGGCTCCAGCAGATTGGGCGGGGAGCCGGGAATGGTGTAGAGGGCGGGCATGTCGGTGGCCAGGGTCGGCATCGCGTTGAGCAGCCCCCAGGTATAGGGGTGGCAGGGGTCGTAGAAAATCTCGTCCGACCGCCCGATCTCGACGATTTTTCCCGCATACATGACAGCGACCCGGTCGGCCACATTTGCCACGACCCCCAGGTCGTGCGTGATGAAAATGATGGAGGTCCTGACCTTCTTTTTCTGAAGGTCCTTGAGCAGGTCGATGATCTGCGCCTGCATCGTGACGTCCAGCGCCGTCGTGGGCTCGTCGGCGATGAGCACCTTCGGGTCGCAGGCCAGCACGATGGCTATGACGATGCGCTGCCGCTGCCCTCCGGAAAATTCGTGAGGGTACTGCCTGCTGCGCCGCTCCGGGTCCTCGATGCCGACCAGACGCAGCAGCTCCAGGACTCTGGCCCTGGCGTCCCCTCGTCTGATTTTCCGGTGAAGCGTGATTGCCTCCTCAATCTGCCGGCCGATCCTCATGGTGGGGTCGAGCGCGGTCATCGGGTCCTGAAAGACCATCGCGACGTCGTTGCCCCGCACGCGGCGCATCTCGCGCTCGCTTAGCCCGAGAAGGTCGGTGCCGTCCAGCAGAATCTCCCCGGAATCGACCGAAGCGTTCTTCGCCAGCAGGCGCATGACCGAGCGGCAGGTGACCGTTTTGCCGCTGCCGGATTCCCCGACAATGGCCAGCGTTTCCCCGTCGTACAGGGAGAAATTCACGTCTCTCACCGCCCGCACCGTTCCCGCAAAGGTGGAGAAGGACACGGACAGGTGCTTTACTTCCAGACGCGCACGAGACATCACGGGTCCTCCTTTCCGGGCCTCGGGCATTCCG
>JAEZRH010000132.1 GCA_023412845.1 Bacillota bacterium
TCTCCCTTGTATGATACAGCACGCCCGAGAGCAGCGGCGAGCGGAGCTTCAGCATCTCTTCGTCCCGGAAGACGATCGGCTCCGAGGTAAGGTTTCCGCTCGTCACGACAAGCGGACCGCACACGTCCGTCAGAAGCTGGTGGAGGCCGGTGCAGGGCAGGAACGCCCCAACATAGCGGCTCGTTCCGCAGACGCCCGAGCAGAACGCCTCCTCCTCTTTTTTCAGCAAAACGATGGGCCTCGCGGGCGACAAGAGCAAGGTTCTCTCGTCCGCGGAAACGGAGCAGACCTCCGCAACGCTTTCGCAGGAAGGGAACATCACGGCGAACGGCTTTTTCTCCCGGCCTTTCAGCAGCCGGAGCTTTTCCACCGCTCCGGCATCGTACGGAGAACACACGAACTGGTAGCCGCCGACGCCCTTGACAGCTAAAACGCCGCTCTGCTCCAGCAGAGCGATGCCTTCCTGAAGCGCCGCTTCTTTTTCGAAGGATTTTCGAACGCCGCGGAACAGAAGCTGCGGCCCGCACGCGCGGCAGGAGATGGTCTGCGCGTGGCGCCTGCGCCCGGAGCGGTATTCCTTCGCGCAGTCCGGGCACATGGGGAACGGGTCCATCGTGGTGTTTTCCCTGTCGTACGGCAAAGTTTCGAGGATCGTGAACCGCGGCCCGCACGACGCGCAGCTGATGAACGGATAGCGGTATCTCCGGTCGCCCGGGTCGCGGAGCTCGCGCAGGCAGTCTTCGCACATCGGCAGGTCCGGCGGAAAAAACGGCGGGACGGGTTCCGCGTTAATAGAGCCGCTCTGCACAATGGAAAAGCCGTCGAAGCGGGGGTCTTCCATCGTTTCCGCCCGGACCTCAAGAACCTGCGCGCCCGCGGGGGCCGTGCCGCGGATCCGCCCAAGGAAGGTCTCAACGTCCGTTTCCGCGCCGGAGGCGCAGATCTCGACGACGCCCGCACGGTTCCTTACAAAACCGGAAACGCCGGCCTGATTCGCCAGGCCGGCAATGAAGGGGCGGTATCCGACCCCCTGTACGATTCCGTAGACCGTGATAAATACAGTCATCGGGCGTTTACGGCTCCGCCTTCTGCGCTGCGGGAGCCGCAGGTTTCTGCGCCGGCGCAGCCTGCTGCGGCGCCGCGGGTGCGGCAGGTTTCGGGGCAGGCGGCGGCCCCTGCAGGACGTCTTCCGTTTTCTGGGCGCCCGGCTGCGTGTAGGTTTGATGCATGGAAAGACACTTCTTCGGGCAACTCTCCACGCAGTAGCCGCACTGGATGCAGCTGAACCGGTGAATCGACCAGGTCCTTGCCGTACGGTCGACCGTTATGGCGCCCGTGGGGCATTTTTTCGAACAGAGTCCGCAGAAAATGCAGACGTCGATATCGTTCTCGATATGGCCGCGCGTGCGCTCGGGATATTCCCTCGGCTGCTGCGGATACGGGCGCGTGGCGGGCTTTGAAAACAGGTTGCGCAGCTCCGTCTTTGTAAAAGTCAGCAAACTCATATTCTCACCTCTCGGTACAGCTGATGCACGGGTCGATGGTCAGGATCAGAAGCGGCACATCGGCAAGCTCGCAGCCCTTGAGCGTTTCCAGCATCGGCGGAATATTGGCAAAAGTTGGCGTGCGCACCCGGACGCGGTCGAGGAACTTCGTTCCGTTTGCCTTCACGTAGTAAACAGCCTCGCCTCTGGGCTGCTCCACGCGCATCATGAACTCCCCGTTCGGGAAGCCCTTGACCGGCACCGCGAAATCGCCCTCCGGAATCTTGGCCGCCGCCTGGTGGATGATGTTGATGGACTGGAAAATTTCTTTGACGCGCACCTCCGTGCGGGCGTAGCTGTCGCCGATGTCACTCGTGACAGGCTCGAAATCGACGTCGCCGTACGCGGCGTAGCCAAGGTTGCGCATGTCGAGCGCAATCCCGCTGGCGCGCATGAAAGGACCGACGGCGCCCATGTCGTGCGCCTGCTGGCGGCTGAGATAGCCGACTCCCTTGAGGCGGGTGTTCACGGCCGAGTCATTCAGGAACGTGCGGGTCAGCTCTTTCAGGCTGTCCTGCATTCCGTCCAGGACCTCGAGGAAGCCGTGGATCATGGCGTTGTCCATATCCTTGCGCTGTCCGCCGATCTTGTTGACGGAAAAGATCACGCGGCCGCCCGTGGAAGCCTCGAACATGTCCAGAATCTTCTCGCGCATGCGCCAGGATTCCATGAACAGGCTTTCAAAGCCGAATGCGTCGGCCAGCAGGCCGAGCCAGAGCAGGTGGCTGTGGATGCGGGACATCTCGCACCATATGGTGCGCAGGTACCGCGCGCGCGGCGGGACCTCGACGTTCATGATATGTTCGACTGCCTCGCAGTAGGACATGCCGTGCATAAAGCTGCAGATGCCGCAGATGCGCTCCGCGACAAAAACGTATTCGTTGAAATCCTTTTTCTCCACCAGTTTTTCAAGTCCTCTGTGGATAAAACCGATGGAGGGGATCGCTTCGACAACTTTTTCGTCCTCCAGCACCAGATCCAAATGAAGCGGCTCCGGCAGAACAGGGTGCTGCGGCCCGAATGGAACAATGCTCCGTGTGCTCATCCGGTTACTCCTCCTTATTGAAACGGCGTTTTTTCGGCGGTGCGGTACAGGCTGCCCTTGTAGTCGAGCGTCATGAATTCAACCGGAATGCCGAAAAGATCGTGGATCTCGTTTTCGTAGAAAAACGCCGCGTAAAAAATATGGCTGATGCTGGATATCTTGGTCCCCTGGGCGATGGTCAGCCGCAGGTGGACAAGGTCGTAGCCCTTGCCGAACGAGTACGTCAGTTCGTACCCGTCCTGCACCTTGACGCTGCAGATCTGCACCAGGCGGTAGTCTTCGTATTTTATCTTTGCCGCTTCGTCAAGCAGCGTTTCGGGGGTCACTGCTATGATCTTCTGTTCCATGTTCAGGCCCCCTTCTCTTCGGTCTGCGCGGCCTGCTTGCGTTTTTCTTCCAGCAGTGCGACCGCTTTGACGACGCCGTCGATGATGGCTTCCGGCCGGGCGGCGCAGCCGGGCACATAGATGTCGACCGGGATGACCTTGTCGACGCCGCCGAGGATGTTGTAGCAGTCCTTGAAAATTCCTCCGTCGCAGGCGCAGATGCCGACCGCCACCACCACCTTCGGGTTCGGGATCTGGTCGTAGATCTGTTTTACCACGGGGGCGTTCTGACTGTTGATGCCGCCGGTGATCAGAAAGATGTCGGCATGCTTGGGGTTGCCGGTGTTCAGCACGCCGAATCGCTCGACGTCGTAGACCGGGGTCAGGGTCGCCAGCACTTCTAT
>JAEZRH010000142.1 GCA_023412845.1 Bacillota bacterium
GGCAGGACGGGGAGGATGACTGGAATACAGGATTTCAAGCGAATCGCCTACTCTTTCATTTTGGGATCGAACGCGTCGCGCAGTCCGTCCGCAAACAGGTTGAACGCCAGCATAATCACGCACAGGATCGCCGCCGGGATCCACATCTGGTACGAATAGATGCGGAACACCTTGTAGCCGTCGTTGAGCAGCGTGCCGAGCGAAGCGTTCGGGATTTTCATGCCGACGCCGATAAAGCTGAGGAACGTTTCAAAAAAAATGGCGGCCGGAATGGAAAACATCATCCGTACCACCGCGATGCCGGCGATGTTCGGCAGCACGTGGGAAACGGCGATCCGCGCCTCGGACGTGCCCAACGCCCTCGCCGCCAGCACGTATTCCAGGTTCTTGATCTTCAGCGTCTGCGCGCGGACGATCCGCGCCATGGGAATCCACGAAGAGATGGTCAGAGCGAAGATGATCGAGGTCAGACCGGGGCTGAAGACCAGCAGCATCAGGACCACCAGCACGAGACTCGGTATCCCGGAAAGAATTTCGAGGACGCGCTGCATGACGGTGTCCGCGGCTCCTCCCTTCATCGCGCTCGCCAGGCCGTACACCACGCCGATGGTCAGATCCAGAAAGGCGGCGATGAAAGCGATCGTCAGGGAGATCCGCATTCCGTGCAGAGTGCGGGAAAACAGGTCCCGCCCGAATTCATCCGTGCCAAAGAAAAAGTTAACGTTCCGGGGCACACCGGCCAGGGCGTAACGGTCCACCGGCCGACCCCCCAGGTAAGAATATCCGTTGAACCCCGCGAGTTTCACGCCGGGGATGCGCGGCGGCAGGTTCGCGTATGGGACGTTCTGCGCGTTGGGGTCGTAGGGAGCGATGGCCGGCGCGAGGAACGCCACCGCAATGATCAGCAGGAGCAGTGCCATGCAAAAGACGGCGGCCTTGTTTTTGCACAGCCTCCGCCGGGCGTCCTGCCAGAAGGTCGGGGCCGCCGCCCCCGTTTCCTCGGCCCGCGCTTTTGCCGGCCGGAAGCGGAAAAGTTCGTTTGGAATCCCTTCGGGACTTCCCGTCATGACCGCTCGCCTCCGATCCGGACCCTGGGGTCGATGATCTGGTACAGGACATCCGTCAGGAAGATGATCAGCACCAGCATCGCCGAGAACAGGATCGTCATCGCCATAATGGTGTAATAGTCGTTGGTCAGAACGGATTTTGTGAACTGCTCGCCGATCCCCGGGATTGCGAAAATGTTTTCCACAACCAGAGACCCGGTCATCAGGCCCACCGTGATCGGCCCGATGATGGTGATGAGCGGGATCAGCGCGTTGCGCAGACCGTGCGTGAGCACAAGGCGCAGTTCGCTCATGCCCTTGGCGCGGGCAAGCTCGATATAGTCACTGCTCAGCACATCCAGCATCTCCGTGCGCATGAAGCGCGCGGAGTCCGCCATGGGGGAGATGGAAAGCGCCAGCGTGGGCAGGATGCTGGAGCGGAACCCCTCGTTCCAAAGCCCGATGGGCAGGACCCCCAGCGTGACCGCGAATGCAAATTGCAGCAGGACCGCCACGACAAAGTTCGGTGCGGAGCGGCCCAATATGGCGAACAGGGAGCAGAAGGTATCGATCCAGGTATTGTGCCGCATGGCGGCCGCGGTCCCCAGGATCACCCCCACGACCGTCCCGAAGACGGCCGCCTGGAGGCCGAGCTGCATGGAGACCCCCATCCTGCTGCCGAGCAGGGTAGTGACCTGTTGGTCGGAGAACTGCAGCGAAATGCCGAAATCACCGTGCAGAATATTGGTAAGGTAGGTAAGGTAACGCTGCCCGAGCGGCTGATCCAGGCCGTATTTCTGATTGAGCACCTGAAGCTGCACCGCCGTCAATTTGTCCTGATTGTTATAGGGCGTTCCGGGTAAAAAGTTCATCAGCAGGAAGGTGATCGTTATGATCACCCACAGGGTCGTCACCATATAGATCAGCCGGCGGCAGATAAATCTAAGCCATCTGTTGTTCAAAAAATCGTCCCTTTCAGAAAAAGCGGACAAACGGGAACCATTCCGAACGGTTCCCGTTTCCCAATTGCCGGTTTTCAGGAAGCAAAGTAGGCGCGCGTGACGTCGATGGGCGTATTGAGCACATGGGTCTGGTAGCCCTTCAGCTTCGGGTTGACCAGATAATTCTTAGCCTCCTGCGTCAGCGGGATCACGACCGCGTTGTCGAGCAGGTACTGGTTGCCCTGTTTCAGGTGCGCCCAGCGCTTTGTGAAGTCGGTTCCGTCGCTGGTCTCCAGCGCAGTGACGATGCCTTTCAGCTCCGACGATTTCCACTGGCTGTGGTTGTGCTCGTAGCCTTCCTCATGCTGCTTGATATAGGAGGTCGGGTCGTATTCTCCTGTCCAGCCGCCAAGGGCGAGATCGAACTTGTAGCTCATCATTTCCTTGAAGCGGACGGTGGCCGGAACGTTCGCCAGGTTGATCTTGAGGCCCGGCAGCGCAGTCTGATAGACGCTCTGCAGATACTGGCCGGTCTTGATATTATCGTCCGTGTCGCTGGTGACCAGCCGCAGGGCGATGCTCTTGGTGCCGAGCTCACTCAGCGCCTTTGTGAAGTAATCCTTCGCTTTTGCCTTGTCGGTGTAGACCAGATTGGGGAAGTCGTCCTTGACGCTCTTGCCGGTGTCCGGATTGACCGCGATCCCGTTCGGAATGATGCCGGCCGACGGTACGCCGGCCCCGTTGAGGATGGATTTTGCCAGTTCGTCGCGGTCCACCGCATAGAGCAGCGCTTTGCGCAGATTTTCATTCTGAAGGTATTTGTTGGAGCTGATGCCCATCTCCAGGTTGGTCATGCGGAGCGTCTGGATGGTGACAAGGTCGGGCTTTCCTTTGTAAAGCGTGAGGTAGTCGCCCGAAACGGCGGTGCCGTCCAGCTGGCCGGCCTCATACAGGTTGACGCCCGTCGCGACCTCTTTGACGACCTGGACGTTGATCTGGTCGAAATGGATATCCTTGGCGTCCCAGTAATACGGGTTCTTCACGTATTTCCAGGAGATGTTCGTGCCGCTCCAGCCCTGCAGCACGAAGGGGCCGCTCGCAAGAAGGCTCTGCGCGCTCAGACCGTAATTCTTGCCCTGCGCCTCGACGAATTTCTTGCTGACCGGGGAATAGAGCGTATCCGACAGCGTGGTGGCGAGGTACGGGGTCGGGGCGACCAGCGTGTACTGCAGCTCCGTGTCGGAGAGGGCCTTGACCCCAAGCTCCGCCGGCTTCTTCTTACCCGCGATGATCTCCGCCGCGTTCTTGATAAAGGTCAGGTTGTTGGCGCTCTGGGAGCCCGTGGCCGGGTCCACGACGCGCTGGGCGGCATAGACGATATCCGCCGCCGTGACTTTATCGCCGTTGGAATAGCGGGCGTCGTCGCGGATCTTTACCGTCGCGGTCAGGCCGTCCGCGCTGACCGTCGGAAGCGCCGTCGCCAGGTTCGGGACCGCCTCGTTTTTGTCGTTGATGCGGTACAGGGTGTCAGCCTGAAAACTGATCTGCTCCGAGCTGATCACGTCGTAGCTTTTTCCGGAGTCCATCGTGGTGACTTCACCCGCCGCCACCCAGTTCAAAACCTTTTTGTCCGACGTGCCGGCCGCGGAAGCCGCGGAGGCGGCGGAAACGGAAGAAGCCGCCGGCGCCGAGGAAGTGTCGGCCGCCTTGCTGCTTCCGCAGGAAGTCAGAAGCGCCGTGCCCGCCGAAAGCAGAACGGCGAGGGAAATGGATAAGATCTTTTTCATGATACTCTCTCCTTCAATCTGTCATTGACAAAAGTCGTCCGGAACAGGGAACCGGTCCGCGATATCGGCTGTCTCGTGCCGCCGTTTTCCGGAACGGGTCCGGCGCGAAAAAAACCGGAGACCGGGCATGGATTTACTTTCCATGCCCGGCCTCCGGTTGTCCGGTCAGCCAGTGAGAAATCTTTTTTCGGGCCTTCGGAGTATTTTCTCCTGTTTATCACCCGGTTTTTTCAATCGGGACTTACGGGAGAACTCCTTGAAAATGGATATAAAAAAGCCGACAGCGTCCGACCTGTCGGCCCTTCCTCTATTCCGTTATGCATAATGAATTACGGCGACGGGAGGGTCCGGTCAATTTTGGACGCAGTACAACACGGAATGCCGCACCTACACATGATGGAATCCGTCTCGACGTGATGTTCGCGAACCATTCCAACCATTTTAGATTGCTCCCTTCTTGTAATATAGTAATAATATATGTTTTATTCAATAATATGCCCCCTGCCTCTTTTTGTCAAGGATTTTTTAAATTTCTTGTCGTTACATGCCTCCGCCCGCTCCGATTGGCGGCAGGCTTGCGGAACGGGCGGAAGAGGGCGGTGCGGGGAAGAGGATGACGTCGGTTTTTCCGGGGGATTTTCTTATGACTCCTTCTTTTCCACCGCGTGCCCGCCGAACTCGTTGCGGAGTGCGGCGACCACCTTGCCGGAAAAAGAATCCTCCTGCTGGGAACGGTAACGCATGATGACGGAAGCCGTGATGACGGGGGCCGGGACTTTCAGGTCCAAAGCCGCCTGGGCGGACCACAGCCCTTCTCCGTTGGAATTCATGACGCCCCTGATGCCGGAAAGATGCGAATCCTTCCGGAAGGCGTCCTCGGCGAGCGACATCAGCCATCCGCGGATGACGGAACCGTGGTTCCAAAGCTTTGCCAGCTGGGCGTAATCGTAATCGTACTCGCTGGCCTCCAAAATTTCAAATCCTTCGCCGATCGCCTGCAGCATGCCGTATTCTATCCCGTTGTGGATCATTTTGGCAAAGTGTCCGCTGCCGGCCGGACCGGTGTAAAGGCTCCCGTTTTCCACGGAGATCTGCCGGAACAGCTCTGCCACGCGGTCGTAGACTTCCCTGTCGCCGCCCACCATGGAGCAGGCTCCGCTGCGGGCGCCTTCCGTTCCGCCGCTGATCCCGGCGTCCAGGTAGCCGATCCCCGCCTCCTTCATTTTCCGGTATCTCCGTATGGAGTCCCCGTAAAAGGAGTTGCCGCCGTCGATCACGATGTCGCCTTTCCGCAGCAGAGGGGACAGATTTTCGAGCGCGGCGTCCACCGCCTGGCCGGCCGGGACCATAAGCCAGACGATCCTTTCGCTTCCCAGTTTCCCCATCAGTTCTTCCTGGGAGGAGGCGGTTTCAATGCCGCTTTCCTCCGCTTCGCGGATTTTGCCGCCATCAATGTCGAACCCAATGACGCGGTTGCCTTTTCCTGTCATGTTGAGCGCCAGATTGGCACCCATTTTTCCTAATCCGATCAGACCGATTGTCATCATTACGCTGCACCTTTCCATTCATCTTCAATTTATGCCGCGACTGTACTGAGAATCATTACCCCTGCCAGCCCCATGACGGAAATGATGGTTTCCAGCACGGACCAGGATTTGATGGTTTCCGGGATGGACAGGTTAAAGTACTCTTTGAACATCCAGAATCCGGGGTCGTTGACGTGGGAGAAGATCAGGCTGCCCGCGCCGGTGGCAAGTACCAGGAGGGCGGGATTAGCGCCTGCCGCGGCTCCGATCATCGGCGCAACGATGCCGGCCGCCGTCATCCCTGCCACGGTTGCGGAACCCAAAGCGATCCGCAGGATCGCGGCAATGAGCCATGCGAGGAACAGCGGGGAGAGATGGGCCGTCTGCATGATCCCCGCGAGGTAATGCCCGACGCCGCTGTCGACCAGAACCTGCTTGAAACCGCCGCCCGCGCCGATGATCAGGAGGATCATCGCGATCGAGGAGATCGACTCGGCCATGGTCTTCATAACATCCGTGATCTTCTTTTTCCTGGTGAGACCACAGGTGAATATGGCTACCAGCACGGAGATCAGCATGGCGATTGACGGGTCTCCCAGAAAATTGCAGAAAATGCGCAGACCGGAGTTTTTCGACAGGGTCATGCTCGCCACGGCGGAAATCGCCATCAGCAGGACGGGCACAAGGCCTGTGAAAACGCTGACGCCGAAGCCCGGCATATCTTCGTCTGCTATCTTTTCGGTCTGGAAGACCTTATTTGGCCGGCCCTTTTTCATCATGCCCTGTTTTTCAAGAAATTTTGCAAACAAAGGTCCCGCGACGATCACCGTGGGGATCGCGATGACAAGCCCCAGCAAAAGGGTTTGCCCGATGTCCGCTTTATAGATGCCCGCAATGGCGGTGGGGCCCGGGTGCGGCGGCAGGAATCCGTGGGTCACGGAAAGGGCCGCCGCCATCGGCACGCCCACATAGAGCGGGGGCACGTCGGCGGCTACCGCCACGGAGAAGGCGAGGGGGATGAGAACGACAAACCCGATCTCATAAAACATGGCCAGACCGGCGATCAGGCCGGTCAGCATCATGGCCCACTGGATCCGCTTTTTCCCGAATTTTTCAATCAGGGTGTCGGCAATGCGCTGGGCGGCGCCGGAATCCGCCATCAGCTTGCCGAGAACGGCGCCGAAGCCGAGAACGAGCGCCAGGCTGCCGAGGGTGCTGCCGATGCCGTTTCCCATCGACGTGACGACTTTATTGAGGGGAATGCCCTCCATGAGCCCCACAGCGAGCGCGACGATCACTAGCGAGAGGACGCCGTTCAGTTTTAAAATAATCATTAAAATTAAGTAAAAGGGCGACGCCAATGACAACATATAATAATGGCATACAGAAAATCCTTTCTTATTTTTATTGATTCAGATATCGGACAGAGCCTCGAATACCGGAGTGAGCGCACCGGCGGCCTGTGTGTAGGCCGCGAACAGCCGGCCGTAGATTTCCCGGTTTTCCGTCCGTGGATGGTAGGTGCTCGTCTGGCGGATCATTTCGGAGCTTTTCTCCAGATCCGGAAGGTCGCCGAGGGCATGCATCCCGAGCAGCACGGCACCGAGGCACGCGCACTCCGTATGCTCGAACACGGTGATGTCCGTATCCAGCACGTCGCACAGGATATGAACGCATTCCCGGCTGTTCGTGAAGCCTCCGTCGGCGAACACGCCGCTGATGTCTCCCGTCAGCTCCCGCACAATCTGATAGACGGAGTTGATGGAGTAGCAGATGCCTTCGACGGTGGCCCTGGCGAAGTCCTCCTTGGCGTGCGAATCCGTGATGCCGACATAGGAGCCCTTCATTTTGGAATTCCAGTAGGGCGCCCGCTCGCCCATCAGAAACGGCAGAAAAATCAGTCCGTGGCTGCCTGCCGGCGTCTGCTCCACATAGCGGTCAAGATAGGCGTAGCTCCTTAGGCCTTCGGCCGCGGCCTGCTCTTTTTCGGGCCTGCAGAAGGTGTCGCGGAACCAGCGGTACGTGATGCCGCCGTTATTGATCGGTCCCCCGACAATGTACTTATCCTCGGTGAGTATGTAGCAGAACACCCGGCCCGTCCCGTCCGTAACCGGTTTGTCGAAGCAGACTCGCACGGCTCCGCTGGTCCCGATCGTCACGGCGGCTTTGCCCCTGCCGACGGCGCCGGAGCCGAGATTTGCAAGGCAGCCGTCGCTCGCACCGATGACATATGCCGTATTTTTCCCCAGCCCGATTTTGTCGCGCAGAGTCCCGTTCATCGTGTGGAAACAGGCCGTCGTGGGGACAGGCCGCGAAAGCTGCGACGCGTCGATCCCCAGCAGGGAGAGCGTTTCCCCGTCCCAGGTCCGGGTAAAAATATTGAACATTCCCGTGGCGGAAGCAACGGAGAAATCCACGGCATACTCCCCGAACAGGCGGAAAAACACGTATTCCTTGATGGAGGCGAATTTCGCCGCTTTCCGGAAAACCTCAGGCTCGCGGTCTCGCAGCCACATGATCTTGTAAAGCGGCGACATCGGGTGGCAGGGCGTGCCGGTGCGGCGGTAGATTTTCAGCCCCAGCCCGTTTTCCTTGAATCTTTCGACATATTTCTGGCTTCTGCCGTCGGCCCAGATGATGCAGTTCGTCAGGGGATTGCCTTCCTTATCCAGAACGATCAGGCTGTGCATCATGGAACTGAAGGAGACGAAGCCGATGCTTTCCTTATCCACGGCCCCGGCCACATCCTGCAGCGTGCGGATCACCGCATTCAGGATCGTGTCGGGGTCCATTTCCCGAAAGGACGGCTCCGGCAGCAGAATAGGATATTCCACAGCCGATTTCTTCAAGGCCGTCCCGCTTGAGTCGAACAGGATTGCTTTGGTGTTTGTCGTACCGATATCGATCCCGATTGAATATTGATACACGCAGGTGCTCCTCTCTCAAAATATTGGAGAAAATTTTCACCAAAAATAAGTTTAGCATGTTTTTTCATAATTTCAAGACTATTGTAAAAAAATCTTCACTTATTGAGGGTAATTTAGCGATCCTGCCCGCACCCGGGAGCAGAAGCACACGGCGGGCGGGATTTTGTTGAAAGAGATTCGGGATTGTGCTATAGTGAATCCAGAAGAACGGAAAACAGGGGGCGCAGGTACCCACGAAAGGCGGCAGCACGTTTGGAAGGAAGCTGTTTGAGGGAACTTCAGAATCAATATAATACCCTGAAAGGCGCGGAGAAAAAAACCGCGGAATTTCTCCTGCGAAACCCAAAGGACGTGATCCATTTTTCCATCACGGAACTTGCTGAAAAATGCGGCGTCGGAGAGGCCACCGTTGTCAGGATCTGCAAAAAAATCGGGTGCAAGGGCTTTCAGGAACTGAAGATCCGGATTGCAAGCGAAGTGGTCAATCCGCAGGACGACATCTATGAAGAAGTGCGAAAAGAAGACGACACGCTGGTCATGATGCAGAAGGTGTTTCAGTCCAACATCGTTTCCCTGAGCAAAACGCTTCAGACGGCGGACCAGGAAAGCATGCGCCGGGCGATCGAGATCGTTTCGCAGAGCGAAAGCATCGCTTTTTTCGGCATGGGCGGCTCGGCGGCCACAGCCCTGGACGAGTACCATAAATTCCTGCGCACGGGGAAACGGTGCGAATTCCATGAGGACTCCCATTTCCAGGCCATGGTCGGTTCTCTTTATTCTTCAAAGGACTGCATTATTGCGGTCTCCAACACGGGGAGCAATAAGGAATTGGTGGAGAATGTGCGCATGGCCAGGGAAAACGGGGTGAAGATCATATCCGTGACCTCAAACGTCCGCTCGCCCCTGTCCAAGACTTCGGATGTGGTCCTGGTCAGTTACGGGGTTGAGCAGAATATGAAGAGCGAGGCGATGTCCTCGCGGATCAGCGCGCTCAGCCTGCTGGACTGTCTGTATGTCGGGGTATGCCTACAAAGCCCGGACGCTTATTTCGACAGTGTGGGAAAGATCCGGAAAGCGATCGCTTCAAAGCGGTTCTGACGGCCCGCTGTGCCGCGCAAAAGAGGATTGAAAAAGGCGCTTTTTCGTGTTAAAATGAAAACTTACGAATAGAAAGCGGGTTTTCATTGAAATTTGAGTTTTTGCATCAAAGCACGGAGCAGCGCAGGGATCTGATCCTGAACGGAAGCATCCTCCGGACCCTTCTGCTTCTTTCCTTCCCCACGCTGATGATGAGCGTGATCCAGTCTCTTCTTCCGCTCTCCGACGGGCTTTTTATCAACAACGCCGCCGGTACGCTCGTCGCAAGCGCGGTCACTTTCAGCGAACCGGTCGTCAACATGATGACGGCGCTGGCGCAGGGGATCAGCGTGGCCGCCATGGCGATCATCGGGCAGGCGAACGGCCTGGGGGATTTCCCCAGGGTGCGGCGGATTTCCACGCAGATCGTCGTTTTCGGGTTCGCGCTTGGCATCTGCATCGCTCCGCTGATGGCGCTGGTGGCGGTGCCTGTCGCCGCGGGCGTCGATCCCGAAATTTCACATAATGTTTTTCTGTACATCAGCCTGTATGCTTTTGTGCTTCCGTTTTCTTTTTTGGAAAGCATCTACAACGCAATCAAAAACGCCACCGGGAAACCGGAAGCGACCTTCGTGCGCATGCTTCTGATGCTTGTGCTGAAGATCCTGTTCAACGTCGTCTTTATCGTTCAGATGCGGTTGGAAGTCCTGGGCTGTGTCCTTTCCTCCCTGTGTTCAAACATCATTATCTGCATCTGGATGTTTTACGAGCTTTTTGTCATGAAAGGGGAGGACCGGCTCACCCTGAAAGGGTACCGGCCGGACAAGGAACTGGTTGGGGAAGTCGTTCGGGTGGGCATCCCCGCCATGCTGACGAGCCTGATGCTCAACCTCGGCTTTTTCCTCATCAACCACGAAACGCAGAAATACGGCGCCGTCGTGCTGAACGGTCAGGGGATCGCCAACAACATCAGCGCCGTGTGTTTTAATCTTCCGGCTGCGTTCGGCTCCGCCGTGACGCCCATGGTCAGCATCAACATCGGGGCGGGCCAGCCGGAAAAAGCGAAAAAATCCTGTTTTATCGGCTGCGTTGCGGCAGCTGTCACCGCGGCCGCCGTCATCGCCGTCATCGTGCCGGCTTCCTCCCATCTGACTATCCTTTTCACCCAGCGGCCGGACGTGCTGGAAATCTCCGACAGGGCGCTGCACATCTATACCTATTCCGTCGTCGGCTTCGGAGTCTGCATGGCGGTTCAGGGGGCGTTCATCGGCCTCGGAAAAACCGGCATTCCCATGTTCCTCGGCGTTCTGCGCATCTGGTTCCTCCGTTATATCTTTATTCTGGCGACCGAGCACGTCCTTCTTTACTATTCCGTGTTCTGGGGGAATCTGTTTTCCAACTACGTGGCCGCCGTGATTTCCGTTATTCTGATTCTGAGAGTCCGATGGGTGTCGGTCCTGCGCTAGAAAAAAGCCCGGCTCAAAAACCGCCGTCCGCGTCATGCGGAGGGCGGGTTTCGTTTACTGGAGGTATATGCTTCCCGCAAGGGCTTCCAGCGCCGCGATGTCCTGCAGCAAATAAGCGGTATCCGTCTTTTGCAGGATCTGCCTGTCACACAGCGCGCGAAAGGTTCGGAACAGATGCCGCAGGCTGCAGCCCAGATATTCCGCCAGCATGGTATAGTTTGCGGAAAACGAGCCGCGGTCCTGCATGGCCAGAAGGTAGGCGGCAAGCCTCTGTTCCAGCGGGTACAGCAGATTCGCGGCGGTGTTCGCATTGTTCCTTTCAATTTTCATGCAGGTCCGGCGCAGGACAAACTGCAAAAACCGGTTGTCCGCCAGAAGCAGGTTCCGGTATTCCCTGATCGAGACGGCAAGGCAATACGTATCTTTCAGCGCCTGAACGTTCGTCTTTGCGGTTTGGCCGCTGAAAAGCTCGAATTCCCCCAAAACCTGGACCTCCTCGTAGCGGCAGAGCAGGACCGTTTTTCCGTTTTCCAGGATCTTGAACACCTTGCAGCTTCCGTCCAGGATGATAAAAAGATATCGGGCCGGTTCCCCTTCCTGGTAGAGGTATTCGCCCGCCCGGAACAGGCAAAGCCGCATCGTCCGATATACGTTCTCCGAAAGGTGCCGCCGGACGAGCTCCTGTTTCTCACGAATCCTGGGAATTTGTTCTGCGTCGGCGAATTTCATGCGTAAGACCTCGTTTCACTGGAATCGGGCCGGATCTTTTTCCGCGCCCGTTTATGACATCCGTCATACCACGCTTTCAGAATTTGTGCAATAATGGTTTTACAAAGAACGGGAGCAGAAAAGGAGAATGAAGCATGAGCTTTTTACTGTTGCTGCTGGGCGGGATTTTTTTCGGTCTGATGGTAAGCATGAACGGACGGCTGGCCGTTTACTTAAATTTATATGAAATCAGCTTTCTTGTCCATAGCATAGGCGCAATTCTTTTGCTGGGCTACATCCTGCTGATCAAAAGAGAAAAGATCCGGCTGTCCGACGCGCCCGGCTATGTTTACTTTGTGGGCTTTTTAGGGGTCGCGCTCGTCGTCACCAGCAGCCTGAGCGCCGCGCATATCGGCGCTGCCGTCACCATGGCCCTGTCGATCGCCGGGCAGCTGGCCGTTTCCGCCATGATCGACAATTTCGGCTGGTTCCGTGTGCCGGCCGTTCCGTTCCGGGCCGGGCGCCTTCCTGCATACGGGATCATTCTGGCCGGGCTGCTGATTATGATCTATGCTTAAAGGGGGAATCGTCATGCTGCTTTTTGTGATGGTCGCGTTTCTGAACGGCGTTGTCGGAATTCTGAATAAGATGATCAACCTGCGGGCAAAGCAGGCCTTGGGTATGGCAAACGGGACCCTGATCAACTATCTCGAGGCGACGCTGATCTCGTTCTGCCTCCTCCTTTTTGCGGGCGGGAGCCATATGGCTGATTTATCGTATCTGAAAACGGTTCCGCCGGTATATCTTCTGGGCGGCCTCTTCGGGCTGCTTTCGATGGTGCTGATTCTGGGCGGGATGTCCGGAGCCCGGATTTCCTACTCGACCGTCGTCGTTCTGATCGGCCAGCTGGGGACGGGCTTTCTGATCGATTCCGCCCTGACGGGGAAGATCGCCCCGCTGAAGATCGTCGGAATCCTGCTGGTAGTCGCGGGCGTTTGTTGGGACAAAGC
>JAEZRH010000164.1 GCA_023412845.1 Bacillota bacterium
TATACGGGTCATTATGCAGTACACGGGCCACAACGTCGTTATAGAACACCCAGTTGACAAGATCGTATTTATCCTGAAAATGATAATAGAACGTCTGCCGGTTCAGCCCGCATTCTTCCGCAATGTCGGAAACCGTGATCTTTTCAAAGCTCTTTCTCTCCATGAGCTGTTTTAAAGCGGAAGCCAGCGCCTTTTTGGTGATGAGCGAATCCGACATGTGCAAACCTCCCCGCATGCCAACCGGTTTCTCCGGGACCTTTATACCGTTCCGGGCGAATGCTCCGTTATTTCGAATATTCCATATAAGACAGTGTATCAGAATTTTCCATTTTTTTCAACTTCGGCCTTAAGAAAGGCGCCCCGCAGCGATACATGCCGCCCCGGGTCCGTCAAATCCGCGGGCAGGATCGCCTATCTCCAACGGAAGGGCAGGCGGTCCTTTCGTTTGCCCGTTCGGCAAAACGGCCTTTTGCAGCTGCGCAAAGGGGAAGCAGTCTTCCCATGCGCACCGATTTGGGGTATAATAAATTTCGTCCGGCGGCATCGCGTTCTGATCTGATAAAGGAAAAAGGAAAATGAGCTGATATATGGACTGGAAAGGACCGGAGCTGAAAATCCAATATCTGTCCTCCGGGGACGGCGCCGAGGTCGTTTCCTGCTTCGGACCGGTTTCCAGGCTGCGCCTTCCGGATACGGCCGGAGGGCTCCCCATCCGGGGAATCCGTCCCTACGCATTTTCCTCCGAAAGCTCCGCGGCGGAGCATCTGCCCGAGGGCGCGGAAATCCACACCGCGTCGGCAAAGGGCACAGCCGTTCCCGAAAGCCGGTTTCAGTTTCTCGGGGGACGGTATCTGCAGGAAATCGGGCTACCCGCGGGGATCCGGTCCATCGGCGAATACGCGTTTTACAACTGCACGCGGCTTGCCCGCATCCGCCTTTCCGGCGGGGCCGTGCGCGTGGGAAACGGCGCCTTCATGAACTGCGGCGACTTAGCCGAAATCGGCTTCTCGGCGTCTTCCGGGGACCAGACCTGTCTGTTCGATCTTCTGGCCGAGATTCCGGGCGAAATACGCGTTTCATTCCGCTGCGGTGCGGAGCATTCCGTCTTTCTGTTCCCGGAATATTACGAGGAATCCGTCGAAAACGGACCCGCGCGCATCTTCGAGCGTAAAATTGTGGGCGTGGGGTACCGCTACCGTCAGTGCTTCGACGGCGACAGGCTGAAAACGGCGGAATACGACCGGCAGTTTTCGATCTGCCTGCCGCAGATGGAACCGAAAACGGCTTTGCGCATCGCCCTGAACCGCCTGAAATATCCCTTTAATACGCGGGAGGCCGCGCGAAAACAGTACCTCGCCTACCTTGCGGAGAACGCGGCGGCCGCCGCGCTGCTGGCGGTGCGGAAGGACGACCCGGACGGGCTTTCGTTCCTTGCCGGGCTCGGCGTTCTGGACCGGGACAGCATCGGCGCCGCGGTGGAGGAAGCCGCGCATGAAGGACGGGCGGAATGTCTCGGCGTTCTGTTAAACGAAAGGCACCTGCTGTTCCCGGATCAGGAAAAAACGTTCGATCTTTAAAATATCTGCACTGGGGGGCCGCCGAATGGAGGACGAAACGGAAAAGCGCGTCCGGGAAATGGGAGACAGGATTCTGGCCGCTTCCCGCACGGAGCTCTATATGGGCATGCGCTTTCTGGACCTCGCGCTCAGCGGCCTTTCCTATGAAATGCGCCCGGGCACAAACTTTGTCGGCACGGACGGCTCCTCGCTGTTTTACGACCCGGACAGGCTGTTCGCCCGCTACCGCAGAAATCCGGTTCTGGTCAACCGGGCCTACCTGCACGTCGTGCTGCACTGCGTGTTCCGGCATTTATGGAAGCCGAAGCGCGGAGACGCGGAGCTTTGGAACCTCGCCTGCGACATTGCGATGGAATCCGTGCTGGACGGTCTCGCTCAGCGATGCGTACGGGTGCCGCCCTCGTGGCTGCGGCAAAATTTTTACGGAACGCTGCGCAAAAAGCTGAAGGTATTCACCGCGGAGACGGTCTGCGCCGCTCTGGAGGAACTGAAGCCGACCGCGGAGCAGCGCGAACAGCTCGAGCGGGAATTCCGCATCGACGACCACTCCTTCTGGCCAGACCCCGAAAGGAAACCGCCCGCAGGCATGCCTCAGCCCCGGCAGAAATGGGAAGACATCGGCAGAAAGATGCAGACCGACATGGAAACGTTCTCCCGCGACCCGGCGAAGCAGTCGCAGGCTCTGCTGGAACAGGTCCGCGTGGAAAACAGGCAGCGGTACGACTACCGCGCATTTCTCAAAAAGTTCGCCGTTCTCCGCGAAGAGCCGAGGCTCGACCCCGACGCGTTCGACCCTGTTTTTTATTCCTACGGCATGCGCGTTTACGGGAATATGCCCCTCATAGAGCCGCAGGAGTCGAAGGAAACGAAGAAAATCGAGGAATTCGTCGTAGCCGTCGACACTTCGATGTCCTGCTCCGGGGAACTGGTGCGTGAATTTCTGAGGCAGACCTATTCCATTCTGCGGGACGCGGAAAGCTTTTTCCGGAAAGTGAACATCCACATCATCCAGTGTGACGAGAGGATCCAGTCCGACCGGAAAATCGGCAGTTTGGAAGAACTGGAAGAGTACATGAACCATCTGGAACTGGCAGGGAACGGCGGGACCGATTTCCGGCCGGTGTTCCGTTATGTCGGCGAATTGCTGAAAGCAGGCGAATTCCGTCGGCTGAAAGGACTGATCTACTTTACCGACGGGCGGGGCGTCTTCCCGCAGCACAGACCGCCCTACGACACGGCGTTCGTCTTCCTGCGGGAGGATTACTCCGACGCCGACGTCCCCCCGTGGGCGGTCAAGCTGATCCTGACCCCGGAGGATCTGAGAACGCCGCAGAGCGGCGCGGCGCCGGAAGACCGATATGAAGATATGGAGGACCTTCCCCATTATGAATATTAAAAACGCGAAGGAAGAAATACGGAACACGGTGCGCGCCTACCTGCAGAAGGATGAAAACGGCGGCTACCGTATCCCTCCCATGCGCCAGAGGCCGCTGCTGCTGATGGGCCCGCCCGGTGTCGGCAAAACGCAGATCATCGGGCAGGTCGCCCGGGAATGCGGGGTCGGGCTCGTCGCCTACACCATCACGCACCACACGCGCCAGAGCGCGGTGGGGCTGCCGTTCATTCTGAAAAAAACATACGGCGGCCGGGAATATTCCGTGACCGAATACACCATGAGCGAAATCATCGCGTCCATCTACGAAAGGATGGAGCATTCCGGCCTCACGGAAGGCATTCTGTTCATCGACGAGATCAACTGCGTCTCCGAGACGCTCATCCCCACAATGCTGCAGTTTCTGCAGAACAAAACGTTCGGCAACCAGAAGGTGCCGGAGGGCTGGATCATCGTCACGGCGGGCAACCCGCCCGAATACAACCGCTCCGCGCACGAATTCGACATCGTCACGCTCGACCGCGTGCGGCGCATCGACGTCGAGCCCGATTTTTCCGTCTGGAAGGAATACGCCTACCATGAGGCTATCCACGGCGCAATCATCACCTATCTCGAAATCAGGCCGGAAAATTTCTACCGCATCGAGACGACGCCGGACGGTATCCGCTTTGCGACGGCGCGCGGCTGGGAGGACCTTTCGGAGATGATGGACGTCCGCGAAACGCTGGGCCTGCCCGTCGGGCAGGAGCTTGTCGCGCAGTACATCCAGAACGAAGCGGTCGCCAAGGACTTCGCAAATTACTACGAGCTTTACAACAAATACCGGGACGATTACAAGGTCGATGAAATTCTGGAAGGGCGCTTTTCGGAGCAGGCGGTCGAAAAGCTGAAGCATTCGCAGTTCGACGAGCGCCTCAGCGTGATCGGTCTTTTGCTGAGCCGGCTGAACGAAAAGTTCCGGCAGGCCTACCGGAACGATCTGTTTACGGAAAAGCTTTTCGAAGTGCTGAAAGAGTGGAAAGCCCTGCTGCCTATGGCAAAGGAAAAACCGGACGCCCTGCTGGACCGGATGGCGAAAGACTCCGGGGAAGCTCTCGCCCGGCGCAAAGAGGACGGGCGGGTCGGCGAAGAAGAGGAAACCGCGCTGCGCCGCCGCATACGCTCGCTGGAACAGTATGCGGAAACGCTGCGTCTCGCCGGCGGGCCGGAAGCGGAGAAGGCGTTTGTGCTGGTCAAGCGGGAATTCCAAAAGGAGACCGAAGCGCGGAGCGCGTTTATTTCCGGCGCTTCCGCCGCACTCGGCCACGCGTTCGATTTCATGGCGGTCGCGTTCGGAGAGAGTCAGGAGATGGTCGTCTTTGTCACGGAGCTGACCGTGAACTTCTACAGCGCGAAATTTATCGAAGAAAACGGAAGCGAGCAATATTATACCTACAATCACGACCTGATGCTGGGCCGCCGCAGGCAGGGGATTTTAAAAGACCTGGACACGCTGGCCGGCGGTCTGTGACGCGCAGGCTGAGCCTGCACGCACGGCCCGCCCTTTAGACAAGCGAAAGCCGGTACGGATTAATGTCTTCCCCCGTGCCAAACGGCGGGGCTTGGAAGCGGACACAGCCCGCGCTGCGCCTCGATGGACTGGATCACGCGGTACAGCACATGATTGACAGGCGTGGGCACCCCGTATTTTTTGCCAAGGCGCACCACGGTGCCTCCGAAATTTTCCACTTCCGTGCGGCGGCCCGCTTCCACATCCTGAAGCATGGAGGTCTTGCCTTCGGGAGAAAAGGTTTCCATCAGCGTTTCAAATTCCTGAACATCTTTTTCGGAAAGGTTGATCCGGCATTTTTGCGCCAGCGCGACGACTTCTTCCATCGCTTCGTGGAAAAGCTCGCGGTTCGCCCCGACCGGCATGATCCTTCCGTACACGGATCCCGTGACGGCGGAAACCTGATTGACCCCGACGTTCAGCATCCATTTTTTCCACACCGCGCGTATCATGTCGGGCGCGATCTCCGTTTCCACGCCCGCCGCATCCAGAAAAGCCTTCACCTCCAGCACGTCCGGCGCGGGAGGATCGTTCGCCGCGTCGCCGAACTGGACGTGGCCATCGTCGGTATGCGACACGCCCGCCGCCGTACGCACCGCGTCGATGCGCACGGTCAGGCCGTAGAGCACGCGGCAATCCGGGAAATACCCGCTCAATTCCTCCCGCGCGGTGATCCCGTTGAGAAGCGGCAAAATAACGGTCCCCGGCTGCACAAACGGCCGCATGTCGGTCACGGCCGCTTCCAACTGATAGTTTTTTACGCAGACAAGAATCAGTCCGGGGCGAAAGTCCGTTTCGCCCGCATCCGGCACGCGCGGGTAAAAGCGTTCTCCGTCGAGCACGGTGCCCGACCGGCGGAGCTTTTCTCCCCGCTCACCGGAAGCGATGACGCCGAAATCGGCCCCATACCTGCCGTACAGAAGCTTTCCGTACACGGTCCCGATCGCGCCCATGCCGATGAGCGCCGCCTGTCTGATTTTCATGTTCCGGTTCTCCTTAAAATTATTTTCAAGCGACCGCCGCACCGAACGGCATCAGGGCAAGCTTGGCCAGCTTGAAGC
>JAEZRH010000023.1 GCA_023412845.1 Bacillota bacterium
CAGGCCTTCGGCCTTTGCGGACGCCGCTTCGTCAGCTTCGACGGAACCGCGCAGCTTTTGCAGCAGTCCGGGCGCTTCGTTGACGTTGTCTTCCGCCGCGAAGGAGATCAGGTCCTCCTGCGCCAGAAGGGCGCCGTCTGGCTGCAGAGCGGCGATATCCTGAAAGACCGCGCGCGCGTTTTCATCCATCTGCGTCCCCAGCGTCTTGGCGCGGTCCCGCAGTTCGTCCTGGATGCGGCGGAAAATGCCGGTGTCGAATACCTGACGGAAGATTTCGGAGCGCTCGCTGCTGTCCGCGAGAAGCAGTCTTAGAAATTCCCCCTGGGCGATCATCGACGTCTGGCGAAACTGGCGGCAGTCGATGCCGAGCAGCCCCGTGATCTTTTCCGTGACCGCCGTCGCTCCGGAGCAGACCGAGCCGTCCGGCAGCGTCAGAGACGCGTCCGCATTTTCCGTCGTTTCTCCTCCGCCGCGCTTTGGACGCCTGTAGCGGGGGCTCCGCCCGACGCGGTAGGTCTTCCCGCCGTGCGAAAAGGTCAGCTCGACGAACGGTTTTTCGCCGAACGGCGCAAAGTCGCTGCGCAGCGTATCGGGCGTGCGTATCGAGCCGCTTGCTTCGCCGAAAAGGGCAAAGGTGATCGCATCGAAGATGGTGGTCTTCCCGGCGCCCGTATCCCCGCTGATGAGAAACAGGCCGGAGGGCCCGAATTCCGAAAAAGGCAGCTCCGCCCGGCCGGCATAAGGGCCGAAAGCGTTCATCACAAGATGCAGCGGTTTCATGTTTCGGCCTCCTCCAGCACGGTTTTCACCGCTTTTTCCAGTTCCGCGCGTTCGTCTTCCGGCAGTTCCGCTCCGCTCTGGTTGCGGTAAAATTCCTCGAACAGTTCCAGGGGAGTCCGGTGCGCCACGTCCCCCGAAGCGGCGGATTTGGAAGGTTCCGCCCGGACGCCCCGCGCGTTTTCGAAATCGATCTGCATTAGATTAGGGTAAACCGCGCGCAGACGCCCCACGGCGTCCGATATCTCCCTTTCGTCCGTCAGAACGGCGCGTATGTAGTCCTGCGAATTGCCGAGCGAGGCGATTTCCGGCCGGGTGAGCTCGGCGATGGGACCGCGGATCTCCCGCATGTCGCGCAAGGGAGCCAGAGACTCCGAGAAGATACGCACGCGCCCCTTCTCCTCCAGTTCGACGACGGTGACGGATTTACTCTGACGCACTTCCGCAAAGGAATATTTCAGCGGCGAGCCGCAGTACCGGACTTCCGGTCGGCCGATAAACTGCCCGCCGTGCAGATGGCCGAGAGCCACATAATCGAAGGCGGAAAAGACGGAGGCGTCCACGTTATCAGTCCCGCCGACGGAAATGGTCTCCGATCCGCTGATGACCGGGCTTTTGTCGCCGTTCACGACGAACTGGTGGGCGACAAGGACATTCCTTGTCTTGGGGTCCACTGGCCGCGAATCCAGAACCATCCGTACCGCCTGCTCTGTGGTTTCCGCTTTCTGCGGGAAAAAGGGTTCCGCAGAAGCGGGCCTTAAAAACGGAAGCAGGTAAAAATTCACCGCGCCAAACGCATCCCGCAGGGTGACGGTCTCCATGCGCCCACGGAAAACGCCCGCGATGGTCACGCCGTTCCGCCGCATGATGCGGCTGCCAAAATCCAGCCGCTCCGGCGAATCATGGTTTCCGCTGACGGCAAGCACCGGCATCCCGCGCGAAGCGAATTCCGTCAGAAAATCGTCGAGAAGGCTGACGGCTTCTCCCGGCGGAACGCTCCGATCGTAGAGGTCGCCCGCGATCAGGACCGCGTCCGGCCGGACGCGGTCCGCAATTTGGACAATCTGTTCCAGAATCCGCCGCTGGTCTTCCGTCAGGTCGGTCTCGCACACGCGCTTGCCGATATGAAGGTCCGACAGATGCAAAAGCCTCATGGTGATTACCTGTCGAGGATTTCGATCCAGTATCCGTCCGGGTCGTTGATGAAGTAGAGGTCCATTTCCCGGTTTTCGAAGCAGATGCAGCCCATTTTTTCGTGCAGGTCGTGCGCGGCTTTTTTATCCGGCACGCGGAACGCGATGTGGAATTCGTTGTCGCCCAGGTCGTACGGCGTTTTGCGGTCACGCATCCAGGTCAGTTCGAGCAGATAATCCGTCTGCCCGTCGCCGAGGAACACGATGATAAACGAGCCGTCCGGCGCAGCGACGCGGCGCACTTCCCGCAGGCCCAGCGCTTCCCGGTAAAAATCGATGCTTTTCTGCAGGTCGAAGACGTTGAAATTCGTGTGAAGGAACCTTGACTGCATAAAAAACCCCCGCTTTCCAAATGTTACTTTTATTATAACATGGAAGCGGGGAAGATTCATCAAAAAATATCCGCGCAGAGGGAAAGCGTCACGGCTTATCCGGCGCGGGGACGACCGGTTCGGCGCCGTTCAGCCCGGCGATGTCCTTGATCGCTTCGCCGGCGAGAATCATGCCCGCCACGGGTGGTACGAACGACACGCTGCCGGGGATGGCCCGGCGGATCGCGCAGACGCGCTTTGTTCCCGGCGGGCAGACGCAGTGCTGGCGGCAGAGGGCCTTCTGGCCGCCAGCGGGGGAGAGGGGCGGCTCTTTCGAGTACACGACCTTCAGGTGGTCTATCCCCCTCGCGCGGAGCTCGTGCCGCATGACACGGGCAAGGGGACATATGCTGGTCTGGTAGATATCCGCGACTTCGAACCTGGTGGGGTCCAGCTTGTTGCCCGCTCCCATGCAGCTGATGACCGGCACGCCGGCCTTGCAGGCGCGCTCGATCAGTTCCAGCTTTGCGGAGACCGTGTCTACGGCGTCTATGATGTAAGTATACCGGCCAAGGTCGAAATCGTCCGCGTTGGCCGGCGTGTAAAAACACTGGTGGGCTTCCACCCTGCAGTCCGGGTTGATGTCGAGGATGCGCTCCTTCATGACGTCGACTTTCTGGCGGCCGACGGTAGAATGCGCCGCGATGATCTGCCGGTTGATGTTCGTCAGGCAGATCTTGTCGTCGTCGAACAGGTCAATGGCGCCCACGCCCGCTCTGGCCAGCGCTTCCGCCGCATAAGAACCTACGCCGCCGATACCGAAAACGGCTACGGCGGCGTCCTGTAGTTTTTCGATCGCGCCGCGGCCCATCACAAGCTGCGAACGCGAAAATTCAAATGGAACTGTCTGCATATTGCCCCTTATCTTTTTATGATTATACCAGATAATCCGGTGTGGAAAGATAGCGCATGCCGGTGTCGGCCAGAAGCGCTACAATCAGTTTGCCGCTATTTTCCGGGCGTTCCGAAAGCTGCTTTGCGGCAAAAACGGCGGCGCCGGCCGAAATGCCGACCAGCAGTCCGTCGAGGCGCGCGAGCTCCCGGCCGGTATGGAATGCGTCGTCGTTCGAGACCGTCACGATCTCGCTGACGAGCTTTGTGTCGAGGGTATCGGGGACGAAGCCCGCGCCGATGCCCTGAATTTTGTGCGGGCCGGGCTTGCCACCGGAAAGGACCGGAGAAGAAGCGGGTTCGACCGCAATGATCTTGACGTTCGGATTTTTCTCGAGCAGATACTGCGCCACGCCCGTCACGGTGCCGCCGGTGCCGACGCCCGCGATGAAGATATCCACCTTGCCGTCGGTGTCTTTCCAGATTTCTGGGCCTGTGGTCTCGCGGTGGGCCTTCGGGTTCGCCGGGTTTACGAACTGACCGGGGATGAAG
>JAEZRH010000064.1 GCA_023412845.1 Bacillota bacterium
GTCGAGGGAGCTTCCGCCGCCGACGGCAAGTACAAGATCGAGCTTGTTTTCCCGGCAAAGCTGCACACCTTTCCGCACGGAAGTGATCCTGGGGTTCGGCTCCACGCCGGGCAGTTCTACAAATGGAACGGATCTTTTTTTCAGCTGTTCCGTAACGGCGTCATAGATCCCGTTTTTCCTGATGCTTCCCCCACCGTAAACAAGAAGCGCCCTTGAGCCGTACCGGGCTGCGATTTCGCCGAGATTTTCTATCTGGCCTTTTCCGAAACAAATCTCCGTGGGCACCGCGTAAATAAAGTTTTCCATACATCCTGCTCCTTCCTGACATAAGTCTTGTATCTGTATTATACCATATTACGGAATTGTTCGGCCATGGTATATTCCATAAAAGATCAATTTTCCTGAAGAATCCCGCTGCGGTACGATTCCAGCAAAGCGGTCAGTTCTTCAATGTGCTTTTTTAATTCGCAGCCGGTATCGGTATCACCGACCGTGATCCGTTCCGTAATCGACTCCACGACCTTGACCTTGGGCGACCCTTCCTCTACAAGGCATCCGGGTTTCAGCGGCTTGTGCTCCGCGAGGGCCAGATAGCGGGAGTTGGCGATGAAGGTGTACCCCCCGATACCCGTCTGCTTTTGGTATGCTTTTGAGATGCCGCCGTCGATCATGAACAAAAGGCCTCCGCCTTTTACGGGATTTTCCCCCTGTTTCAGTCGGACGGGGACGTGACCGTTTATAATGTGCGAGCGGGAAGGGTCGAGCCCGAATTCCCTCAAAATCATTTTACAGGTTTCACGGTCCTCTATGCAGGAATAGTATGGGTTCATGGTCTCGGCGCAGGCCTCCTTATCTCCGATAAAATACCGCTCGAACGCCGCGAGCTTGCTTTTGCCGAATACCGGCGAATTGCGCCCGCACCACAGATACCACATCAGGTCGCAGGATTTTTCCCGTTCTGCCGAGCCTTCCGGCGCGAAATAAGCGCTGCGCACGACGGAGTCGAGGTATTCCAGATATTTTCTGCCCGAAAGCGCTTTCCCATCGATGGAAACGGAGGCGAACCGGCCGTCTTCCGTCATGGGGATGCAGCCGTGGTAGAGCAGATTGGAGTTGCCGCACCGGTACATGCTCCCATGGGAATACAGGTAGCCGATGTGTTTCTGCAGCCGTTCGCTGTGCCGGAAAGAATACGCAAGGGTCTTCATCAGTTCCGTCTCTTCACGGGTCAGTTCCAGAGGATCGTCGGGGTTTATGGTCGGGAACGATTTGTCGCGGAGCGGATATGTTTTTCCATTCAGCACGGCCGTACCGTTCTTGTAATCGATTTTATCCAGCAGGATTCTGTCGTCCATCCCGTACTCCGGATGTTTTCGGATCAGATGCCCTTCCACTTTGAACTGAATGATGGCGATCGCCTTGTGCATTTTTGCAGCCAGCGGAATATCGACGGGATCGAACTGGTTTTTATCGAGCAGATGCGGCTGAAAGCATTCGCAGGGATCGTCCCGGTAGGCTTTTTCCGCAAATACGGAAAGCGGACGAAGGTTGATCCCGTATCCGTCCTCCAGCTGGTCGAAATTGTTGTAGCTGATTCCCAGACGGATCACGTTGGCGATACAGGCGAGGTTGCCGGAAGCCGCCCCCATCCAGGAGATGTCGTGGTTGCCCCACTGGATATCCACGTCGTAGCCGTGCAGAAACATATCCATGATTTTATCGGCGTGCGGCCCGCGGTCGAAAATGTCGCCGATGATGTGCAGCCGGTCGACGAGAAGCTGGCGGATCAGACGGCACAGCGCGGTGATGAACTGCGGGCCCATGCCGGTTTCAACGATCGCGCGGATGACCCCGTTGGAATACTGCGCCTTGTTTTTCCCGCCGTCGGCATGGAGCAGCTCGTCAATGATATAGGCGAAAGCCGGCGGCAGTTTTTTTCGTACCTTGGAACGGGTGTATTTCGAAGCGGCTTCCCGGCACAGCTCCACCAGCCTGTAAATGGAGATGCGGCACCAGTCTGCAAAATTCCCCGATTCCTTTTTTGCGAGGGCGATTTCCGCATCCGGGTAATAGATCAGCCGGGCGAGGGCGGCGCGTTCGTCTTCCGAAATGGACTGCTCGAACAGCTCGTCTATTTTTTTGCGGACGACACCGGAAGCGCTGTGCAGCTGAAACAGAAATGCGCCATACTCGCCGTGCAGGTCGCTGAAGAAGAATTCCGTTCCTTTCGGCAGGCACGTGATGGCTTTCAGGTTGATGATTTCACAGGCTGCCGCCTGCGCGTCGGGATACTGCTTTGCCAGAAGCTCAAGATAGTGATTATCGACCAAGGATGATCCCCCCATTTTAATTCCGGTCATTTCATGTCAATATGCAATGAAACCGCTGCATTTTATGTTATAATACCATTATAAACGATTGGGGGAAATTTTTCATGGGCGCCAGGGAAGAATTTGAAGATATTTATCAAAAGGAAATCTCACGGACGGGTTCGAAGGAACTGCTCGACTGGCTGCGCACTACGGATTTTTTCATCGCCCCGGCCAGCACAAAATTCCACTGCGCCTGTCTTGGCGGTTTGGTGCAGCATAGCGTGAGCGTTTATCATGTGATGCGCGAAAGGCATTTCAACGCCGAGGAAGACAGCGAAGAAAGCTTTGCCATATGCGCTTTGCTTCATGATATCTGCAAGACGCAGTTTTATGTCAAAGGGCTGCGGAATGTCAAAAACGAGGAAACGGGAGCATGGGAAAAGCGCCTGTATTATTCCATCAATGACAGCTTTCCTTACGGACACGGCGAAAAATCCGTGTTTCTGATTGAACGGTTCATGCGTCTGAAAACATCCGAGGCGGTCGCGATCCGCTGGCATATGGGAGGATTCGACGACGCGGTGAAGGGCGGGAATTTCTCTATCAGCCAGGCGTTTGACCGGTACCCGCTGGCGGTGAAGCTCCACCTTTCCGACCTTGAGAGCACTTATCTGCGGGAAAAGGGAACTTCCGAAGTACGCAGAGAACAGAAATAGCGCCGAAATCAATAATTATCCTGAACCTGGGGAAGCAGACGGAGACGCCTGCTTTTTTCTTTGTCATGAGCAATTCCCACCCGCCAGTAAAAACTGCTTGACAAATGAAAAAATCAATTGTATTATTGTATTAAACAAACAGTACATTAGTACAATAATACAGATGAGGTGGGGAATTTGTCTCAGATCGTTCTGAAAACGGATCACGCATGTAAGACTTACGGAAAATTCGCTGCGGTTTCCGATCTGGATTTTCAGGTGAAGGAAGGTGAAATTTACGCTCTGGTCGGCCAAAACGGGGCGGGGAAGACCACACTGCTGAAAATGATCTGCGGTCTTGCGCCGCTTTCTTCCGGGATGTTGGAGCTGTTCGGCTGCAGTTCGGAAAAGGAACTGGAACACGGCAGAAGAAAAATAGGGTGCATGATCGAAACGCCGGGCTTTTTCCCGTACCTGTCCGCGGAGGAAAATCTGGAATATTACAGGATCCAGCGCGGGACAAAAGAGAAAGACTGTGTGAAAAAGGCACTTGAGACCGCCGGAATCGCCGATACCGGTCGGAAAAAGTTCCGCAATTTTTCTCTCGGCATGAAACAGCGCCTCGGCCTTGCGCTGGCGGTCATGGACGGGCCGGAGTTTCTGGTCCTCGACGAACCCATCAACGGCCTTGACCCGATGGGGATCCGGGATTTCCGCGAAATCATCCTTCGCCTGAACCGCGAGTCCGGCACAACGGTGCTGATCTCCAGCCACATTCTTGGCGAGCTTTCCCAAATCGCAACCACATACGGGTTCATCCATCAGGGCAGGCTGATCGAAACCGTTTCGGCGCAAAACCTGAAAGAAAAATGCTGAAGCCGTCTTCGTCTTGAGGTGGATGACGCGCAGAAAGCCGCGTCGGTGCTGGCGGCCAGTACGCCCTGCCGGGATATCGAGCGGAAGGACGAGACGACCCTCTCTGTGGGCGACGGGCTGGATCATCCGGAGCTTCTTGTAAAGGCGCTCGTCGAGCATCGGGTCATGGTCATGCAGTCTTACCGCTGCGGCATCAGCCTGGAACAGTATTTTCTAAATCTGATCGGAGGGGAAAAGAGTGCTTAAGCAAATCCACTGCGACCTCTACAAAGTATTTCATCGGTTTTATTTTTATGTTATGGCCTTGGCGCTCGGTGGGCTCTGCATCCTTTTGAACGCCGTCATGGCAAATCAGGGAGGCAAAGCGTATCCTGTGAGCTTTTCGTGGCAGTTTTTTACTTCGCTGCTCTCTTACGGGCTTTTTCTTCTTCCCATGCTGACGGAGATCGTGCTGGCGGAAGAAAACAGGGAGCACACGCTCAAAAACGCCGTCTCCTTTGGAACGGCCAGAGGCACGTTGTTTGTGTCGAAGTTCGTCACCAGCGCCATTCTGGGGGTGATTCTGATTGCTGCCGTTCTGGCTTTTTACTGCGGCAGTTCCCTGCTGCTGCTGCCGAAGGACGCGGCATTCACGGCGGAAATGGTCCGTGAATTCTTTGAGCGGGTGGGCGCGGCATGTATTGTCTACATGGCGGCGCTGGCGGTTTCCGCCTTCCTTTCCATCTCACTGCGGCGGAATTCACTTTTTATTTTCGCCTATTACGGCACGGTTTTCCTGACGGATTATCTGTTCAAGCTTTTGAAGATCTCTTTCCTGAACCGTTATCTTTTGAAAACCCAGTTTCCAGCCATCTCGTCCGCGCAGTCTTTGGCGCAGATGCAGGCTCCGTTTCTTGTCGCCGCGCTGACCCTGGTGTTTTTTACCGCCTGCGGGCTGCTCGTATTCAAAAAGCGGGATGTGAACTAAGACAGTCTCCGGACCCCTTGACAGGAGAGAAAAAATACTGTATAACTGTATTAGTTTACTAATACATTCTCTGGAGGTGAATTTATGCCGTGGGAACTTAAATCCGACAGGCCGATTTATGCGCAGCTTGTGGAACAGATTCAGCTTATGATAGTCTCGGGGATTTATTCCCCGGGTTCAAAGCTTCCTTCCGTGCGCGATATGGCGTCTGAAGCGGCGGTCAATCCGAATACCATGCAGCGCGCCCTGTCTCAGCTGGAATCGGAAGGGCTGCTGTATTCGCAGAGGACGAGCGGGCGGTTTGTTACGGAGGACGTGAATATGATTGCACAAATCAAGAAAAACCTTGCGGTTGAGTTAATTCATGAATTTATTGAGAAAATGAACAGGCTGGGTTACGAAAACCGGCAGAGCATAGCCCTTCTTGAACAGACCATAAAGGAGGAAGAACAGAATGGATAGCATTTTGGAGTGCAGGAACCTCACTAAATACTTCCCGGGGTGTCTGGCGCTCAATTCAGTGAATCTTTCCATCCCCAGGGGAAGAATTGTGGGCCTGCTT
>JAEZRH010000089.1 GCA_023412845.1 Bacillota bacterium
TTCCAAAATCACGCTGATATAGTTGCGGACTGTGCCTTCGCTTAAAAACAGCTTCTCCGCGATTTCCCGGTTGGAAAGTCCCTGCGCCACCTCCACGACCACTTCCGCTTCCCTTTCGCTCAGGCCGAACCCCGCAAGGTCCGGTCCTCCGCTCCGCTTTGCGGAAACGCGGGTCACGACGCCGTCGCCGAAAACGTTCTGTCCGTGGAACACCGTTTTGACCGCGGGGACAATGCTCTCGAAATTCTGCTTTAAAAGATATCCTTTCGCACCGAGCCGAAGGGCTTCCGCGATGTACTCGCCATCGGAAAATGTGGTCAAAAACAGGATTTTCGCGTCGGGATGGCGTTTCAGCAGAGCTTCGGCGACCTCAAGGCCCGTCATGCCATCCATGCGGATGTCCATCAGCAGCACGTCCGGGTTGATCGCATCGTACTGCTCCAGCGCCTGTTTGCCGCTGTTGAGAGCGGAGGCTTCGATTTCTTTGTCGGACTCGAGAATCGTTTTGAGCGAGCCCGAAACCAGCCTGTCGTCATCCACAACCAGGACCTTCACGTGCGCGCACCTTCTTTCGGGATGGAAATAAACAGCTCAAACCCGCGCTGTGTGGAAAAATTCAGGTTGCCGCGGAACGTCTCCACCCGCTCGGCGATATTTTTCAGGCCGATGCCGCCGTCCGGGTCGAAATCCTTCACCATGCCGTTATCGGAAACGATCAGCTGGTACAGGGCGGGATGCTCACAGAAACGGACGCGGACGCAGTCCGCATCCGAGTGGCGGGCGACGTTCGTCAGCGCCTCCTTCACGATGGCGATGAAGGCGTATTTCAGCTTCACGTCCGGGTCTGTTTCGAAGCCGTACTCAAAATCGACCCGGCAGAAGGTAAAACCGCGCACCAGGCGGAAAATCTGCTCATACAGATCAACGGATTCGTCGTGCAGGTCGTGTACGCTCGCTCGGATGCCGTTCATCGCTTCCGTCAGGGTTTCTTTCAGGTCAAGAAGGCCGCCGCGGGTCTTTTCTTCTTGGCTGACCGTGAGAAGGGCCCCCACCTGCAGCAGGGCGCTCGAAAGCGAATGGCCCACGCTGTCGTGTATCTCGCGGGCGATCCGGTTGCGCTCGCCCAGCATGGCGACGCTGATTTCCGCGTCCTGCCGCTCCATCAGATCCCGGTTCTGATTCTCGAGACGCAGGGAAAGTTCGCGCTCGCCGTCGCGCAGCGTGTTGCGCTCCTCCGTCAGACGGCGGATCTTCCCGGCGCAGAACCGGAACCAGATGGAGACCGCAAACAGGACCGCAATCTCCGCAAGGGAGGAAAGAGATATCCGCGGCCACAGGATGATCACGGGCAGAACTGCCAGAAAGGAAAAATAGCGGTATCTGGTGCCGGAAAGGTGACCGCAGACCGGCGGCAGAAAGAAAACGAGCGCCGGCAGAAAGACGCAAAGGACCAGGAAAGCCAGTGTCAGCGCAAGACAAAGACCGTCGTTTTCAAAATAGATGAGCAGGCAGACAAAAATCACCGCGAGGATCACGGGCACAACCCCGGCGCCCGGGCCCGGAGCGGTGAAAAAAGCCGTAAGGCAGCAGCCGAAAAGGATCAGCTCGTCCGCAAGATTTTTCAGCATGCGCGTCCTCCTCCCGCTCTTCCCGCCGTCCATTGTACCATTTTCCGCACCACGTGGCAAGCAGTGTGCCACCGCTGTCAAGCCCCGCCGTTCAGCACGGCAAAAAAATGAAGTTTTCGCCAAAAACAGGCTCTCTCTTTCTTTCGCCCAGTGGCGGGCCGAAACCGGCTGTGTCAGTGACGGATGTCATATGCAAAAGCTGACAGGGCACACTTACGGGAAACCCGCGGGCCGGTTATAATAACGGCAGAAACAGCAAGGGGGTTTTCACATGGTCATTCAGGTCAGAAATCTTGTCAAGCGGTACGGCGATCTCGTCGCGCTGGACCATCTTTCGTTCGACGTCGCCGAGGGGGAGATTTTCGGTCTGCTGGGGCCGAACGGCTCCGGCAAAACGACCGCCATCAACTGCATTCTCTCTCTTTTGAAATATGACAAAGGCTCCGTTGATATCTTCGGGAAACCCATGCGCCCGGACGCTTACGACATCAAAAGGGACATCGGCGTCGTGATGCAGAACGTCGCGGTGTTCAATGAACTGACTGTTTATGAAAATATCGACTATTTCTGCGGGCTGTACATCCCCGACAGGACGCGGAGGAAAAAGCTTGTGGAAGAGGCGGTCTCGTTTGTCGGCCTCGGCGACTTCCGGACCTTTTACCCGAAAAAACTCAGCGGCGGCCTTCTGCGCAGGCTGAACATCGCCTGCGGGATCGCCCACAAGCCGAAGCTGATCATTTTGGACGAACCGACCGTCGCGGTGGACCCGCAAAGCCGGAACAATATTCTGGAAGGCATCCAGAATCTGAACCGCGAAGGCGCGACCGTCGTTTACACCTCGCATTACATGGAAGAGGTCGAGCAGATTTGTTCCCGCATCGTAATCCTCGACAAGGGCCGCGTGATAGCAGACGGCACGAAGGAACAGCTCAAGGACATGATCTCCCTCGGTGAAAAAATAACGGTCGAGACGCCCTCCTTCACACAGGAACAGCTTGCCGCTCTGCGCAGGCTGCCGGGCATCGCCTCCGCCGAATTCAACGACAAGATTCTTGTCGTCAAGTCGGTCAAGGGAAAAAACGGGCTTGAGGACGTGCTTGACTTCCTGCGGAAACAGGACATCGTATTCGGGCGCATCTACTCCGAGC
>JAEZRH010000117.1 GCA_023412845.1 Bacillota bacterium
CCTCCCGGCGCTGGTGGGCGCCGCAGGGATACTTGACCTTGTGGGCGAAAACAGCCGCATTGTGATGGACGCCGGCACCGGCGAAGTCTATGTCGACCCGGAACCGGATTTCGCGGAGTATTTTTCCCGGAGGAAAACGCGGCTGGAAGAGGAAAACGCGGTTTACCTTGCCGACGTGGGCCTGCCGGTGGTCACGAAGGACGGGAGGCGGCTGAAGGTCTATGCGAACGTCGGCAGCCTGAGGGATGTCGAACAGGCCGCCGTGCTCCATGCGGAAGGGGTCGGCCTTTTCCGCACGGAATTCCTGTATATGGAGAACGGCCATTTTCCGACGGAGGAAGAGCAGTTCGGCGTGTATCGGAAGGCCGTAGAAACGCTGGGCCGCGAGATCGTCATCCGCACGCTCGACATCGGCGGCGCCAAGGAGCTGAGTTATTATAAATTCGAGCCGGAGCAGAACCCGTTCCTCGGGCTGCGGGCGATCCGATTCTGTCTAAGGAACCCGGACATTTTCAAAACGCAGCTCCGGGCAATCCTCCGTGCGAGCCATTACGGCCCGCTGCGCATCATGCTGCCCATGCTGGTGTCGCTGGAGGAGGCGGAAAGCGCGCTGGAGATCGTCGGCCGGGTCAAGGAGGAACTGAGCGGGGAGGGAGTCCCGTTCGATTCCGTGATCCCGGTCGGCATGATGATGGAGACCCCGGCGGCCGTTTTCTGCGCGGACGAATTTGCCCAGATGATGGACTTCTTCAGCATCGGCACCAACGACCTTACCCAGTATACCCTCGCGGTGGACCGCGGCAATAAGGAGATCAGGGATCTGTACGACCCGTTTCAGCCCGCCGTCGTGCGGGCGATCGCCCGCGTGATCGAGGCGGGGCACAAGGCCGGAATAGAAGTCGGCATGTGCGGCGAATTCGCCGGCGACCGGCGTGCAACGAAACTTCTTCTGGGGCTGGGCCTTGATGAATTCAGCATGTCCGCCTCCGACACTCCAAAAATCAAGGCGGCCCTGCGAGGCATGGACTTTGAAACGGAAAGAAAAAACGCACGGAAAATCCTTTGCCTGAAACATGCGGAAGAGATTAAATCCGCCCTTGACAAATAGCCGAAAAGAGGAAATACTTATATGTTGGAAGAATTGAAACGCGAGGTATGCAGGGCGAACCTTGAGCTCCCAAAACGCGGCCTAGTCACCTACACCTGGGGCAACGTGAGCGGGATCGACCGTTCGGCGGGCCTATTCGCGATCAAGCCCAGCGGCGTGGAATACGGGGGCCTCGCGCCGGAAGACATGGTGATTGTCGACCTGCAGGGGAACGTTGTGGAAGGAAAGTACAGGCCTTCGTCCGATACTGCCACGCATGTCGAGCTTTACCGGAATTTTCCGCAGATCGGCGGCATTGTCCACACGCACTCCACCTGGGCCACATCCTGGGCGCAGGCGGCCCGTTCCATTCCCTGCTACGGCACGACGCAGGCGGATTATTTCTACGGGGAGATTCCGTGCGCGCGCCCGCTGACCCGGAAAGAGATCGCAGAGACATATGAGCGCAACACGGGCCTTGTCATGGCGGAGCTTTTGAAGGAACGCGCCGCGAAGGGTATAGACATTCTAGCCGTCCCCGGCATGCTCTGCCCGTTCCACGGGCCGTTCGCGTGGGGAGAAAATGCGGCGAAAGCGGTCTACAACGCCGTCGTGTTGGAAGAGGTGGCAAGAATGGCCGCCAACACCGAGTCCATCAACCGGCAGGCGAAATCCGCGCCGCAGTACATGATCGATAAGCACTATTACCGCAAACACGGCCCCGGTGCCTATTACGGGCAGAAATGATCTTTCTGAATGCATCGCGGCCGGTTGCTGCGGGTAAGGAGATATAAGTACGATGATATCCGAAAAAGTCAGAGTACGCAATGTGACTGGGCTTCATCTGCGCCCGGCGACGGAGCTTTCCGATATTTGTTCCAAATGTCCGTGCGACGTCACCATCGTCCACCCGAAGGGACGCATTAACCCGAAAAGCGTATTGATGCTGATGAGCGCGGCGATCAAGGCGGGCACGGAAATCGAGGTCCGGTGCAGCGGGGAGGACGAAGAAAATTCCCTCAGGAAAATCATAGGCGCGATCAAGGGTGGTTTCGGCGAGGAAATGATCGATTGACCGCCATGAAAAAAACGGCTTGCTTTTCGGGCGCAGCGGCTCGGGCCCCCCGGCCTGCTCTCGCTTCCTGGGCCGGGCCCGATCGACGGGAGGAAGATTCATGACGCTGGACCCTAGGTTGCGGCCGCGCCTGGTGGCGGTCGATCTTGACGGCACGTTCCTCGACGAACACAGTACGGTCACGGCGGCAAACCGCCGGACCGTCGAAGAGATCATCGCGCGGGGGATCGAATTTGTCGTAACAAGCGGGAGAATCCTTTCACGTTTCCCTCAGGATGTGCTTTCCATCGAAGGAATGCGCTTTGCGGTCACAGCCAACGGCGCAAGCCTTTTGGATCTCAGAGGGAAACGGGAGCTGTTTTCGGACCCTATCCCGGGAGAAACCGCCGCCCGGATTCTCGGCGCCGTGTTTTCCTTCCCAGTCTACTGTGAAATCTATTCCGGGAACCAGGCGTTCACCGACGAGGACAGGCTTCGCTTTTTCCGCGACGATTTCTACACTCCGAACCGCCTGAAAGCGATGAACCAGTCGAGAAATATCGTTCCCGACCTGCGGGAGCTGATCCGGCAGCCGGGCTGCGGAGTACAGAAGGTCTTTCTACCCCATGTCCCTGAAGAATACACACAGGCGTTTGAAAAAAAGCTTTTTGCGATAGACGGCCTTGAGGTCACAAATCCTTTTCCCCTGCATTATGAGGCCAATCGGCAGGGCTGCGATAAGGCGCACGGCCTTCAGCAGCTTTGTGGCATACTCGGCGTTTCCGCGGAGGAGGTCATGGCGTTCGGGGACGCCAACAACGACAGCGCGATGCTCCGATTTGCCGGCATGTCCGTAGCAATGAGGAATGCGGACGAGGACGTGCGACGCCAGGCGAGGTTTTCTACCAAAAGCAACGCGGAAGATGGGGTCGCCTGTTTTCTGCGTGAGCATGTTTTATAGTACACCGGAGCTATACCGGAAATCCTGCCTGAATTCAGGGAGAAAAAAGGGAGACGGAAGTTGTGGAGAATTCTTTGAACCGGAGTTACCGGCTGGGGCTATACGAAAAAGCCATGCCGGCGGAACTGACGTGGAAAGAAAAGCTAGAGACCGCGCGGGACAGCGGGTTCGACCATGTGGAGATCAGCGTGGACGAGACCGATGGAAAACTGGCTCGCCTCGACTGGACGAAAGACCGGAAGCGCGAATTGGTTTCACTTATGGAAGAAACCGGGGTGCCCATCCGTTCCATGTGCCTTTCGGGGCACCGCAAATATCCGCTTGGCAGCCCGGAGGAAGCAACACGTGCGCGTGGATTGGAGATCATGGACCGCGCGGTGACATTTGCGGCTGAGCTCGGCATCCGCATCATCCAGCTCGCGGGATACGACGTATATTATGAACAGGGGACCGAAAAGACGCGGGAGCTTTTTGCCAACGGAGTGCAGAAAGCCGTCTGCATGGCGGCAAAGTCGGGTGTTATGCTCGGCTTTGAGACCATGGAGACACCGTTTATGGACACGGTAGAGAAGGCGATGCGGTATGTGGACTTGATCGGCGGCCCCTATCTCGGCGTTTATCCGGATATAGGGAATCTGCAGAATGCCGCCCTCCTGTACGGAAAGCCGGCGGCCGAGGACCTGCGCACCGGCAAAGGCCATATTTTTGCGGCACACCTCAAGGAAACGCTTCCCGGCCGCTACCGGGAAGTCCCCTTCTCGACCGGCCACACGGATTATCTTGGCTGCATCTCCCGGCTGAAAGAGCAGAATGTCAGGCTGTACGTCGGCGAGTTCTGGTACAAGGGGTCGCCGGAGTGGCGCGGGGACCTGAAATTCGCCGCGCGGTTCCTGCGGGGAAAACTGGACGCCGTCTGGCAATGCGGGTGACTCTGCCCTGCGCCTGGCCTCCGGACGTATGCTCCGCCGGCTTTTGCCGATGGCATGGCCGTGATATTTTCCTCTTCAGCGACCCCACGGGTTTCGGCAGGAAAATCCATAAATCTTTTCCAATTTGGGAAGGTTTCTATGAGAAACAGTTTGAATTTTGTTGATAAGCGCCGCACGGAGATCATCCGGCTGCTGGAGCAGTACGGCCATGTAAAGGTTTCTTTCCTTGCACAGGAGCTGAATGTGTCTCCGCTGACGGTCCGCCGCGACCTAGACAGCCTGGAAGAGCAGAATATCATCACCCGCCAGTACGGGAGCGCGACTTTGCTGAATCCGGGAAACAGCGCTTTCAGCAGCAGCCAGGTGCAGCGCAAGGCCGCGATTGCAAAGGCAGCCGCCATGCTGGTGAAGGATCAGGATTCCATTTTTATCAATACCAGTTCAACGGCGCTGCTCATGATGCAGTATATTACGGCAAAGAACGTCACCATCATTACGAACAACGGCAAGGCGCTGAAAATGCCTTATAATCCCATGCTTACCGTCGTCCTGACCGGAGGGGAGATCCGCTTCCCGAAGGAATCCATGTTCGGTGAATTTGCACTGCAGAATATCAACCGGGTTTCCGCCAATAAATGCTTTCTGGGCTGCGCCGGCCTTTCCATTGAGGGGGGGCTGACAACGGCGGCGTTTCAGGAAAGGCCCGTCAACTCCATGATGCTCGAAAGATCGGAAAAACACTTTGTCCTGGCCGATTATACGAAAATCGGGGTGACTTCAAGCTTCCGGTACGGGGAAGCGGAGGACATTGATCTTCTGATTACGGATGAGTCTGCCTCCAAATCCGTTTTGACCAAATTCAAGCGGATGGGGATGGAAATCGAGCTTGTAAAGCCGGCGGGGGCTAAGTCTCCCCCGGAAGAGAACGTTCCAGCCTTTGAACAGCCGCGGGAAAAGGACGACTGAGGTCACCGTTCCCAAGGCCGCTTTTTTGGAAATAAGCCTTCTGCTCCTTTCTGCTTGACGCGGATGGGAACGGGGGGCTTTTCTTTTTGCGTTTAAAGAATCGGAAACGATAGGACACGTATAAAACAATAAAACTTTTAAGGTTTAATAAAAAAATTTATATATTTTATCGATTGCCCGCAAAAACAAGATAACGGATTGTAGATTATAATAACATAATCTATTTTATGTAGATAATATTTGTTTATAATTTTATTCGGAAGCTTGATCAAAAGCTTTAATTTTGGTGGGAGGTAAAAGAATGTATTGCAAAAAAAGTCTAGCTGTGGTCCTGACATTGGCAACGATGGCAAGCACGTTGTTCGGATGCTCCGGGTCTTCTGGAAGCACGACGTCGAACAGCGCGTCCACGCCGGCCGGTACGGGTGCATCCCAGGCGGGCTCGCAGGCACAGTCGACCGGTGAGTACAACTGGCAGAAGTATTCGGGCAGTAGCCTGAAGGTCATGCTGAACCAGAACTGCGCAGGCGAGGAAATCATCGCGAAGATCCCGGATTTCGAGAAGAAGACGGGAATCAAGGTGGAGTATTCCATTACCCCGGAAGCGAACTATTTCGACAAAGTTTCCACTTCCCTCTCCAGCCGCGCCGGCGACCCGGATCTGTTCATGTCCGGACCTTATCAGCTATGGGATTACTCTTCTGCCGGTTACGTCGAGGACCTGACGAGCTATCTGAACGACAGCAGCAAAGTCCCCTCCGACTATGACTTCAACGACCTGATCCCCGCAACGGTCAATGCGCTGAAATGGGATGGCGTTTCGGGCCATAAAGTCGGCACGGGAAAACAGCTGGCTCTGCCGCTCAACTTCGAAATCTATTCGCTGGCCTACAACAAGAAAGCTTTCGAAAAACTGAATCTCCAAGTCCCGAAGACGCTGGATCAGCTGGTCACGGTCAGCGAGAAACTCAAGAACTGGAACGGCTCCGGCTCCTACGGCCTTGCGATCCGCGGAGCACGCGACTGGGGCACCATCCATCCGGCATACATGAGTGTTTACACGCTGTTCGGAGCAAAGGATTTTGCTGTCCAGAACAACAAGCTTGTCTCTCAGGTCAACTCGCCGGAAGCCGTCAAGATGACGACCTACTGGGTCGACCTCATCAAGAGAGGGTGCGCGGCATCCTGGGCGAAATACACCTGGTACGAAGCCGGCGCAGACCTCGGTGCGGGCAAGGCAGCCATGCTGTTCGACGCCGACAACAACGGAATCCAGCAGAACTTTGATGGAGCTTCTCAGGAAGCTGGAAATCTCGCTTGGACGACGATGCCGACCCTTAAGGAAGGCGATACCCCGACCTCAAACATGTGGATCTGGTCTATGGCTATGAACAGCTATTCCAAGAATAAAGACGCCGCGTTCTGCTTCCTGATGTATTTCACCGGCAAGGATTGGACGAATTACGCGGCCATCCAAGGCAAAAACGTCGACCCGTGCCGTAAATCCACTTGGGAATCCGACGGATGGAAGACCAAGATGGCAAAGCAGCCCGGATACATCGATACTTACGAAAAAACGGTCGAGCATGCAACCATTCTGTTCACCCCGCAGTCTTCGTTCTTTGAAACGACAACCGACTGGGCCGCGACCCTTCAGGACATTGTTGCAGGCAAATATGCCAGCGTGCAGGCCGGGCTCGATGCGCTGAAACAGCAGCAGGATAAAGCTGTGGCTGATGTGGACGTAGGCTCCTGACCATTCCGTTCGAGTACTTCTCAATCCTCGATTCCATGCGGTGCCATATTCGGAAAGAGCCGGATATGGCACTGCGGTAAAGAAACCCTCGGAGGAGTTTCAGACCCGAATCCTTCACGTCGGCCTGCATAAAGGAGATTACCATGGCTACGAAAACAACAAGTGAAAAAGAGATCAATTATAACGAAATACCAAAAAAAATACAGAGGCGGCCCTATTACATCGTTGCTCCCGGCATGATCATCCTGGTCGGGATCATGATTCCGTTTGCAATCGCGATCTTTCTTTCCTTTACGAACTACTCTTTCAAAAATGAACATTGGCATTGGGTATGGTTTGAAAACTGGCTCAACATGCTGCAGGACCCGGAATTCTACCATTCGTTGCTGACCACGCTCGAGTACGGCGTGTTTGCCACCGGTGTCCAGCTGATTCTGGGCGGCGTTGTTGCGCTTCTGCTTAAAAAAGATACTTTGTTCAGCAAGATCCTCAAGGTTGTGTTTACCTTTCCGCTGATGGTAGCTCCGGCCATCGCCGTTCTGATCTGGCAGCTGATGACATCGAACTCCGTCGGCGTTCTCGAAAAATTTCTGAACATTTTTGGCGTCTACAATTTCCCGTGGGCATCTTCTTCCGGCACGGCAATGTTCACGGCAATCCTGATGGATACCTGGGTCAATACGCCTTTCGTGCTGCTCCTTGTGCTCGCAGGAATCCAGTCGCTGCCGAAATCGCCATTTGAGGCGGCTCAGGTCGACGGAGCGAACGCCTGGTTCACGTTCAAGACGCTGACGCTCCCCATGCTGAAACCGTTTATTTACATAGCTCTTCTGTTCCGCCTGATGGCGGCTTTGCAGGAATTCGGAATTATTTACGCTCTTTCAAAGGGCGGGCCGGGCGATTCCCTTATGACGCTGTCCCTCACCGCTTATATGGAGTCGTTCAAATATTCGAAAGTCGGCGTGTCCCTTCCGTATCTGCTCGTCCTTTGGGTCATCGTCAACTATTCGGCAAAAGCCATTGTCAACCGGCAGCGTAAACTTGCAAAACAGGCCCAGGGTTACTAAGGAAGGTGAATTCGTTGAAAAACAAAAAATTTATGAACTTTCTGCGTGCTTTTGGCCGGAACCTTGGACTGGTGATCTA
>JAEZRH010000139.1 GCA_023412845.1 Bacillota bacterium
AGCCTGCACATGGGACTTTCCGACGCGATGTGCCGCGCGATCTCGTCCAGGCTTCTCTGAAAGGCCGCTTCCGTATCCGACACAAACGCCGCCGGGTCTTTCAGCGCGGCGCGGTTGATCTCATTTACGCTGTTCCGGTATGTGACATACACGGTCCTGCAATTCTCCATAAAACTCCTTCACCCGGTCTTTCCTTAACATCATTTCCTCGTATCTGCCAATATATTCATAAGGATATTTAAAGTTGAATATCCGCTCGATACGGTCCGAATCAAGGTCCCGCAGTTTTGTGACGGCTCCCGCTCCGCAGGCGAGGATCGTCTGGCATTCCTCCATGATCACGACGTTGTAAAGGCATTCGAAGCCCGGCTTCGCCCACCCGGTGTTCTCCTGATTGCCGACCATTTTGCTCTGCCGGTACAGGTAATACGGCCGATAGCCGCCCTGCATCAGCGTTTCGTCGGCGCATTCGATCATCCGTCCGACCGTTTCTCCTTCTCCGGAGGGAACGGCGTCATCCTCCTGCGCAAGCCTTGCGGCGCGCTTGAGCGCGAGCGTATGGACCGTGACGCTCTCCGGCGAGAGGGAAACCGCCTGTTCCAGTGTGCGGCGGAAGCTCGCGGGATCGTCTTTCGGCAGGCCGGCGATCAGGTCCATGTTGATGTCGGTAAAGCCGCGGCTGCGCGCAAGGGCAAACGCCTCCAGCGTCTGCGCCGCGGTATGCCTGCGGCCGATCTCCAGCAGGACGGCGTCGTTGAACGTCTGCGGATTGATGCTGATGCGGGTGACGCCGCCTCGCTTCATGACGTCGAGCTTGTCTTCCGTGATGGTGTCCGGCCGCCCGGCTTCCACGGTGAATTCGCGGCAGGCGGAAAGATCGAAGCTCTCCCGGACGGTGCGGAGCAGCCTTTCCAGCTGTTCCGCGCTCAGCACGGTCGGCGTGCCGCCCCCGAAATAGACGGACGCGGGGCGCAGATGAAGTTCCGCAGCAATTTCCCCCGTCCGGCGGATCTCCCCGCACAGGAGATCCACGTATTTCGGGACCAGGCGAAGCGTCTTTTCGACGGAAGAAGAAACAAAGGAACAGTAGGCGCACCGCGTCGGGCAGAACGGGATGGCGACATAGAGACTGAAGGCTTCCGGGCTGGAAACCGAGAGCAGTCTTTTCTGGTTCCGAAGCGTATCCAGCGCAAGTTCCGTTTTCTGACGGGAGACAAGAAAGCCGTTTTCAAAAAAGTCGGCCGCTTCCTCCTCCCCCATCTCTTCAACCAGTTTTCCCAGCAGTTTGATGGGCCGGACTCCCGTCAGGATGCCCCACGCCGGCCGGTAGCCGAGCAGTTCCGCAAACATGCGCCAGAGCAGGACCGCCATGTGCCGCTCTGTTTCCCGATCGTCGGTCTCCGCCGGAAGCAGCTCTTCGTCCGCGCGTTCTTCGCCGTCAATGGAAAGCCGCACCGTGACCCGCCTGCCGTCCGGCTCGCCGCGCAGACCGGTGTAAGCCTGCACGCGGTCTTCGTTCGGCTCCGGGGTCACGGTGATCCGGCTGCGGGGATAGAAAATGCGGCACAGATTTTCCATTTCATAACGGAACGGATGGCCGTCGACTATAAGCGTCATACCGGCCGCGTCCCCATGTAGGAATTGTTGCGGCGCTCATAATCGAGCGTCGTCTCCGACCCGTGGCCCGGGCAGACGCGGTAATCGCCGGGAAGCCGGCGCAGTTTTTGCAACGAATCGAGGATCTGCGTATAATTCCCGCTTGGGAAATCGGTCCTGCCGCAGCTGAGCTTCATCAGGGTATCGCCGGAAAAGATCACATTCTCCGCGACAAAGCAGCAGCCGCCCGAGGTGTGGCCCGGCGTATGCAGAACGGCGACGGTCAGGTCCCCGAGCCGGATTTTCTCCCCGTCGTTCAGGGGGACGTCTACGCGGAACTGCGGCAGCTCTTCCCCGAAAAACATGGTGGACAGGTTGAGCGACGCATCGCGGATGAACATGATCTCCTCGGAATCCATGTAGACTTTCGCGCCGGTCAGGTCCCGGATCCGCCTGACGCCGCAGATATGGTCGAAATGGCCGTGCGTCAGCAGAATGGCACGGACGTCTCCCGCGGCGCGGACGGCGTCGTCCAGTTCCTGACTTTCAAAGCCGGGGTCGACGACGGCTGAAATCCCCGTCGCGTCATCCGTCAGAATATAACAGTTTGTGGGCAGCGGACCGCCTACAATCTTTGTGGTCTTCAAAATAATGCCCCCTGATTTCTACGCGCGGCGCACGGACAGCGTGCCGGAAATATTGGAAAGCCGCATAATGATGTTCTTCAGCTGCTCCACCCCGTTGATGGAGATCGTTGCGGTAATGACAGCGCAGCCGTCTTTCGCTTCTCTCGAATTGAGCGAATGGATGAACAGGTGCATGTTGAACAGCTGCTGAGTGATGTCGGCCAGAAGGCCGGAGCGGTCGGTTGCGACGATCTCGAGCGTCGTCTTGAATTCTTCCTGCACCTCGCCCGCCCAGTGGACGTTGACCCAGCGCTCCGGCTCGGCGGCCTTGGCAATTTCCTGCGGAACGTTGGAACAGCTCCGCTTGTGGACGGACACCCCGAACCCGCGTGTGATAAAGCCGATGATATCGTCGCCCGGCAGCGGGTTGCAGCAGCGTGAGAATTTGACCAGACAGTTGTCCATACCGTCCACAATAACGCCGGCGGAGCTTCTCCGCGGCGCCTGAGGCTTCTCCTGCGCCGGCGGCAAAGGTGCGGGAGCGGCATGCTCTTTCTGCCAGACGTCCTTGACCTTCGGCAGTATCTTCCACAGCGGGATGCCGCCGTAGCCGATGGCGGCATACACATCCTCGGCGGAAGAACAGTTCTGACGCTGGCCGATCTTCTGAAGCAGGGCGTCGAGCTCGGCACTGTCCATGTCGATGTTGTTGCGCTTGAGTTCCCGCTCGACTTCCATCCTGCCTTCCGCGATATTTTCGTCGCGCTTCTCGTGTTTGAACCAGGAGCGGATCTTGTTGCGCGCCTCGCTTGTTTTCACGATCTTGAGCCAGTCGCGGCTCGGCCCGCGCGTTTCCTTCGAGGTCATCACTTCCACGATCTCGCCGGTCTTGACGCGGTAGTCGAGCGGTACGATGCGCTTGTCGACCTTTGCGCCGGACATGCGGTTGCCGACGGCGCTGTGAATGGCGTAGGCAAAATCGATGACCGTGGCGCCGGCGGGCAGATTGATGACGTCGCCGCGCGGCGTAAAGACGAACACTTCCTCGGGAACAAGGTCGGACTTGATGGTGCGCACGATATCCGTGGCGTCTTCATTGTCCTTTTCGTTGTCGAGCATCTGGCGGATCCACGAGAGCCGCTTCTCGAACGAATCTTCCTTGCCGGACATGCCGAGCTTGTATTTCCAGTGCGCCGCGATGCCGTATTCCGCCGTGTGGTGCATCTCCCACGTGCGTATCTGTACCTCGAACGGGATGCCTTCCTTGCCGATGACGGTCGTATGCAGCGACTGGTACAGGTTCGGCTTCGGCGTCGAAATGTAGTCCTTGAAGCGGTTCGGCAGCGGGCGGAACATGTCGTGCACGATGCCGAGCACGTTGTAGCAGTCGTTCACCGTGTCGACAATGACGCGCACGGCGTAAATGTCGTAGATTTCATCCATGGAACGGCCCTGGATGAACATTTTGCGGTAAATGCCGTTGATGCTTTTCACGCGGCCCTCGAGGTAGACGTTCGGGATTGTCTGCACCACGCGCTCGCGGATGCGTTTCTGCGTCAGTTCGATAAAAGCCTTGCGCTCGTTTGAATGCAGTTCCAGCCCGTCCTCGATCTCATGGTAGGCCACGGGGTCGAGGATGCGCAGCGACAGGTCCTCAAGTTCCTCTTTGACCGCGCGGATACCGAGCCGGTGCGCGATCGGGGCGTAGACCTCCATGTTTTCAAGCGCTTTGTCGCGCTGCTTCTGAGGGGTCATGAACTCGATCGTACGCATGTTATGGAGCCGGTCAGCAAGCTTGATGATGATGACGCGAATGTCTTCCGACATGGCGATCAGCATCTTGCGCAGGTTTTCCGCCTGCTGGATCTCGCGCGAGGAATACGGGATCCTGCCGAGCTTGGTCACGCCGTCGATCAGGTTCGCAATATCGGCGCCGAATTCCTTGCGGAGCTGTTCGAGAGCGACCGGCGTATCCTCCACAACGTCGTGCAGAAGACCGGCGACGACCGACTCCGAGTCCATGCCGAGCTCCACGAGGATGCACGCCACGGCTACCGGATGGGAAATGTACGGGGCGCCGGACAGGCGCTTCTGGTCCTTGTGGGAAACCTCTGCCAGTTTGTAGGCATGTTCGATCATTGTCAGGTCGTATTCATGTTCGCTTGCTTTCATCAGAGAGAGAAGGTCGTCGAACGTCTTCATGGGCCATGCCATTTTTTCTCACCGGCTTTTACAAAATGATTGAAGCAGGGACAGGATGGGGGAATCCGGCAGACGGACTTTATCCGCGACCCGGACGGTCCGTATGGAACAGGTATCGGCCGACTTATGTAACTCGATCAGCCGTCGTTCGGCAAAAACATCGAGCGCGGTAAGCAGCTTCGGCAAAGTGACTTTTCCGCCGGGGATGCGCGGCAGAAAATTCTCCGGCCTTCCGCTGTAACCGCCCGAATTCCGGACGGCGCGGTATACGGCTTCAAAATCATCCCGGGAGGGAACGAGGCGCTGCGCTTCTTCCATTGCAAGAGTCTCGCCGCGGCGGAATTTTTCATACAGCGCGCGGCCGGAGAGAAGCTCTTCCGTATCGAGGCCGGAAAAGCGGAGGTCCCGTACAACGACGGTAAGCTCCGGCCGGCCGTTGAATTCCTTTTTTTCGAGCACGACCGCCGCGTCCACCTCGTCGCCGATGCGGCATCCGAAGTCTTCCAGCACGGTGCGAAACTTCATGCACGTCACCGCGGCGGGGCCTTTCCGAAGCGTCAGCCTGAGATGCCTGCCGCCGCCCACGGGCGTGATGTCGGCCAGCGTCATATGCATGAGCCCGAAAACCGGGCGGGGATTTCCGGTGCCGAACGGCTCAAGGCGGCAGACCCAGTCCGGTATCTCGGCCGAGAGCTTATCCGGTCTGAGGGCACAGTCGATCGCGAGCGCCGGAAACGGCATGGGCCCCGCCAAGGACGCGGCGTACCGGTTGACCGCCTCCCGGAACCGCCCGATATTTTCCGTTTTCAGCGTCATGCCGGCGGCCATCGGGTGGCCGCCGAATTTCAGGAGAAGTTCTCCGCACGACGAGACAGCCTCAAACAGGGAAAAGCCCTCTATGCTCCGCCCGGAACCCTTGGCCGTGCCGCCGGAGCAGGAAATAACGATGCATGGTTTTCCGAACCGTTCCGTTACCCGGGCGGCGACGATGCCGATCACCCCGCAGTGCCAGTCTTCCCCGGCCACCACCAAAACGCGGTCCATCTGTGACTTCGGGTTCTGTTCGAACCATTCCATGACTTTCCCGAAGACCTCGTCTTCCATCCGGCGGCGGTTGCCGTTCTCCGCGCAGATTTCCGCAGCGAGAGCCCCCGCATCCTCGGGGGATTCCGAAATCAAAAGGCGCACGGCGCGGTCCGCGGAACCCATCCTGCCCGTGGCGTTGATGCGCGGGACGATGGTAAAGGCGATGTTTTCCGCGGTCAGGCGGCTGTTCTCCATCCCGGACTGCTCGACAAGCGCCTGAATCCCCGGGCGGTCGGAGCGGGCGATCAGTTCCAGGCCCGCGCGCACGAGCGTCCGGTTCTCGCCGGTGAGGGGGACAACGTCCCCGATGGTCCCAATCGCCGCAAGGTCCGCGTAATTTTCGAGCAGGGCTTCCGTCCCGCCGTCGGGCCCTTCGAGAGCGGCGATCACCTGAAAGGCGACGCCTGCGCCCGAGAAATCGCGGAACGGACAGCGGCATCCGTCCCGCCAGGCGTCCACCACGGCGCAGGCCGGCGGCAAAACGGCGCCGGGCCTGTGATGGTCCGTAACGACGGTATCGATCCCGAAGGATGAGGCGTGCTCCACTTCCTTTACGGAAGAAATGCCGTTATCCACCGTCACGATCAAGCGTACGCCCTGCCCGTTCAGGTGATCCACGGCGGAAAGGCTGAGACCGTACCCCTCGCTCTCACGGTCCGGGATATAGTAGACGACGTCCCCCCCGCAGGATTCCAGATAGGAATACAGCATGGCCGTGGCGGTCACGCCGTCGGCGTCATAGTCGCCGAAAACGGCGATTTTTTCAAAACCGTCAAGCGCGCGGTTGATGCGGCCGGCCGCTTCCTCCATATCCGGAAGCAAAAGCGGGTCGGAAAGGACCGGACCGCCGCCAAGGATCTCTTCCGCCCCACGCGCGTCCCCCGCCCCACGGATCTGAAGCAGAACCGCGAGCAGCGGAGGGATATTCATCTGAGCGGCCAATCGGAGCGCCGCGTTCCGGTCATACGGCAGAACATTCCATTTTTTAATACTCAATCTGCCCACCTGCCCCATAATTTTTAATTGTATCATTATGAGGCAATATATTCAATACGAATCGTGCGGAATAGAGGCTGAAAAAGTCAGAAGCGAAGGATAAACAAAAACAGGAACGGGCGTACGTTCGCTCGTTCCTGTCCCGTTTTCGAATATCCCCGTTCAGCCCTGGCTCTGTGCGCTTTGATATTTCTGCTTCGTCTGCTGGATCTTCTGCTGCTCCGCCGCGGGCGCCTGGTACCATCCGCGCTGTTTCATGGTATCGAAGACATCCGCCTGGATCTGATGCTCTTCCTGCAGGATCTTCATGAATTCGTCGCGCATGTTGGCGGAAGAGCATTCGTTTGTAAACGTATTATACGTGTCTGTGATGAATTTCTGAGACGACAGCACATCGTACATCATATCTTTTTCGGTGATGGCATTCCCCGACTGGTTCCCGCTGATCTGGGAAAGATTCATTTTCACACTTCCTTTCAGCTTAAAAGATTCATGAGCTTGTCATAATGACACTGATGCTTTTTTGCGATATCGTCACATTTCTGCCTCAGTTCCTGGTCCGTGCACATCTGGGAATAGGCTTTCATTTTGCAGATAAGGGTCTGCTCGCTTGTCAGCTCATCTTCAATGGCAGAGAGTTCTTTTGCTGTAATCGGCATTTACGCAACACTCCTTTTCTTTGTAAGATTATAATTTTATTATCTTACATGCGGCCTGAAATATACACGCTACATGTCACAAAGCGACCTATGTAGCCTGCCGCATTTCTTCCCTTCCCGACCCAAGGCCGAAGCTGACGGAGAGCGCCTGATCGACAAGCGACATCGCTTTGTCGTCAAGGCATCCCATGCGCTCTTTCAGTCTGTGCTTGTCGATGGTGCGCACCTGTTCTAGCAGAACGATGGAATCCTTCGCAAGGCCGGTCGTGCCGGCGTCCAGCATGATATGCGTCGGCAAATTGGCCTTTGAATGCTGGCTTGTGATGGCCGCGGCAATCACGGTCGGGCTGAACCGGTTTCCGACATCGTTCTGAACGATCAGAACCGGCCGGATGCCTCCCTGCTCCGATCCCACGACAGGACTGAGATCGGCATAATAAATATCGCCCCTCCGGATAATCATATCTTCACGCTCCGAATCATCTGTAGAAATGGATTTTCGCCCTTATCTTTGACATTCTTCTGTGGATTTATACAATGTCAGGGTACATCCTATAATATTATTGGCACGCCCGGGTTGACATAGAAACGATTTGGGCGGGAGCGATAAAATGCAAAAAAGGATCAGACGAAGCCTGCCGGTACCGGCAGGCTCTTTCTGACCCATTTTGGAAAATCCAATCAATGAAATTACGGACAAAACATTCGAAGCGGCTTTTTCCGTTCCCCCGCGGAAAGGCGCGGGGCCGTTCGCCGGGCAAGAACCCGTTCACGGCAATAAAAAAGCAGCCTTCCGGCGAAATCACCTGCCGGGAAAGACTGCCGTGAGCCGCCGACACATCGCGGTTCAACTCAATATGCCTCAGAATCAGTGGGACTCCGACCGGAACGTGGAGCATTCCGTTTTGATCTGTCCGCCGTTAACATGCGTGGTGCTGATATCCACATGGTTGGCGCTGCAGGCCAGTTCCTCGTTATAGTTGCAGTTGACCGCTTCACAGTGGATATCGAGCGTGGGGTTCGGAGAATCGTCGTCCACCGAATTCTGCGCTGCGCCGCCTTCCTGTTTGTCGATGAAGTTCGCGCAGAAAGTCTGCTTGGGGTTCCAGGAGTCCGGGCCGCTCACCATAATATCCGGTCTGCAGCACAAGGATTCCCGATTGTTGGCGCAGTTTGAAACCGTACAATGCAAATCCGTCATGTTTGGCACCCTTTCAAATAAAATCGGTCTTTGTTCCGATGCAGTCCGGAAAGAAGACGATTTTATTCTGTGCCAAGACAAGAAGATTATTCAAAATTATGAAACACGTGTTTCCTCAGCGGATACCCGATGCCAAAGGCCGCGGCTCCGCCTATTACCGCCTCCGGGATTCCGTTGGTCAGCACCAGCAGGCCGATCAGTCCGAGGAGCGCGCCGATATTTTTGCCAAGCACCGCGGCGTAGCTTCTGCCGAAAAAACCATAGATGCCGCCGAGGACGAGCAACGTGTTCGTCAGACTTCCGAGGACGCCGCTTACGGAATACGCCGCGGCTTTTTTCCAGCGCAGCCGTGTGAACAGCGCCAGGCATGCGCCGGTTACGGTGCCGACCAGGATTCTGGGAACAAAGCAGATGACCAGGCTCCAGAAATTCCCTTTTGCGGGCCCAAGCGAATAGACCGGCGTGAAAACGAACGCCGTCAGCGGGTTTGGCGGGAAAAAGGTCCATACGATGAAACTGAACAGGCCGGTAAAGGCGCCCATTGCCGTTCCGGCTCCTGTGCCGAGCACCACGGCGGTGATGATGACGGGAACCATGCCGAGGGTCGCTACGATCGGTCCGATCGCAGGGAGCGAGCCGAGCGGTGTAAAGCAGGCGATGGCCTCGATGGCAAGAAGCAGCGCGAACTGCGCCAGACGAAGCGTATTTTTACTGATAGAAGCTCTCATGATACTTTCTCCCTGTTCTGTTCCTCCCAGGCACAGACGGTTTCCGCGATCAGGCCGACGGCAGCGTCGACTCCGAAAGCGGAAGAATTAACGGAAAGAAAATAATTGTCCGGCGCGCCCCATTTTTTGTTGGAACAGTAGCTGTAATAGTTTGAACGTTGTTTGTCCCTAATAATCATCTGTTCGGCGGCATTCTGCGCGGGAATCCCGTATTTCTGCACGATCCTGTCCATACGGGAAAGCTTGTCCGCACAGACGAAAACACTGAACAGATCCGTCGTGCCGCGGAGCACTTCATCCGCGCACCGGCCGACAATGACACAGGGGCCTTTTCGGGCGGCTTCCAGCAGAATCTGCTTCTGCAGAAGAAAAACATTCCCGCTCACCTGCTTTCCGCTGCAGACGGGGCTCCCGCAATCGAACGAATAATCCGTCGTCAGAAGAGAATACAGTTCGTCGCCCTGCGTCTTTTCCTGCGCATCTTCATAGGCGACGACGCCGGCCCCGCTGTTCCGGGCAATCTCAGCGACCGCCTTTCGGTCGTAAAAAGGGATGGAAAATTTCTGTGCCAGCTTTTGCCCGATCTCCCGGCCGCCGCTTCCGAACTGCCGCGCAATGGTAATGACATACTTTGTTTCCATCAAATCACCCTCATATTCCATCAAGTGATACGAATTTCCGTGCCACCGGGCAACGGCCTTTTCAACCGCCTCCGAATGTGGATGCACGGCGGTATTATAGCACATTATGTCGGAAAAAGAAACCTCAATTCACATTTTCTGGTAATTTAACCCAAAGAACGTCTTCCGTGGAGGAAACCGCTTGACAAAATCCCAGACGGCGCATATAATGATTCCAAAATATTGAAAAACCGGTGAGTAAGAGCAGTAGTCGGGATTTGGCATGAACAAAGAGAGCCGCAGGCGGTGCGATTGCGGCGGATTGCCCCGGACGAATGGACTTACGAGGGCGGGGCGAACGGCCGAAAATGCCTGGTAGCCTGCGACGGGAGCTTCACCCGTTACCAAGGAAGCGCGCATGTCTGTGTGCGAACGAGCGGGCGTATTTCGCCAATGTGGGTGGTACCGCAGGAAAAAGCAAGTTTCTCCTGTCCCTGATATGAATATCAGGGACAGGAGTTTTTTTATTTTCCATATGCTTTTCGGCCATACTGTCAATGGACTTTCGAGGGGGTATCTATTATGAAAATTACAATCCGTACGATGGAAATGCTTACCGCGGCCGCTCTGTCCGCGGCGGTCGCCTGCACGGCGGCGGCGTGTTCTTCCGGAAGCGGCGCGGCATCGCAGGCCGCCTCCGGCGGGAGCGAAAAAAAAGTGAGCATCGGCGTCATCCAGTACGCCACGCACCCTTCTCTTGACAACTGCTACACCGGCTTTCAGGAAGGACTGAAGGAAGCCGGCTTCGAGAAAGGCAAAAACCTGAGCATCGATTTTCAGAACGCGCAGGCGGACAACGGCAGTTCGGACCTGATGGCGAAAAATATGGTGTCCAAAAAATACGATATGATTATGGCGATCGCAACGCCCGCCGCCATGTCCGCCTACAGCGCGGCAAAGGATACGGACATTCCGGTCGTGTTCACGGCGATCTCCGACCCCGTTGCGGCGCAGCTCGTGCAGTCGCTCGACAAACCCGGCGGCAACTGCACTGGCTCCTCGGATGTTCTTCCGCTGGAGCAGCAGCTCAAAATGATACGCAGTTTCCTGCCGAAGGCGAAAAAGATCGGCGTGCTTTATACCACAAGCGAGGTAAACTCCGTCTCCAACCTGAAACGGTTCAAGGAGCTTGCGCCGAAATACGGATTTGAAATTGCAGACGTCGGCATCACTAATTCCTCGGAGGTCGCTTCCGGGGCCGCTTCGCTCGTGGCGAAAGGCGTGGACTGTGTGAACAATTTTACCGACAACAACGTCGTCAACAACCTTTCGACACTGCTGCAGGCGACGGACGGCGCTAAAATTCCCGTGTTCGGCTCGGAGGTCGAACAGGTCAAGAACGGATGCCTCGCGTCGGTGAGCATCGATTTTGTGGCGCTCGGAAAAGAGACCGGCAAAATGGCCGCGAAGATCCTGAAGGGGGAAGCGAAACCGGCGGATACCCCTGTCTACGTCGTGAACGAAGGCAAACCGGTCTATAATAAGGCCGTACTTGAAAAATTCGGTCTGTCCCTGCCGTCCGACTACTCCGGCGCGGAGGCCGTCGCTCCTTCAAAATAACAGAAAGCGGGTACGTTTCCCTATGGATATTTTTCTGGGGCTTCTCTCAAACGTGTTTCAGGAGGGATTTCTCTATGCGATCATGGCGATTGGAGTCTATTTCACCTACCAGGTGCTGAACTTTCCGGACCTTTCCGTCGACGGGACCTTTCCGCTCGGCGCGTGCGTGACCGGCGCGCTGATCGCCGGGGGCATGAATCCCTGGCTCGCGTGCCTGATCTCTTTCCTGTGCGGCGCGGCCGCGGGGAGCGTGACGGGCTTGCTGCATGTGCGGCTGCACATCACGGACCTCCTTTCCGGGATCATCGTCATGCTGGCGCTCAACAGCATCAATCTTGTCGTGACGGGCGGAACGTCGATGATCGCGTATTACAATAAGCCCACCGTATTCACGTCGGGCCCGGCGGCCCTGATCCCGAAATTTCAGAACGGATGGCGCATCGTCATCGTCGCGCTGGTGTGCTGCGAGGCCGTAAAGCTTCTGGCGGACCTGTACCTCAAAACGAAATCCGGTCTTCTGCTCCGCGCTGCGGGCGACAATCCGCAGTATGTCGTTTCGCTTGGGCGCGACCCCGGAAACATGAAAATCCTGGGCCTGATGATCGGCAACGGCTGCACGGCGCTCGCGGGCTCCATCCTGAGTCAGGAATCCGGTTCGGCCAATATCTGGAGCGGCACGGGGATGGTCGTCATGGGCCTCGCTTCCGTGATCATCGGGACCAGCCTTTTTGGTCGGGTGAAACTCATAAAACCCACGCTGGCCGTCATTCTGGGGACCATCGTCTATAAGGCGTGCCTTATCGCCGCCATGCAGCTGGGCCTGCCGACCAATTATCTCAAGCTTCTCATGGCCGCCCTGTTCACCGCGGCACTTGTCGCAAACAATATGGCGCCGTCCGCCGGCAGGAGGAAAAAGCAAAATGTCAATCCAACGCGAATCTGACCGCTCCGGCGAAACGCTCGTCGAGCTGCGCCATATCGACAAAACGTTCAACGCCGGTTCCATCAGCGAAATCCCGCTGTTCCACGATTTCAGTCTCTCGCTGCGGGAAGGCGAATTCGTCTCCCTCGTCGGCAGCAATGGCTCCGGCAAAACGACCGTTCTCAACATTCTTTGCGGCAGCGTGAAGCCGGATGCCGGCGAAGTGCTGTTCGAAGGCGGAGAGATCGGCCGGCTCCCCGAATACCGCCGTTCCTCCTTTCTCGGCCGCGTCTTTCAGGACCCGTCACTCGGCACCTGCCCGCAGCTGACCATTCTGCAGAACCTGTCGCTCGCCGACAATAAGGGCAAGCCGTTCGGCCTGCGGCGGAGCATCTCAAAAAAGCGGAAGGAATATTTCCGCACACAGCTCGAACTGCTGAAACTCGGCCTGGAAAACAAGCTCGATCTTCCCGTCGCGAGCCTTTCGGGCGGGCAGCGGCAGGCTCTCGCCCTGCTGATCTGCACTATGACGCCCATCCGGCTGCTGATCCTCGACGAGCACACGGCGGCGCTCGACCCGAAATCCGGAGAAAACGTCATGGAGCTGACGGACCGTTTCATAAAGGAAAAGCATTTGACGGCGCTGATGGTTACGCACAATCTGAAATATGCGGCGGCCTTCGGCAACCGCCTGCTGATGATGCACCGGGGGCAAATCATTCTCGACAGATCGGGGGATGAAAAAGCCGCTCTCCGGATACGCGACCTGACGGATAAATTCGATGAGATCAGCATTGAGGACGGCAATTCCGTTTGATGAGCGTCCCAGCATTGCATTTTCCCCGATATCCAGTCAAACTGTGATCTTCCGTCTACGGCGACTGCCACCGGATGCCGGGAAGGTCACAATTTTTATGTATATTACGCAGGCCGAAAACGATTTTGTGATACATTAAATTAGTACAATTTTCCAATGGATTTTTGAAAAAAACTGTCGATATATAAAGTATCAATAGAGATAGAATTAGAGAAAAGTGAATATTACACCAGCAGCCGACATTCCCGATCGCTTGCCGCAGCCGGTTCTTTTTGGACATTTTCTTAAAATGGTCCAGCCTTGTTTTAAAAATCCAAAGTTCTGTCTGTTTCGGCTAAAACTGTGTCTGCCCGCTTCAAAAATGCCCGGAATACAGCCACGTATGCCTGCGTTTTTTTTCCTCGCCAGACACAATTTTATCCTGAAAGCCCATCGATTTTTAATTCACAAACAAGGCCCGGACAAAGAAAATGTCTGTTTTTATAAGCAAGAATAACAGGAGGGAATTAATTATGAAACGCTTCAAAAATCTCAGCATTAAACGCAAACTTCTGACCGGTTTTCTGAGCATGCTCGCTATCGTACTGATCGTCGGGGCTGTGGGGATCGCAGGGATGATCAAGATCGACCAGATGGATACCTACCTGTATGAGGAGCAGACCGCTCCTATCGTTCATCTGATCAACGCGACGAAAAGCCTTTACCAGATACGCGTGGACGCCCGTAGCGCCGTCATTAACGCGGGAAAAGCGGAAACGATCAAAGGCTATGAAAGCAGCTATCTCAGCGAAAAGCAGACTTTTCTGACTGAATCAGCCGCTTACCAAAAATCCATTACCCATGCGGATACGCTTAAGATATACGAAGAAGCATCGGATATTTTCAATCATTCGTTCGATCCGGCCATCCAGAAAACTTTCGAACTTGCGAAGGCGGGAGATCAGGCCGGCGCCGACGCCGCGGGCGCCACGGTGACGGATAAGGTGCAAACGCTGTTTCAGGATTATGATAAACTGGCTGCGGCACGCATGTCCTCCGCGAAAAGCACCAGCGATGCAAACGATTCGACGGCCATGATTCTGACAATTGCGCTCTCCGCTTTACTTCTGTTTGGGGCCGGTGCCTCGATATTTTTAGGATTGCGGATCTCGCAGATGATCAGTAAACCGATCGGTCGTATCGTGTCCGCAGCCGACCGGATCGCTCTAGGGTACGTAGACGTTGATTTAGAAGACGCCGACTCCGAAGATGAAACAGGCCGGCTGGCCGCGTCCTTTATCAGAATGCTCGAGGGCATCCGCCGTCAGGCGCAGGTCGCCGAAATCATCAGCAACGGCGATTTCACTCAGGAAGTACCGCTGCGTTCGGGCGGAGACGAGCTTGGTCTGGCTCTGCAGAAAATTAAAAGCGGCCTCAGCGCGACCCTGCAGCGGATCAGCATCGCGGCGGATCAGGTCGGCAGCGGCGCATCACAGGTTTCCGACGGCTCACAGGCGCTTGCGTCGGGAGCTACGGAACAGGCCGCGACCGTGGAAGAGCTGTCCGCATCCGTTGCCGGCGTCTCAAAGCAGGCAGGCAAAAATGCTGAAAATGCCCGCAGGGCCGCCAGGTATGCGGAGCAGGCCGGCGTCGGGATCAGCAAGGGCAACGAGCATATGAATACCCTCGGGAAAGCGATGGCTGAAATTCGTGAATCTTCCGACAAGATATCAAACATCACCAAAGTCATTGAGGACATTGCATTTCAGACAAACATACTTGCGCTGAACGCCGCAATTGAAGCCGCCCGGGCGGGGGACGCCGGAAAAGGTTTCGCCGTAGTCGCGGACGAGGTGCGCAGCCTTGCCGCCAAATCCGCCGAAGCCGCCAAACAGACCGCCGACCTGATCCAACGCTCGGCCGACACTGTGGCAAATGGCGAAAAGATGTCTGCGGAAGCCGCGTCGATTCTTCAAAATGCGGAGGAAAACGAGCGGTTGGCAGACGACGCCATTCATCAGATCGCGGCCGCTTCCTCCGAGCAGGCTAATGCGATCGGGCAGATCACGCAGGGGCTGTCGCAGGTATCCGACGTCGTGCAGACCAACGCGGCCACTGCCGAAGAAAGTTCGGCTTCCAGCGAGGAGCTCGCCGCACAGGCCAATGCCATGCGAATGGAAATCGGGAAGTTCAAACTGCACGCAGAAGATACCGAAACCGATTCGCAGATTAAGTAATTACCTGCTTATAGGAAAGCAATCGGGCGTCCCGGCAGAACATTCCGCCGGAGCGCCCGATGATTTTTTCGGTCAAGATTGAAGCTGTCGCGGGTAGGAACAGCAGTCGAAAATCATTTCCCAATGTCATGGCGGAAAAAAGCGCCCTTGAAACGGATTTTTCCCACTGCCGCGTAAGCCTTCGAAAGAGCTTCCGGAAGGTCCTGCCCCAGCGCGGTCACGCCGAGGACCCGCCCGCCGTTCGTATAGAACCTTCCGTCGCGGAACAGCGTGCCCGCATGGTAAACGGTGGCGCCCTCCACCTGGCCGTTCTCGTCAAGGCCGGTGATCTCTATCCCCTTTTCATAATGACCCGGATACCCGCCGGAAGCCATTACAACGCAGGCGCAGGCTCCGTCGCTCCACTCGATGGGCTGATCTTCGAGGGTTCCGTCGACGACCGCTTCGAGGATGTCGACAAAATCGGTCTTCAGGCGCGGCAGGACGACCTGCGTTTCCGGGTCCCCGAAGCGGGAATTGTACTCGATCACCTTCGGTCCGTCTTTTGTGATCATCAGCCCGAAATACAGGCAGCCTTTAAAAGGCCGGCCCTCCTCGTTCATAGCGCGTATGGTCGGCAGAAAAATGGTGTCCATGCACATCATTGCGACTTCGGGCGTATAATAGGGATTTGGGCTGATGGCGCCCATGCCCCCGGTGTTAAGGCCCCTGTCGCCGTCGAGAGCGCGCTTGTGGTCCTTGGAAGACACCATGGGGCGCACGCATTTCCCGTCCGTGAACGCAAGGACGGAAACCTCCGGGCCGGTCAAGAATTCTTCGACGACCACGCGGTTGCCGGAATCGCCGAAAACCTTGTCCCTCATAATGGTCCTGAGCGCGTCCTTCGCATCGGCTTCATCCTGCGCGATGATGACGCCCTTGCCGAGCGCCAGACCGTCCGCCTTGACGACGGCGGGGTATGTCC
>JAEZRH010000152.1 GCA_023412845.1 Bacillota bacterium
CGGTCATACCGCGCGGAGCGTCTTTGCTGTGCCTGAAAAGGGCACGTCAGTTATGCCAGCGTGGCGCGAACGGCCTTGGCGGCCGCAACGAGATTCCGCAGGCTCGGCGTGGCTTCGTCCTCGCCGCGCGTCTTCAGGCCGCAGTCCGGGTTGACCCACAGCTTTTCCTTCGGAATCTTTGCGAGCTCCGCGCGGATTTCCTCCTCGATCTCCTCCTGAGACGGGACGCGCGGGGAATGGATGTCGTACACGCCGGGACCGACCTCCGTTTTGAAGTGGACGCGGTTGAGAGCGTCCACGATTTCCAGATTGGAGCGGGTGGCTTCGAACGAGATCACGTCGGCATCCATGTCGTCGATGTCTTGCACGATGTCGCCGAATTCGCTGTAGCACATATGGGTGTGGATCTGCGTCGCGGCCTTTACGCCGGAATGAACGAGCCGGAACGCAGGGATAGCCCAGTCGAGATAATCGCTGTGCCAGTCGGCTTTGCGCAGCGGCAGCTTTTCCTTGAGTGCCGCTTCGTCGATCTGGATGACGCGCAGCCCGGCTTTTTCAAGGTCGAGCACTTCCGCGCGGATGGCCAGCGCGAGCTGGAGCGCCATCTCCCTGCGGGTGATGTCCTCGCGCGGGAACGACCAGTTGAGAATCGTCACCGGCCCGGTCAGCATGCCCTTGACCGGCTGTTTGGTCAGGCTCTGCGCATAGGCGCTCGTTGCGACCGTGATCGGTTCCGTGCGGCGCACGTCGCTCCAGATGATCGGCGGCTTCACGCAGCGCGTCCCGTAGGACTGCACCCATGCCTTCTTTGTGAACAGAAAGCCGGAGAGATGCTCGCCGAAGTATTCCACCATGTCGTTGCGCTCGAATTCGCCGTGAACGATCACGTCAAGGCCAAGCTCTTCCTGAAGGCGGATGCAGGAGGCGATTTTGGCTTTGATGCCGGCGTCGTATTCTTCGCGCGTGATTTCCCCCTTGCGCAGCTTTGCACGCAGGGCCTTGACTTCCTTGGTCTGCGGGAAAGAACCGATGGTCGTCGTGGGCAGAAGCGGCAGCTTCAGCTCTTCCTTCTGAATCTTTTCCCGTTCGTAGAAATCCGGCTTGCGGGTGAAGTCGTCTTCCGTCAGCGCGGCGATGCGGGCGCGGATCTCTTTGTCTTCATATTCTTTTCGGGAGGCGAGACGCTTTCCGTCCTCAAGGTACGCGGGGTCTGAAGCATAGTGCTCGGCATGCAGCAGACGGTCGAGCTCCAGAAGCTCCGCAAGTTTTTCCTGCGCGAAAGCAAAGTGGATTTTGTACTCGCCGGCAAGCGAGGTCTCGCTCGCCACCGTGTAGGGCACATGAAGGAGGGAACAGGACGTGCCGATCACGATGCTTTTTTTATCGACGGGCAGGCGTCCGAGCAGGCCCAGGGTCTTCTCATAGTCGTTCCTCCAGATGTTGCGGCCGTTCACGACGCCTGCGAACAGCAGTTTGCCCTGCGGGAAACCGTTTTCCGCCACCAGCTTTTCGGTCCGGTTGCCTTCGATGAAATCGAGGCCGATCCCGTCGAAATCGAGGGATACGGCCGTGCCGTAGATGTCCCGGATATCGCCGAAATAGGTCTGCAGCAGCACTTTCAGCGAGCCCTTCGCCGCCAGGATTTCGCGGTACAGCGAACCGAACAGCTCGATCTCTTCCGCGTTCAGGTCCGTGACGAGCGACGGTTCCTCGATCTGGATCCACTCGGCGCCGAGGGACTGGAAGCGGCCCAGAATTTCCCGGTAGGCGGCGGCCAGAGCGGGCGCGAAATCCGCCGGCTTTTTCCCGCCGTGGATTTCAGAGAGCTTGAGGAAGGTAAACGGCCCGATGACAGCCGGCTTTGTCAGAATGCCGAGCTGCTTTGCCTCGCTGAATTCGGCGAAAGGTTTTTCGCCCGCCAGGCGGATATCGGTTCCCGAATCAAGCTGGGGAACCAGATAATGGTAGTTCGTATTGAACCATTTTTTCATGGGCAGCGCCTTTACGTCGCCCTTTTCGCCCTGGTATCCGCGCGCCGCGGCAAAATAAGCGTCAAGCCCGCTCAGGCCGATGTTCCGGTACGGCGCGGGCTGTGCGTTTAGAAGAAAGACGGTGTCGAGCATGTTGTCGTAGAACGAAAAATCGTTCGACGGAATAAAGCCGATCCCGGCTTCTTCCTGAGCCTTCCAGTGCCTTGCCCGCAGTTCCTTCGCGTTTTTTTCGAGTTCATCGGCGGAGATTTTCCCTTTAAAATAATCCTCCGTCCAGAATTTCAGTTCCCGGTCCGCACCGATGCGCGGGTATCCGATGACCGCTGTGTTCGACATAATCGATTCCTCCTGTAAAAATATTGCCGCCTCGCGGAAAACCGCCTCGCGGAAAAATAAAAACCCGTCTTCCAACAAACGTCAGAAGACGGGATAAATTACCCATGGTACCACTTCAATTCGCCGGAGCCTCGCGGTACCGGCCTCTGAGAGTACGCCGCTTTTGCGCGGAATACTCGCTTTCCTTAACGGGAAATCCCGTCGCAGCCTAATGGCATCAGCCACCTCGGTGCGCCACTCCGGAGCCATCTTCAGCTTTTTCTGCCGGACCCTCTTTCAGCGTGCAAGGGCTCTCTGCACAGGCGGGAAAAACTTACTTTCTCCTTCACAGTGTTTTGCTTTTTCAATTGTCGTTAGTGCTATTATACCAGCAAAATCCGTTCTGTCAAGTGAGAAAAAATGCTTTTTCCCCTGTAGAAGACAAAACTTCCGGCCCGGAATTTTCGGGAGGAACCTTCGGCTGACCTTGACAAGCGGCATAAAAAATGCTAATATATAAAACATATATGATTGATATGATTATTGGTGATGCAGATTCCGGAGGTCGAGCTTATGCCATATGATCCGCTGAACGAAGACCCTGTCCCCTGTGACCCTGATTTTCCTGCCGACGTCGCCGGCTTTGTCATTCCGTCGAGAACGGGGGAAAAAATGTCCGCCTGCCTGTTCCGGCCGCAGGGCCGGGGCCCGCATCCCATGGTGCAGCTGCTGCACGGATACCCGGGTGACGAAAACAACTATGACCTCGCGCATGCTTACCAGCGTGCCGGCTATACCGTGGTCGTTTTCCATTACCGCGGCACCTGGGGGAGCGAGGGGCTGTTCAGTCTGAGCCATGTCCTTGAGGATGTGGAGGATGCTCTCCGCTTCCTCCGTAAAAACAGCGGGGAAAAGCCGTACGGGTTCGACGCGCAAAGACTTGTGCTTGTCGGTCACAGTATGGGGGGCTTTGCCGCCCTGCAGACGGCGGCGCGGGACGGGGGCCTGCTCGGTGTCGCCGCCATCGCGGCGTTCGATTTTTCGCTTGCCGCTTCCGTGCCGGAGATCCGCGCTGCGGCGGGGGAGGAGTTCGGCAACTGTTTGCCCATCAAAACGGTCGCGCTGGATGAGCTGATGGGGGAGATCGACCGAAATGCTTCCGCGTGGAGTTTTCCCGTCCTGGCGAAGGCTCTTTCGGCGCTGCCGGTGCTTCTTGTTTCCGCTTCCCGCGACGTGATCTCCGTTCCGGAATACCATTTCCAGCCGCTTTACAACGCCCTGCGCGGCCTGCGTACGAAAGATCTGAGCGCGGTCTCGTTTCGTGACGGCCACTGCCTGAGCGCGAGCCGGATCGGTCTTGCCCGCACTCTCCTTTCCTGGACGGCGGGTTTGCCTGCCGCCCGGCCGGATGAAATTTTTGCGGCAGACGATTGACAAAAACTGAAACACAGAATATCATATGTAAACATATAGAAAAACTATAAAATCCAAACACCGGGTCGTGGGGCGATCGGCCCGCCCGGAGGACGGAGGAAATGAATGAAGTATGAATCTCTGCTGATACACGGCGGGAAGACGGATGAAGGAGAGACGCGGGCGGTCAACGTCCCCGTTTATCTTTCTTCCACCTTTGTTCAGCCGGAATTCGGGCGCTTCCAGCAGTATGAGTATTCGCGGGGCGGCAACCCGACAAGGAGCGCGGTCGAAAAGCTGGCCGCCGACCTTGAAGGGGCGAAATACGGCCTGGCTCTGGCGAGCGGCATGGCGGCCAACGCGCTGGTGTTCGGGCTGTTCCGCGCCGGCGACAAGATTTTGCTGAACAACAATGTCTATGGCGGGACTTATCGGTTCGTGTCGAATATTTTTGCGGACCGCGGCCTCCGCTATGAGATGGTCGACGATTTCAACACCTACGACCTGAAAAACGCCGATGCCAATGTCAAGGCCGTTTTTCTGGAAACGCCGTCGAACCCGCTCCTGAACGTCACGGACCTTGCAAGGGTGTCGAAGCAGGCGAAGGAACGGGGAATCCTCGTGATCGTCGACAACACGTTCATGACCTCGTATTTCCAGCGTCCGCTGGAACTGGGGGCCGACGTGGTCGTGTACTCCGCCACAAAATTTTATTCGGGGCATTCCGACATTCTGGCGGGGCTGGCCGTCCTGAACGACGAGGCCATTTACAAAAGACTCAAATTTCTGCAGAACACGCTTGGAGGGATTCTAAGCCCGACGGATTCCTATCTCTTGCTCCGCGGCATCCGCACCCTCGGCGTAAGGATGGACCGCCACCAGCAGAACGCCCTCAAAATCGCCTCTTTTCTCCGCGGCCATGAAGCGGTGGAAGACATCTACTATCCCGGTCTGCCGGATGATCCCGGCCACGAGCTCCAGAAAAAGCAGGGATCGGGTTTCGGTTCCGTCATGTCGATACGGCTGCGGAAGGGGTACGACACGAAGAAATTTGTCGATTCCCTGCGGATGTTCAGCCTGGCGGTCAGCCTCGGCGGCGTGGAGTCGCTCATCTGCCACCCGGCGACCATGACGCACGAATCCTACCCGAAGGAACTGCAGCGGAAACTTGGCATCGACGACAGATTGATCCGGCTTTCCGTCGGGATCGAAAACGCCGACGATCTTGTGGAAGATATTGCGGAAGCTCTGCAGAAAGCCAGAATTTAAGGAGGCATATCACCATGAAAAAAAGAAATTTTGTCGCGCTGATTCTTACCGCGGCGCTGACCGTCGCTTCGGCGGGCTGCTCCGCGACCTCTGCGGCGTCGCAGACGCCCGCATCCTCCGCGGCGGCATCCGGCGAAACGGTTTCGTCTGCCGCGGCGTCCCCGTCCGGCGGCTCGCAGCTGGACGAGATCAAGCAGAAGGGCGTCATGACCGTGGGAACGGAAGGAACCTATTCGCCCTTCACCTATCACGACAGCAAGACGAATCAGCTGGTCGGTTTTGACGTGGAGATCGCCGAAGCCGTCGGCCGGCAGCTCGGCGTGAAAGTCCAGTTTGTCGAAACAAAATGGGATTCCATGATCGCCGGGCTTGACGCCAAACGCTACGACGTGGTTTTCAACCAGGTGGGCGTCACCGACGAACGCAAGCAGAAATACGATTTTTCAACGCCGTACACCGTGACGCGCGCCGCGCTCATCGTGAGTTCGGACAACGCTTCGATCAAGACATTCGACGATCTGAAGGGCAAAAAATCCGCCCAGTCGCTGACCAGCAACTACGGGCAGATGGCCCAGAAATACGGCGCCACGCTTGTGGGCACCGACGGGTTCAACCAATCGGCCGACCTCGTCCTCCAGAAACGCGCCGATGCCACCATCAACGACGACATTGCCTATTACGACTATAAGAAGCAGAAACCGGACGCACAGCTCAAAATCGCCGCCACGCTGAACGACGCGAGCCAGAACGCCGCTCTGTTCCGCAAGGGCAGCGACAGTTTCGTGAAGGCCGTGGACGACGCGCTCGCCAAGCTGACCTCGGACGGGACTCTCAGCAAAATTTCGGAGAAATATTTTGGCAAGGACGTAACGAAGTAATTCCAACAAGGGGCAGGTCGCCAATATGATTAGCCAGCGCGTCATCAATATTATTCTCGAGTCCTTCTGGCCGATTCTTTCGGCCGGTTTCGTCTATACGATACCGCTTACCCTAATCTCCTTTGCGCTGGGGCTTGTGATCGCGGTCATCGTGGCCCTGGTGCGTATCGCGAACGTGAAGGTCTTTTGCCGGATCGCGGAATTTTATGTCTGGATCATCCGCGGCACGCCGCTTCTGGTGCAGATTTTCATCATTTTCTACGGCCTGCCGAACGCGGGCGTGGTGCTCGATCCGCTGCCCGCGGCGGTCATCGCCTTTTCGCTCAACGTGGGCGCGTACAGTTCGGAAACCGTCCGCGCGGCGATCCTGTCCATTCCGAAAGGCCAGTGGGAGGCGGGGTACTCGCTCGGCATGACCTATTTTCAGGCCCTGCGGCGCGTGGTCGTCCCGCAGGCCGCACGGGTCTCCGTGCCGCCGCTGTTCAATTCGTTCATCGGGCTTGTCAAGGACACTTCGCTCGCGGCCAATATCACCGTTACGGAAATGTTCATGGTCACCCAGCGGGTTGCGGCGGCGACCTACGAACCGCTTGCCCTGTACTGTGAGGTCGCCGTGATCTACCTTATTTTCTGCACGGTTTTGAGCCGCGTGCAGAGCTTTGCGGAAAAGAAACTGAGCGCGGGCCAGAGCGGGGTGGCAAAATAAATGTTTCAGCTTACCGATATCACAAAAAAATTCGGGGATAAAACCATCCTTCATTCCGTGTCCCTTACGGTCGAATCCCATAAAACGACGGTCGTCATCGGGCCGTCGGGCTCCGGCAAAACGACGCTGCTTCGCTGCATGAACCTGCTGGAGCTGCCGGATTCCGGCACGCTCGACCTGGAGGGCATGAAGCTCTCCTTCGGCGGCGCGCCCGTCGCGCAGAAAGAAATCCTCCGGTTCCGCCAGAGAACCGGCATGGTCTTTCAGGCTTTTAACCTGTTCCCGAACCGGACGGCGCTCGGAAACGTGATGGAGGGGCCGCTTACGGTTCTGAAAAAACCGAAGCAGGAAGCCCGTGAACTCGCTCTTTCCCTGCTGGAGAAAGTCGGTCTTCTCGAAAAACGGGATTTCTACCCCTCAGAGCTGTCCGGCGGCCAGCAGCAGCGCGTGGCCATCGCACGGGCGATGGCGATGAAACCGGAAGTCCTTCTGTTTGACGAACCGACCAGCGCCCTCGACCCGGAGCTTGAGGCGGAAGTGCTTGGCATCATCCGCGAGCTTTCGCGGGAAGATTATACGATCGTGATTGTGACGCATAAAATGTCTTTTGCCCGCGACGTCGGCGACCAGTTCGTGTTCGTGAGCGATGGCGAAATCCTGGAGCGCGGTTCCATGTCGGAACTTGACTCTTCGTCCAGTCCGAGAATCCGGCAGTTCCTTTCGATGCTTTAGAAACGGGTTTCGATTCTGTCCCGAGGTAACGCATAAGAAGGACGCGCAGGCAGAAAAATAGGAAGCGCACCCCATTGTACGCTTCCCGGGAGGTTCCTGAGCCACGGCTCTTTCCCTCGCAACCGAAAGTATGGCCCGAAGCCGTTCCGCTTATGCGCCGAAATCAAAAATTTGGAAAAAGCGCCGGTGCATATTTCACGGCAAAGAACGCACCATAAGGCATGGGTACGGTTTTTGTACCCGATGAAGCAAGGATTTAATTCAGGATCGAGAGATGTCGGGTTTAAGACAGAGTTATCGGTTCCAATTGCAGAAATGGAATTGGGGGATGGTTCCGTTGGACAACATTTTGATTTCTCCGTCCGATGACAATTAAACAACCAGCTTGAAAGGGCGGGAGGTTCCATTGGGAACCTCCCGCCTGTTCGTTATTTTCATTCGGCGACGCGCCTTTTTTTCCCGATCACGAGGCCGAGCGCCAGAAAAGCGGCGGCGAACCCCAGCTCCACAAGCATACAGTACAGGAAGGAAGAGAGGCTCGAAATGTTGACATGCGTCAGTTCCGAGATCCTGTTGGTAGCGGTAACGTACCAGTATGCCGGGGTGAAGCTGGCGATCCGAAGGACCGTGTCGTTCAGGTATTTCTGCGGAATGAATACCCCGCCGATAAAGCACGGCCCGAGCGCGAACACATTCGCCGCGGCCGAGATGGAGTCCCTCCCCTTTACAAGGCTTCCGAGCAGAAAAGCGAACGCGCTTGCGCAGAGTAGAAGAGCAAACGAATTCAGAACCATTGCCGCGGAATTTGCCGTGAAAAAATCCTTCCTGCCGATCACCGCGCACGGGATCAGGAGGATCGCCCAGGCGGCAAGGGAAAACACGCAGCTTGCCAGAATAAATTGAAGATTGTAGCGCATGGCCGAGAGAGGCGAGCAGAAGTTTCTGCGGCTCAGGTCGCGGTCGTTGTAAACCTCCATGACGTTTGCAATCCCGAAAATCATGACCAAAGGCAAAACGTAGGCGAGGTAGATGAAGTAGAAGGACGTAAAGCCGACATTGCCGGCGGACGGCCCGGCGCCGCCCGCCGTTGAAACTTTCGCGCCTCGGGAAAGGTCCGAGCCCAGGCGGGCCACAAGGTCCTGCTGCGAGATGCCGGCGTCGTTCTTCAGGTATATCCGCGCGGTGTTCAGGTAGCGGTTGACCGCCAGATCGACGTAGGCGTTATAGACCGAATTCGGCAGCGTGATTTTTTCCACCCTTACGTCCTTGCCTTGCATGAATTGTTCGGTGAATCCCTTCGGGATGCGGACCACATAGGTCACGCTTTCAAAATATAGCGCGTCTTGGATCGCCTCCGGGTCGTCCTTGATTTTCACAAAATCTGCGCTCTTTGAAAGCTCTTTTTTCAGGCCGTCCACAAGAGGTGTGCTTTCGGCGGAGAAAAAGGCGACGCTCGCCTTCTGGTCAGCAAAGGAAGCCGCCTGCTGTTTGGTGCTGGCGAATGAGAACGTGATGGTGATCCCCAGAAAGACCGCGACGTAGATCATCATCATGGGGATATTTTTGCGGATGATCTTGAGCCCCAGCTTAAAGACTTGCATATTTCTGCCTCCTGATGATCAGGTAAGTGCCGACGCCGAAAAACAGGACGAATCCGCCGAGCAGGCACATGTCCAGCGTGTAGCGTCCGTAGCTGTCGAAGCAGTAAAGACAGTAGAACGCGTCCGCCAGAAGATTGACCGGGTTGAGATAGCCGAGAAGAGGCACATTCTGCTGGATGATGTATTTGATTCCCTCGTACATCATGCCCGAAAGCGCGCTGCCAAGCATCGACAGCCCGATCAGGATGCCGACCTTCATTCCTTCGCCGGATTTGACCGCAGCGCCGACGAAGGCGCCGAAAAAGATACCGTTGACCGTTCCGAGCAGCGCCGTCAGCACAATAAAGCCGGTTTTGCCGCCGAAACCGACGTTCAGCGCAAAACGCAGGAAAACAAGCAGGAGCAGAACCTCAGAGAAATCGACTGCGAAAGAGGCGGCGACTCCGGACAGGAATACTTTCATCTTGTGCACGGGGGCCGTGTTGATGCGCGCAGCCCGCTGCGAAAGATCGGCCTGGATATCCATGACCTCCTTGAGGCCCCAGAAGCTGCCGTACAGGCAGGCCATGGCGACAAGAGAGTAGAAATAGAGCGTGGTGCTGTCGGAGGCCCCGCCGCCTGAGGGGAGCGCTTTGGTGAAATCCTGCTGCGACTGCAGGCTTTCGGCAATACCGGCCGCAGCCGCCGGATTTTTCCCGATCAGATAGGAGGCGGCGGAATAAGTCTGCAGGTAACTGTCCGCAAAGCTTTTGAGGATGCTCTGCTCGTAGCCGCTTCCGCGCACGGTGACCCCGACGGGATTGCCGGCCGTGAAATAGCCGTAGATTTTGTTTTCCTTCAGCAGTTCGCCGGCTTTTTCTCTCGTAGTTACGGTCAGGATGAAAAGGCGTCCGTTCCCCTCCGAAACGCCCTGCAGGGCCTGTCGGAACGATGCGTCCTTCCGGTACTGCGCGTCGTTGACCACGGCGGCGGGGATCGGGCGGAAATTGTCCGAGGTGTTCAGATTGGAAAAACCCATCTTAAAAAAGACGGACAGGATGATCGGGAAGAAGAGCGTCCAGAAGACGAGCCCCCGGTCGCGCAGCAGGCATTTGAGCCTCGCGGTGAAAATGTGTGCGAACATGTTCTCTCTCCTTTTCAGTCGCGCAGTTCCTTGCCGGTGATCTCCAGAAAGACGTCGTTCAGCGTGGGCAGCTCGGAGTAGATG
>JAEZRH010000059.1 GCA_023412845.1 Bacillota bacterium
CTTCACCTGAACCGGAGTTTTGCCGATCTCAACGGAGATCGCCTTGATTTTTTCGACGGCGTCCTCCGGTGTATTGATGCCGGCGATGACCTCGACCAGCTTCATGACGGGGGCGGGGTTGAAGAAATGCATGCCAACCACGGGTCTGTCGAGCCCGCTGCCGATCTCGGTGATGGAAAGGGAGGAAGTGTTCGTTGCGAACAGGGCTTCCGGTTTGACAATGCCGGCCAGTTCCTTGAACAGAGCCTTCTTGACATCCATTTTCTCCAGTGCGGCTTCCACGATTAGGTCGCAGTCGGAGGTGATCTCCTTAGTGCCCGTCGTGATCTTCGCAAGGATGGCATCCGCTTTCGCCTGTTCCATCTTTCCCTTTGCGACAAGGCGGCTCAGACCTTTTTGAATTTTCGCCTTTCCGTTTGCAGCAAACTGCTCGTTGATATCGCACAGCTTAACGGAATAGCCTTCCGTCTGGGCAAATGCCTGTGCAATTCCGGACCCCATGGTTCCTGCGCCGATAACGCCAACAATCATTGATAAAACCCCCTGCATAAAAATTTGTATGAAAACTGCAGATTACCGATTTACAAACGGTTCGTGCTTGCGTTTCTCACAGAATGCCGTCATGGCATTCTTCTGGTCCTGCGTATCGCAGCAGGCGGCAAACAGCTCCGGCTCCAGCGCGATCGCGGAGTCGATGTCGAGCTGCAGCCCGAGATTGATGGCTTTTTTGCACTGACGGACCGCAATCGGTGCGTTGCCCGCAATGCGCTCCGCGAGCTTTACGGCTTCGTCCAACAGCTGGTCAGCCGGATATACCGCGTTGACCAGGCCGATCTGCAGGGCTTCCTGCGCCTTTACGTTACGGCAGGCATAAATCAGCTCTTTCGCTTTTCCAACGCCGATCGTACGGGCAAGGCGCTGCGTGCCGCCAAAGCCCGGCGTAATCCCAAGGCCGGCCTCCGGCTGGCCGAAAAGCGCGTTTTCGGATGCCAGACGGATGTCGCAGCTGAGAGAAAGCTCGCAGCCGCCGCCAAGCGCGAATCCGTTGACCGCAGCAATCACAGGGACCGGCAGCTTTTCGATCTTGCGAAAAACCGCGTTGCCCTTTGCGCTGAACACACGGCCCTCCTCCTTCGTCATACCGCTCATGGCGGCGATGTCCGCCCCGGCGACAAAGGCTTTTTGTCCGGCGCCGGTGATGATCACGCACCGGGTCGTATTTTCGTCGATTGCGTCCACGGCCTGTTCCAGGTCGTTCAGGACATCCCCGTTTAAAGCGTTGAGGGCTTTTTCGCGGTCGATGGTCAGGATGCCGACAAAGCCCTTCTGCTCATATTTGACATAGCCCATTTTCTGCCTTCTCTCCCAAATTTAATGAAAGAAATCAGTCTTCGACCTTAACGATCGTGGCAACGCCCATGCCGCCGCCGACGCAGAGGGTCGCAAGGCCGTACTGGTTCTTCCTTCTCCTCATCTCATAGATCAGCGTGGTAAGGATGCGGCAGCCGGAGCATCCGACCGGATGGCCGAGGGCGATGGCTCCTCCGTTGACGTTGACCTTGCTCATATCGAATTCAAGGTCGCGGCAGACTGCAATGGACTGCGCCGCAAAAGCCTCATTCGCTTCGACAAGGTCCATATCCTTTACGGACAGGCCCGTCTTCTTCATAAGTTTTCTTGTCGCATCGATCGGCCCAAGGCCCATATATGCGGGGTCTACACCGGCCGAAGCGCCGCCGATCCAGGTGGCAAGCGGTTTTACGCCGAGTTCCTTTGCCTTTTCTTCCGTCATGAGCACAATGGCGGAGGCGGCGTCGTTGATGCCGGAGGCGTTGCCTGCCGTGACCGTGCCGTCTTTTTTGAACGCAGGGCGCAGTCCGGCGAGGCTCTCCGCGGTGACTCCCGCGCGAGGCGCTTCGTCGGTGTCAAAAACAGCCGTGCCCTTTTTCACTTTGATCTCGAAAGGAAGGATTTCTTCCTTGAACTTGCCTTCCGCAATCGCTTTCTGGGCTTTCTGCTGGCTGTTCGCGGAAAATTCGTCCTGCATAATGCGGGTAATGCCGTACTTTTCAGCCACATTTTCCGCGGTAATGCCCATATGATAGTGGTGGAACGTGTCCTCCAGACCGTCGTTGATCATGGAGTCGATCAGTACGCCGTTGTTCATGCGGTAACCGAATCTTGCATTTTTCAGCAGGTACGGAGCGTTCGACATGCTTTCGGCGCCGCCGGCGACGATCACATCCGCTTCGCCTGCTTCAATCAAAGCAGCCGCTACGTTGACGCTCTTGAGACCGGACCCGCAGAGGTTGTTCAAAGTGAATGCCGGCGTGGACACCGGAATCCCAGCATAGACGGAGGCCTGACGGGCTACGTTCTGGCCGATTCCCGCCTGATATACACAGCCTAAAATCACTTCGTCCACCTGATCCGGAGCGACACCCGAACGTTTCAACGCTTCCTTGACAACGGCCGTTGCAAGTTCCGGAGTGGAAACATTGACAAGGGCACCGCCCATTTTCCCGATAGCCGTACGGCATGCACCGGCAAGTACGATTTTCTTTGACATTGATTTTCCTCCATTCAATAATTCTGGTCTCTTTTTATGCTGATATCATCTAAAAATTGTTTGCGAAACGACTATGTTAAATATATCACAAATATTTCGTACATGCAACACATCCGGCGCATTTTCCGTTGAAAAATCTACAAAAATGACATTGTTAAGTTTCTGTTATTCATAAGATTCATCCGGTTATCAGGCAAAAAATGCTTTTATATCTTCCCGACGCCCGTGAAGGGAACCTTGAATCAGCTCGGAGGAACCACCGCCGCGTCCTGAAAAAGCCGCATTCATCTTTTTGCCCAAAAGCCGCACATCTTCTTTTGAAGAAGCGACCGCATACCGGTATCCGCTTTCTTCACCGCCGCAGAAAACGGCTGCGGTAACCCCTCTCTTTGCAACGACCGTTGCGAAACGCCTCATGTCGTCTGCAGAAAGGCTGTCCTCGAAGAGGCAGACTTTACCCGCCGTTTCCGGAACGGAAGCCGCCCACAACTCAAAAACAGCCGACTTCAGGTCGGACAGTTCCCTTTTTAAATCGGTATTTTCCTGCAGCAGGCGTTCCGCGCCCTGCGAAACCTCCTCTGGTTTTGCAGAGAGTAAATTGGAAAGAAAAGCAACGCTGTTCTGCTTTTCGCCGTAATCCTCCATGGCCTGGGTGCCGCATGCCAGGGTAATGCGAGTGCCGCCCTTGTAATTCTGGGCGCTGAGCAGTTTGATTGGTCCAATCTCGCCCGTCGCGGCCACATGGGTGCCGCAGCAGGCGCAGACGTCGCAACCGGGGATGGTCACGATCCTCACGGGCCCCTGCAGTTCCTTTTTGCTGCGGTATTCGACGGCTTTCAGCTGCTCGTCCGACAGAAAAGCGGCGTGGACGGGAAGATTGCGGAAAACGGCTTCGTTTGCCAGCCGTTCCACCGTCGCGAGCTGCGATTCGTCCAAACGTCCGTTCCAGTCGACCGTCAAAAATCTTTCACTCATATGAAAACCGACGTTGTCCACATGGAAAAGCCTGTTCGCAACGCCGGAAACGATATGCTCCCCCGTATGCTGCTGCATCAGACGGAAACGCCTGGTCCAGTTGATTCCTCCGGTCACGACGCTTCCCTGCGGAACGGGAGCGTCCGTGGTATGGACGATCTCCCCTCCCTTTTCCCGGACTTCCAGCACGTTGACAAAATTCAGAACGCCGGTGTCGGACGGCTGTCCGCCGCCTTCCGGATAGAATGCCGTGCGGTCAAGAACCACGGCATAATTTGCTCCGTCCGGCGTACACCGGACGACACGCGCCGAAAATGTTTTTTGGTAAGGGTTCTGGTAATACAGTTTTTCCGTCATTCCCTGTCCTCTCCTTCCTGTTCCTGCGTATTTTCGGTATGGACTGTCTGAAAGTTCTGCCCTTTTTGCTTGCCGAAGCGCCTCGCCGATTTTTTCAGGCCGTTTACCGTCTTTTTGCTGAAATCATCCGACAGCACGCTGATGTTCCCATCGACTTCCAGTACGGCCAGGTCCACCTCCGAAATCTTTGAAACGCCGTGCTCACGGACGGCCTCCATCAGCTCGTCCATGGTCAGACGGGTCTTCTGTATGTTCTTTCGGTTGATTTTTCCTCTGTAGATCAGCATAACGGATTCCCCCTGGACGATTCGCCCGAACTTAGGAAAACGGTAAAGGCACATTTTGAAAAGATAATTCACCACAAACAGGGCCGCCGCGGCGACAAGCCCGCCCGAAAGGGAGTTGTCCGGCCCGACCATGGCGTTCTGCACCGCGTTGCTGATCAGCATGATAAACACAAGATCGGTGACGGAAAGCTGGGAAATTTCCGTCTTGCCGAACAGGCGGATCGCGATGACGATAAAAAGGTAAACGGTCACCGTACTGAGAATAATACGTATATAAGAATTCTGAAAAATCTCCAAAACAATCCGCTCCTCTGCAGGCTGCACGCCCGGAATATTTTCCCATGCGAACGACACATTCCAACGAGGAATATTATATTCCCTGCGGAGAGATTCTTCAAGCGGCATGTCACCGTTCCCACGATCGGGCGTGAAGCACAGTCCGATTCATAACCGGTGAAAAAGAGGAAAAGCTAATTTCCGGAGGTGAGCAGCATGAAAGTCAAAGACATTATGTCTAAAGATATTGCCAGCGTCAATTCCGAAGACAGCGTTCAAAAAGCGGCTCAGATCATGAAAGATCACGACATCGGTTCCGTTCCGGTATGCTGTGACGGAAAGATCGCCGGGATTGTGACGGACCGCGACATTGCCGTCCGCACGATTGCGGAAGGCCAGGACAGCAAACAGCAGAAAGTCAGGGAGATCATGAGCCCGAGTCCGGCGACGGGAGATCCGGAGAT
>JAEZRH010000116.1 GCA_023412845.1 Bacillota bacterium
AGCATGATCTCCGGGATTACCGAGCAGATGTACGGCACGATCTACACTTACGACCAGAAGATCCTTCTGGACACAAGCAAAACGGACCCGCGGTATCTCAGCAATCAGATGCTGAACGGCATCACCCAGCAGACGCAGGAAAGCAACATCGAACTCGTCTGTCCGGACGGGGAACGAAAAATGGAGCCGCTCACTGTCACGCCGCGGAACAGCCCGCTGATCCATCTGCAGGATGTTTCCAGCAAGCCGATCTCCCTGCCGGAAAACGGGATCGTCGTGAGCCGCAAGCTCACCGAGACGCTCGGGGTCAAACAGGGAGACAGCATCCGGATCAAGCGCACGGATGAAAAATACGTCGCCGTTCCGATCGTTCAGGTCACCTACCTTGCCTCCGGCCAGGGGATCTTCATGTCGGATACTTATTGGAAGTCCCTCGGGGAAAGCTTCGAGCCGACCGTGCTGCTGGTCAAATGGAACGGCGTGCCGGACGAAAGGTTCCTCAAGAGCGACGCGGTGGACGATTCCGTGACGCGGGAAAGCCAGCACTCGGGCCTTTCCAGCAGCACGCAGGTGGTCAACATCGCCGTCGTGATGATGATCGCCATGGGCGCGGCGCTGGCGTTCGTCGTGCTGTATAACACCAGCATCCTCAATTTCACCGAACGGGTGCGGGATCTCGCCACGCTGCGGGTGCTCGGTTTCCACCACGGCGAGATCCGGAATCTGGTGCTGATCGAAAACTATTTCTCCGTTCTGCTGGGTATGATTTTCGGCATCCCCGTAGGGAGGCTGATCTCCTGGGTAATCGCCAGAAATCTGGATAAGCGGATGGATCTTTCAGGCACCATCTCGCCGCAGGACGTGCTGATCGCGGGAATTCTGACCCTGCTGTTCGCATGGATCATCAACCGCGTGGTGGCCAAAAAGATGAGAAATCTCGACATGCTTTCGGCGCTGAAAAGCGTCGAATAGAATCAGTCTTCATGGGGGTTCATAAATGAAAAATCAGGCTGCAAAATGGCAAGAGCGGGTGCTGCTGCACAAAAAGCCCGTCCTGCTGGCGGCGGGGGCGCTTGCCGTCCTTCTGGCCGTCTTTGGTATTCTCCGTTTCCGGGCGGGCGGCGCTCCGGCGGGAAACGGAAGCATTTCCTCCACGGCGGCGCAGAGCGGCGATATCGACGCGTGGGGCGAGGTAAAATACAGCAGGACTGTGGATGTCATAGTCGACTTTCCGTCCACGGTGACCGGCATCGCGGTCAAGGAGGGCGGCCGGGTGACCCTCGGCCAGCCGCTCATCACGCTGGATCTTTCGGAATATCAGCAAAATCTTATAAAGCTAAAGGAGACGCTTTCGGCCAACCAGGCCGGTCTCCCCGCCGCCATGCAGGATACCGCCGCGCTCGAGGCGGACATCGCCCAGACGCAGAGCACCCTTTCCCGCAAAGCGAGCGAATATTCCGGCGGGACCGCCGCCGACCTCCACCTTGCGCAGAATGCGCTTTCCCTCGCCCAGAAGCAGGTCACGGACGCGAAACGCGACCTGCAGAATTACCAGACGCTTTATAATCAGGGCGCCGTCTCCAAATCCGTGCTCGACCAGTATACCTCTGCGCTCGACCAGAAGCAGAAGGCGCTGTCGGACGCGCAGGATAGCCTTCAAAAGGCAAAGACCTCCCTGAAAGATGAAATCGACCAGCTTGCCGTATCGCTCAAATCCAAGCAGGCGCAGCTCGAAGTGCTCAAAAACGGCAACACGGCGAACTCGGGGAAACAGCAGGCCGGCATTTCTTCGGCTCAGGCGGACCTGAACATCATGGCGGCGAAGACACAAAAGGATTATCTCAAAGGGAATCAGGTCGTCTCCGATGTCAGGAACGGGATCGTGCAGAACATCGCCGTCAACGACTCCGACCATCTCGGGATTCAGAACCAGCCGACGAAGGTACTGCAGATCATCGACGCGGACTCGCTCACGGTCAGCGCCGAGGTCGACGAGGAATTCATCGGCAGGGTGTCGCCCGGTGAGACCGTCCGCATCGTGCCGACCTCCGCGCCGGACGTCACGCTCTCCGGCACCGTCACGCAGATTCCGGAGCTCGCGGAGGAAAAGGACGGCAAGCGCGTGGTCCGCGTGCTGGTGAAGCCGCAGGACCCGGAAAACTATCTCAAGCCCGGGTACACGGCGGACGTGTATTTCCCGGTGAAATAAGGAGGAATCTGTGATGAAATTCCGGAAAACAGCGGCGCTTCTTATTTCCGCGCTCCTGCTCGGCGGCAACGCCCCGGCCTATGCGGCGGATACCGAGGCCGCCGGGCCGTCGGTGCTGACCGTCGGCTACACGGGGATCGAAGCATATGTGCGCTCAAGCAACCAGACCATCCGGGCAAATGCCAAAACGCTGAAAGCCCTGCGGAACAACGACCTCGCGCAGCAGAAGATCGACGACATTGATTCGAGCAGGTCCTCGCTTTCCGGCGTGAGCAGCATGCTCCAACAGGCCGACGCCGCCGTGCGGGCGATGCCCTCTTCGGCGGAAATCCAGGCCATAGACGCTTCGCTGCTGGGAAGCATCGCATCGATCAGCGCGATCAGCGCGGTACTCGGCAGCGAAGAGGACCAGCTGTCGACGGACGACGACAAAGTGGACGAAACGGAGCTGGAGATGAACGAGGCGGCCGACCAGATCGTGATCGCCGCGCAGAATCTGTTCATCACCTACAACGCCCTTCAGACCCAGCGCACTCTGCTCACCGAACAGCAGAACGTGCTCACCGACGCCCTGAAAGCCGCCCGGACAAAAGCCGGCCTCGGCCTGATGACGCAGACCGACCTTGAAAACCGCCAGCAGGACCTGACCGCGGTTTCCGACAGCCTTTCCGCGCTGGTCAGCCAGATGCAGACCGTAAAGGACAACCTGCGGGTGCTGCTCGGTTATCCGCAGGACTACGATCTCGACATCTCCTTCATGCCCGCGCCCGACCTGGCCGCAATCGTAAAAATGAATCACGACGCCGATTACAGTACGGCGCTGGGCGCAAACTGGACTTTACGGGAAAAGCAGAAGGAGATCGACATTGCCGACGAAAACTACGACAGCGATCTGGATTCCACCGTGGACAACCGCAACGCGGCCGAACTGACCTACGACGGCGCAAAGAACACGTTCGACGCGCTCTTCCGTCAGGTTTACAACGGGGTGGGCGATAAACAGAGCCGCCTGAAATCCGCGCAGGCGGCCTACGACGCAAAGGTCCGGACGCTTGACGCGGTAAAGCAGGAAAACGCGCTCGGCGTGGCTTCCCCGCTCGACGTCGAGAACGCGCAGCTGGACGCCGACAGCGCCGGGGCCGCGAGGGACCAGGCGCAGACCGCCCTGTTCACGGCGCAGGAACAGTACCGCTGGGCGCTGCTGGGGGCCCTGAATTCGAATACGATAAAAAGCTGACCGGGAGACGATTTGATTCTCCGCACGGAGGAAGCGGGGAGGATGCCCTCGCCCAAATCCGCAGCGACCCCGGGATCGCGCTGATCATCCTCGACATCATGATGCCGGATATCGACGGACTGGAAATCTGCCGCCGCATCCGGGAGACCATCTCTTGCCCGATCCTTTTCGTCACGGCGAAAAGCCGCACCTACGACACCCTGCTCGGCCTCGAGATGGGCGCGGACGACTACATCACCAAGCCGTTCGTGGTGGAGGAGCTGGTCGCGCGGGTCAAGGCGCACCTGCGCCGGGAAAAACGGAGCCTGCAGAAAAAGTCCGCCGTTCTGGAAGCGGGTGACGTCCGCCTGGACCTCGAAAGCTACGACGTCGTCGTCCGGGGGGAACCGGTCTCCCTTTCTCTGCGGGAATTCCAGCTGCTCGGCTATCTCTGCGAAAACGCGGGCAAAGTACTCTCGCGGGAACAGATCTTCCAGGCCGTCTGGGGGACGGACTATGCCGATATCGGCACCGTGGCCGTCAACATCAAGAACCTGCGGGGCAAGATCGACCGCGACGGCCGCCGCATCAAGACCGTCTGGGGTGTCGGGTACAAATTCGTAAAAAACGAGGGGGACGGCAATGAGCATTAAAATCAAGCTGCCCTTTTTCGTGCTGCTGATCATGCTTATCAACCTTTTGCTGATCGGCGGTTATTACCGTTTCTATCTCTCCACACAGATTTCCGAAAGCAGCAATGAGGTGCAGGACGAGCTTCAGAAAAAGACGGACGATATCGTCGCCGAGCTCAAAGGTCGGCCCGACGCTGCCGGAAGACTGGCGGAAATCGCGGACAGCGAGCACCTGCTCATACGGGTCCGGGACGAGTCGGGGAATACCCTATTCCAGAAGGGAGACAGCCAGGGAAAACTTCTAGAACGGCGCGTCTCCGCTCTGCTCCCGTTCGCGGGCAAAGTCTGCCTGCTGGAAGTCACGCGGGAGGTTTCCATTACAAATCCGTCCGCTTTCGGGGTGGCGCACGATCTGGTAAAGACGGAATTCATCATTATCTTTGTACTGCTCCTGCTGAACGGCGTCTTTTTTTACATGCGGTTCGCAAAACCAATTGTTTCGCTGCAGATGAAAATGGAACGCTACCGTTCCGGCATCCCGCCGGAACGGGTAAAACGCCTTGACGAGATCGGTCAGCTTCAAAACCGCTTCGCTGACCTGACGGACGCGATTGAGGAGGAAAAACAGAACCAGACCCGGATCATCGCGTCCATCTCGCACGACATCAAAACGCCGCTCACCTCCGTGATGGGCTACACGGAACGGCTGAGAAAGAATTCGCTGCCCCCCGAGAAACGGGACCGGTATGTCGACACGATCTACCGCAAAGCACTGACCATCAAGTCCCTTGTCGACGAATTCGACGAATACCTGAGCTACCACGCGCAGTCGTCGCTCAAAAGGCAGACCGTGACGGCGGAGCAGCTCGGGCAGATTCTCCGGATGGATTACGAGGACGAGCTCAGGGAGCGCGGCGTTGCGTTTTCCCTGCGGATCGGCTGCCCGCAGGCACCGCTGTGGCTGGACCTTGCCAAAATCCGCCGCGTTTTCGGCAACCTGATCGACAACAGTCTGAAACACCCGGGCGAAAAGCCGCCTGAAATCTCCGTCGCCTGCGAAGAGAAGAGCGGAGCCGTGGCTTTCTCGGTGGAGGACAACGGAACCGGCGTGGAAAGCGAAGAGGACCTCAGAAAGATTTTCGAGCCGTTCTACACTTCGGACAGGGCCCGTACCTTCGCGGGGCTGGGGCTTTCAATCTGCCGGGAGATCGTCGAAGCGCACGGAGGCGGCATCCAGGCCGAAAACCGTCGGGAAGGCGGCCTGCGCGTGGTCATCCGCCTGCCGGAGGGGAACGCCCGCACTTAAAACCGTGCTTCCCCTGAAATCGCGGCGTCAGGCCTTATAAGAAGAAAGTATGTACGCTTCCAATAGCTTCAGCGTATTGTCCACGCCATCGAGATGGGCCCTTTCATAGCCGTGCGAAGCGTAAACGCCGGCGCCGATCAGGCCGTGCTTCAGGTCGTAACCCGCGGCCAGTGCGGCATCCGCGTCGGAACCGTAGTGGGGATACACATCCACCGCGAAATCCAGCTTTTCGCTCTTTGCGCACCGGATCAGATTCGTGGTCACGTCATAATCGTAAGGCCCGTGGGAATCCTTCGCGCAGATGCTGACCATGTGCTCGTCGCAGGCCAGCCCTTCCCCGATGCACCCCATATCGACGCTGACGATTTCTTTTGCGTCGGCCGGGAGCGCGCCGCATGCTCCGTGCCCGACCTCTTCGTAAACAGTGATGAAAGCGTAAACTTTTCGCTTCGGCCGCAGTCCTTTTTCACGGATTTTCTTCGCAAGGGCAAAAAGGATCGCAACGGACAGTTTATCGTCCAGAAAACGGCTTTTGATATAACCGTTTTTCGTGACGGTCGTGCGCGGGTCAAAACACACAAAGTCTCCGTTGCCGATGCCGAGCGCTTCGGTGTCTTTTTTCTCTTTCACTTTTTCATCCAGGACAACTTCCATATCCTGAAAGGAGCGTTCCTGCTTGGAAAAGTCCCCGTTCACATGGATGGAAGGGTCGTTCATCTGGAGCGTGCCTTCAAACACCTCTCCGGCGCGGGTGCGGACCCTGCAGTTCTCGGTTTCGCAGTTATTTGCGTTCAGTCCGCCGATGTTGGTGATGCGCAGCCTGCCGTTTTTCTTGATTTCCGCCACCATTCCGCCAAGCGTGTCGATATGAGCCGACAGGATCAGTGGGTCGCCGCTTCCGCCCAAATCGCATACCACGCATCCCTTATTGGTCAGATACGGCTGATACCCAAGTGTCTCAAGCTGTTCCAGTGTGTACCGGGTCACCTCGCGGGTATAGCCGCTAGGGCTGTCGATTGCCATAAGTTTTTTAAGCTGGTCGATCAGATACTTCATTTTTTTGCCTCTCAATCCATACATTCAGCTTTAATCCGCCGTTTACAGTGGGCCTGCGGTTTTTTTACTGCTCCCGTGAGTGCGGAAATCCTTTGCAACCTTCCGGATCCGGAAGGTCTAAGTGAGTATTAATTTCGCCACCAGAAATCCAATCAGTCTTGCACAGGATGTTTTCATGCGATTGGGGCGCCGTCCTGCAAAATATACCGCCGTTTTTTCAAGCCAGCCGTTGTTTTTCCAATACAAATAATCTTTTGTCCCGGCCTCGGCTTTTCGATAATAAGCCTGACGGATGCTGAACGCGGCCCGAGAAGGAAAGGACGGCTTCAGAGCCGATTGTTCTACAATCGACCGAAACAGCACGGCGGCGATTTTATCGGCGCGGTTTTCAAACAGCGCCGCGGTCTGTTCGGGTTCCATGAGGGCGCCCATCCTGAATTTTTCTTTTGCGACGACCCGGAACCCCCAGGCGTTGAGGGCGTTCGCCATCGTGATGACGGCATGATTCGACGAGCCGGCCGCGGAAGTAGAAAGGACCGCCGCACATTTTCCGTAAAAAGCAGGCCGGTGACAGAAAAAGGCCAGTCTGTCGATCCAGTTCTTCATGATCCCGTTCACATCTTCCACATAGACCGGCCCGGCTGCTACCACGGCGTCCGCCTGCCTCATCTTGCCTTGGATTAGCGGCATGCTGTCGTCTTTGAGGGGGCAATATTCTTCCCCCCGATCAAAGCACAGCCTGCATCCGTGACACGGCCGGATCTTTTCCCGGCCCAGCGGTATCAGCTCGGTTTCCAGGCGGACGCCGTTCCGATCGGCCAGCCTTAACAGACTGTTTTCAAGCAGGAGTAAAATACGTTCCGTATTTCCATGTTCGCGGTAGCTGCTGCAGATAAATACAATTTTCATCGTCGATCACAGTCCCGTTAAGAGGCCGCTGTTGCGGCCTGATTTGAATTCAAGCCCCGCCGGGCTTCGCATGATCCCCTCGTCTGCTATTGTATCACATCGGAATATAAAGCGCCAGAATATGACTCAGCTTCCGGGGAATCCGCTGAAAAACCGCAGGAACGGCGGCACAGAGGCCCTGGCTTCCGGAAGGACCCGGGCCTGCCGGACTTCTGATATATGACAGAGACGGGAAAGATTTTCAAAAAAGCTTGACAAAGCCGGGCGCAGGGCATATAATATCACAAATAATACATATATATTTAATATATTTAAATGGAAGGGGCAACGGGTATGTTCATGGCAAGAAACGGCGGCGGCGTTTGTAAAAAGGAATCGGAAATGTGTGCCATGCGCGGTACCATGTGCTTCGGCATGTCCGGAATGATGTGCGGCCGAAGCTCTCTGCTGCTGTGACGGAACGACGCAGGAAATCAACAGTAACGGAAAGCTGACAGGCTAAACACCCGTTGGCTTTTTTTATTGCCGTTTATGCCGGCTATTCCTCAAATCAGAACGGAAATTTCCGAAAGCGGTGAAGATGCATGGCGGAAAAAAATACGAAAGACACTTCCGATCTCCGCGGAATTTTTGAGACGCTGACAAAATACATCAAAGACATCCGATACGGTTCGATTGTAATCGTGATCCAGGACGGACGGATCGTCCAAATTGAAAAAAATGAAAAAGTAAGATTCCTATGATCGCCCATTCGCCTTGGTTGACCGGGAAAAATTCATTGAGTTCAAATACGGGCGCCGTTGTTTCCGCATTCCAATTTGATACGTTTTCAGCCTTTCGGGACAATGACCGGGGGCCATATCTTTCCATGCGGAGATATGGCCCCTTCGCGCCGCTGTGAAAAGCCTCAGGGATGCTATGGCAGACTAAGAAATTTTTTCGGGAAAAGAGGCGGAAAC
>JAEZRH010000161.1 GCA_023412845.1 Bacillota bacterium
ATGTCGCGCCCGAGCTGATCGGTGCCGAACCAGTATTGGCCGTTCGGCCATTCAAACGTATGCGCCATATTCTGCTCGAACGGATCGTGCGGAAGGACCTGCGGAAAAAGGACCGTAACGATGGAGATCACGGCCAGAATCCCGATAAACACCAAACTGACCATGGACGCCTTGTTCTGTTTCAGGCTGTCCCACATAACCTTCCACTGGGACTCCGGTTTTTCCGTGACATTCTGCCCTGAATCAGGAAGATTTTCTTCCTCGGCCAATTCGGCCGGATTGTCATTCAAATTGCTCATTCAGGTCAGCCTTCTTTCTTGGAATACTTGATGCGGGGGTCCAGGAAGGCATAGATCAAGTCGACAATCAGGTTGATGAAGACATAAATCGTCGCAATCAGAAAGACAACCGCCTGTACCACCGGGAAATCGGAATTCTGAATACACTGCACGGTATAGCTGCCGATGCCCGGCCAGGCAAAAACCGTTTCCGTAAGAACCGCGCCGCCCAGCAGAGAACCGAACTGCAGGCCTATGACCGTCGTGACCGGAATCATCGCGTTGCGCAGGGCGTGGTGCTTGATGATCCTGCCATTCGGCAGCCCCTTTGCCCGTGCGGTGCGTATGTAGTCCTGGTCCAGCGTGTCGAGCATGCTGGAACGCGTCATGCGGGTGATGATCGCCATGGAATACAGCCCCAGGGCAACGGTGGGAAGGATCAAATGCTTGACCGTATCGCCGAGCGCTTCCCAATCGCCCGCCGTAATGGTGTCCCAGATGTAAAGCCCCGTGCCGCCGACAGGCATCAGCATCGGCTGGATGCGGCCCGTGCTGGGAAGGACGTGCCATGTGCCCGAAAACAGGATGATGAGCAGTATGCCGAGCCAGAAGATCGGCATGGAGACACCCACAAGCGCGAGGACCATGCTCAGGTGGTCGATCGCCGTGTTTTTATGTACGGAAGAAACAGCTCCCATCAGAATGCCAAGCAAAGAAGCAAAAAGTATGGCGCAGATGGCAAGCTCCACCGTTGCCGGGAAGCGGGACATGATCTCCTGCATAACGGGCGTGTTGGTGTAATAGGACGTACCGAAATTTCCGGTGACGGCGCCTTTCAGAAAATCAAAATACTGGATAATGACGGGGTCGTTCAGACCGTGTGCGTTACGCCAGGCCCTGATGGCTTCCTGGCTTGCGTGCTGACCGAGGACCACAGGCGCAGGGTCGGGGGAAAAGACGCGCATGATCAGAAAAACGACAATGGAAACCCCTAACAGTACGGGAATCAGCTGTAAAATTCTTTTTATGGTATATTTGATCAAATTAAGATACGCACTCCTTCCCGCCGGTCCGCTGCATGCAAAAAGGGAATCTGCCGAAAGCGGGCCGTTCCGCGAGCTTTCGGCAGCATTCCCCGGGTCCCGGCAGAGTTATTTGGACTTCGATACTCCGGCAAACGGTGTCACACCGGTCTGATGATAGAAGAAACCGCTGACTTTCGGGTTGTAAGCGCAGAGAGTGACCGAGTGGGAAATCGGCAGCCAGATGTTCTCGGCGGCAACTTTCTGCTCGCACTGCGTATAGACCGCGGCGCGGGCGTCGCCATCGGGAGTTGCAAGGCCCTTCGCGATCAGAGCGGCGTAGGCGGCGTCATTGTAATGCGCAACGTTCATAGACGGATCCTGATCGGCGAGGAGGTTCAGGAAGTTGTCGGGGTCCCCGTTGTCGCCCGTCCATCCATAGAAGCAGGCGTCGTAATCGCCCTTTTTGACTTCCGCCTTATAAGTGGTCCAGTCATAGGTCTTGATGTTGCAGGTTACGCCGGCATCCTTGAGGTAGCCCTGGATGGTCTCGGCAAGGACCTGGCCGCCGACCGTGTTATACGGGCGGGGATTCGAGTAGGTGATCATGTTGATGGACTTGACGCCGAGTTTTGCGAATGCCGCTTTGGCGGCGTCTTTGTCAAAGGAGGTCTGCTTCACGTCTTTGCTGTAGCCTTCCATGAAGGTCGGCAGAATGGACGTTGCAACCGTTGCATATTTCTTGTAGAGGCTCTGGACCATCTCAGGAACATTGACCGCCTGGCTGAAAGCCTTGCGCGCGTCCGGATTCTTGAATACGTTGCTCTTGACGTTGTAAGCCATGTAGTTGATGGTCATGCCGTCCGCTGTGTACAGCTTATCGCCGGCGTTTGTGATCTGGTCGACAACCGTCGAGTCGATGCCGTCGATCGCGTCGACTTCACCGGAGGTGAGCGCAATCACGCGGGAAGAGTTTTCCTTGATGAAACGGAACACAACGTTCTCCGTCTTCGGCTTGTCGCCCCAGTAGTTCGGGTTTGCCTTCAGAACGACGCTCTGGCCCTTGGTCCAGGAGACAAAGGAGTACGGGCCCGTGCCGACAGGATGTTCGTTGAGGTTATTGCTGTATTTTTCGAGCGCCGTCGGGCTGACGATAGGAGCCGCCAGAACCATTGCCATGCTCTTCAGGAAAGAAGTCTGCGGGCTGAACAGATCGATTTCGATCGTGCTGTCGTCAACGGCCTTGACTTCCTTGACACCCTGCTTCGCTTTGATGGAACCGAAAACGAAAGAGGCATAGGGCATGTCGTCCGTTACGTTCGGTTCAAGCTGGCGGTCGATGCTTTTTTTGACCGCGGCTGCGTTGAAGTCCGTGCCGTCCTGGAACTTGACGCCCTTGCGCAGATGGAAGGTGTACTTCGTCTGATCCGTGCTGATGTCCCAGCTTGTTGCAAGCGCGGGTTCAATATCGGTGGAATCCTGTTTGTACTTTACGAGGCCTTCATAAATGTTGCAGATGATCTTTGCGGATTCGCCGTCGTCCACATAAGCCGGGTCAAGGCCGCGCGGATCGGAGCCTTGTGCGAAAGTGAACGTGTCCGAAGTTGCGGCCGCGGCCGTTCCTGAGGCGGCCGTCCCGGAAGCGGCCGCACTGGTCGCGTCGGAGGCACGTTTGCTGCCGCCGCAGCCGCTGAGCAGCCCGGCCGTCATGGAAACTGCCAGCGTCAGCGCCAGCATTTTCTTTGGAATTTTCATTTCTCTCATTCTCCTTGCAAATATATTTGTATTCTGAAACCAAAGCAGAACAGGCAGACTTCCGCAGGAATTCGCTTCTTGGAAGCGATATTGGGGAAATACCTTTTCTGGGATATAGGTCAAAAAGTCCGTATCGGTTGCTTTGGTGTGACAGCACTTTAAATTAATAAAGTTTAAAAAAAAGGCGCTCCACACAATTGAAGAAGCGTCATTGCTTTCTAAATAAATGTTAACTTCCATAGAAATTTTACAATATTAATATAGTTGGTAGTATATCACGAAATGCATCGGTTGGCAAGAAAAAATTCAAATCAGTGACGAAATTGAAAGCAGGTCCGAAACCGCGGGAGCCCGTTTTCCGGTTTCGAAGCAAAAGGCCGCTCTCCCGAAAAGAGGGCCGAAAACGTCAAGACTAAAAAGGACGAGGGATTTCTTTATGGGTAAGACATATTTTCCCAAATTTTTACCAAATTGAGGAATAAACATGGTATAATAATTTCATAATAAAACACGGGGTGAGGAATATGCCGAGAGGTAAAAGAAAGACTCAGACTGAATTGATTGAAGATCAGTTGATTAAGATCGATGTGGAACTGGAAGCGAACCAGGCAAAGATCAAAGAGCTGGAAGACAAAAAGCAGGAGCTTTTGGATCTGAAAAAGAAACAGACGCTCGACGACCTGTACTCCAAAATACAGGCCAGCGGCAAAACAATCGAAGAAGTCCTTCAATCCCTGAAATGACGTGATCCGGAAAAACGGCTTTCAAAATTATAGATGCGTTGGAATATCATAAAGCAGGCGCGGTCTTTGGAAAAAGAAAAGCGCCTGCTTTATGAATCCGGCCGATATCCTCCCTGACGGTCCGCGGCGGCAGGCCCGAACCGAATAAAAATTCCCCGGCAGAAAGCCGGGGAAGGCGGAGAAACAGAATGAAAGGCGGGACCCGGATTGTTGCAGCGGGGTGTCCCGCGAACCGGGGTTCAGCGGAACAGGGACAGCAGATATCCGTAACCTTCCCGCTCCATATCCCGCCGCGGGATAAAGCGGAGCGAGGCGCTGTTGATGCAGTAGCGCAGCCCTCCTGATTTTTCGGGCCCATCCGGAAATACATGCCCCAGATGCGCGCCCCCCGCGCGGCTGAGGACTTCCGTGCGGTCCATCCCGTGCGAAAGATCCGATCGTTCCCGCACGACGCCGGGGTCGATCGGCTTTGAGAAACTGGGCCAGCCGCACCCGGAATCGAACTTATCGGAAGAGGAAAACAGCGGCTCCCCCGTTGTCACATCCACATAGATGCCCGGCTCGGAAAAATCGAAATATTCATTCCGGAAAGGCGGCTCCGTGGCGGCGCGCTGCGTAACGTCGTACTGCAGGGGAGACAGTTCACCCCGCAGCGTCTCCGGGTCTTTCCGGCTGTAAAGCCCGGCGTTCACAACGGCGTGCGCCGCATAGTCGAATTTGCTCTTTCCGATGTGGCAGTACCCACCCGGGTTTTTATCGAGATATTTCTGGTGGTACTCCTCCGCCGTGCTGAAATTTTCGAGGGGCCCGGCCTCGATGGCGATCGGCCTGCCGTACCGCTTTTGCAGCCCGGACAAGGCTTCTTCGATAACGGCCCTGTCCTTTTCGTCGACATAATAAATTCCGGTCCGGTACTGGGTGCCGGAATCCCCTCCCTGCCGGTTGACGGAGGTCGGGTCAACCGCCTCGAAATAAATCCCCAGAAGGAACGTGAGCGGAAGCCTTTCCGAGTCGTAAACAACCTTGACCGTCTCCGCATGGCCGGTGTCCTTTTTACAGACCTCCTCATAGGACGGGTGCAGGGTCTTCCCGTTTGCGTAACCCACTTCGGTGGAAATGACGCCGCCGACGGAATCGAGATACTTCTGCATTCCCCAGAAGCATCCGCCGGCAAGATAGATTTCAGACATTTTTTCTTCTCCGTTCCCGGCTCGGCACGGGCAAACGCTCCGCTTTCAGGTTTCGGGCCCCCGGCCCGGTTTGGTTTGCACCGGCCGCATCCGTAATAATCTCAATCGGAGTCCGTCTTTCATTGTTTCACGAAAAAGCCAAAACATTCCGCTCCGGCCAGCGGAGACGCAGACCGGAGCCAAAGCGGCCGTCAGCCGATGATCTTCAGGTCCTTTGAAAAATGGTTCAGGATTTCGCATCCGTTTTCCGTAACCAGGACGAGATCCTCAATGCGGACGCCGACTTCTCCCTCAAGATAAATTCCCGGTTCGATTGAGAAGATCATGCCGGGCTGGACGGCGTCGCAGTGGGAAACGGAAACATCGCCCGGCTCGTGGACTTCCATGCCGATGGAATGGCCCAGCCGGTGCGTGAAATTCGGGCCGAAGCCGGCCTGCTCGATCACGTCGCGGGCCGTTTTGTCGATGTCGCAGAACCGGACGCCCGGGCGGATGACCGACTCGGCGGTCTCGTTCGCTTTGCGGACAATTTCATAGACCTGCCGGCTGCGTTCGGGCACGCTCCGGAAAAAGAACGTGCGCGTCATGTCGGCGCAGTAGCCGTCTTTTTTGCACCCGACGTCGAAAAGCACGCAGTCGCCTTCGCGCAGGGACGTACCGTCCGGTGCGTGGTGCCCGTCCGCCGCATTGCGGCCGAAAGCCACCAGCGGTTCGAAAGAATAGCCGTCCGCACCGAGCGAGCGGTAGATCGGCCCCATCTGCAACGCGGCCTCCTCCTCGGTAATGCCGGACCGCACAAGGCTCATAAACTGCTCCATGGCAAGGTCGTTCAGGCGGGAAGCCTCGCGCATTTTCGCCTGCTCCTGCGCATCCTTGCGGGACCGCACAAGGTCCACGCAGTCGGAGGCATTGACATAGTCCTTGGCGGCATCCATCTCCATCATGCGCAGGAGGAAGCGCGCCGGCAGATTCTTATCGACACCCAGGACCGCGCTGTGGTCCACATAGCCGCAGAACAGCGCGGCGGCATCCTGCGAATCGGAAAAACGGATCTTCATGACGCCGAAATTCTCCGGCACCGTGAACAGATTATTGATAAAAATCCGATGATTCCCGTCCGCGCTCAGGTACAGGGCAAGGAAACGCTCGCCGGGATCGACGTACCGCCCCGTAAGATAGTAAATGCTGTACGGGTCGCTGACAATCATCTGTGAAAGCCCGCGCGCCTCAAGACGCTGCAGGACTCTTTCAACTCGCTGCTGATTCATAGACATGCCCCTTCCGGATTCTCATAAAGGAACGGTGTGAAGCCGTCTTTTACGGATTTACTAATTCGCCGCGCGGCATTCGTTGCAGAAGAACATCTGAGCGCCGCGGCAGATATAAGGATCACTGACCTTTTAATCATACGTTTGCAGGCAAAAGATGTCAAGAGCTGCGGAAGCAGCAAAAAACCCGCCTTCGAGGCGGGTTTTTTTGTTATAGGTGCGACCAGGCCTGTAAGCCGAGTTCTGTCTTGGACAGCCATCTATCTTGGCCGGATGTTGCCATCGCGGCTCAGTGCCACCTTCTCGGGACGCGCCGGGCAGGCGCATAATGTCCCTCTGCGGTGTTGCTCCGAATAGGGTTTGCAGAGCCGCGCGGTCTCCCGCACGCTGGTGGGCTCTTACCCCGCCTTTCCACCCTTGCCGCAAACGCGGCGGTATATCTCTGTTGCACTTTCCCTGGGGTCGCCCCCGGCGGCCGTTAGCCGTTATTCTCGCCCTGTGGGGCTCGGACTTTCCTCGGGCGCGCGCTTTAGCGCTGCGTCCGCGGCTGCCCAGCCTGCTCGCCATACATCCCATCATACCGGATTCAGCGGACAAAGTCAAGTACGGTTCAGAACGTATATTCCGAAATCAGGCGGCTCTTGATATCCCACAGCTTCTGCGTAAGGTCGACATAATAGTGGTGCGGATTTTCAAACCGCTTGACCTCGTCCCAGAGCGTTTCCACCTGCTCCCTGCAGAAGTTCTGAAGCTCCTGGAGACTGTGCTCTTTCGCTACGCAGACGCCGTTTCTGAAAATCTGCTCGCGGATATCGACCGCGCGGAAGTTGGTGACCCTCTTCCTCTTCCAGACATAATCCGGATCGAAAATCTCATACGGGGCGTCTTCCCGTATGGTTTCGTCGTGCAGCGCGATAACGTCCGCAATGGCTTTGCCGGAGTCGACGTCGTAAAGCCGGAAGATCTTTTTGAAGCCCGGCGTTGTGATTTTGGAGACATTTTCGCTGATCTTGATCTTCGGCTGGATCTTCCCCTCGGGATTCTCGACGGCGCTGAGCTTGTACACTCCGCCGAAAACCGGGTGGCTTGAGGACGTGATCATCCGTTCGCCGACACCGAAACTGTCAACGCTGGCACCCTGGATCAGCATGTCGCGGATGATATACTCGTCAAGGGAATTGGAGGCGCAGATCTTGCAGTCCGGGAAACCCGCGTCGTCCAGCATCTTGCGCGCCCTGCGCGAAAGATAGGTGATGTCGCCGCTGTCGATGCGGATGCCGGCCGGCCGGAGCCCGCGGGGAACCAGCTCTTCCCGGAAAATGCGGATGGCGTTCGGCACTCCGGATTTCAGCACGTTATAGGTGTCCACAAGGAGCGTGCAGTTCTGCGGATACTCCCGGGCATAAGCACGGAAGGCATCCAGTTCGGAATCGAACAGCTGCACCCAGCTGTGGGCCATGGTGCCCAGGGCGGGAACGCCGTAATCGATGCCGCAGAGCGTACAGGCCGTGCCGCAGCAGCCGCCGATATAGGCCGCTCTTGCGCCCAGCACCGCGCCGTCCGGTCCCTGCGCGCGGCGCGAGCCGAACTCCATCACCGGCCTGCCGCCTGCCGCGCGGCAGATGCGGTTCGCCTTTGTTGCAATCAGGCTCTGGTGGTTGACGGTAAGAAGGACCATGGTCTCCATAAACTGCGCCTGGATGACGGGCCCGCGCACCGTGATGATCGGTTCGCCCGGAAAAATCGGCATTCCTTCCGGCACCGCCCAGACGTCGCATGAAAAGTGGAAATTTTCAAGATATTTCAGGAATTGCTCGTTGAAAATTCCGCAGCTGCGGAGATAATCGATGTCTTCTTTGGTGAACCTCAGGCTGCGGATATAGTCCACAAGCTGCTGAACGCCGGCCATGATGGCGTATCCGCCGTTATCCGGCAGTTCGCGGAAAAACATGTCGAAATAGACGACGGTGTTCTCGAAGCCGTTTGTCAGGTATCCGTTGGCCATTGTGATTTCATAAAAATCGGTCAGCATCGTGAGGTTGGTTTTTTGTGCGTCTTTTTTCTCCAAATATTTCATCCCCCGGTGGAAACAATCTAAAATTTAGTGACTCCCTGCCTATGGAAAAACATATTATGGATTGCTACGGCAGCATCGGCCTGCGGCGCCGTACCGGCTTTCATGCGGTGCCGGCGCCCGGTTTCACGGATTGGCAGCACAGCCCGTTGCCGCTGTGTCAAGATCCCTAGCCAGAACAAAGAATACCACTCCTTAAAAAAAATAATATTGAATTTCAAGAATAAAGGGCAGTTGGAGGGAAAATACTAAAGTACAAAATTAATTTTGTACAAATTCTGAACAATATCTAAATATTCTACGAATTATGTGAAAATACACCATTTTCGATTGCATTTATTGCAAATAAATATTATACTAATGAATATCGGCGAGGCTGAACAGAATTCTATTTCTTATAAGGCAATTCGGCAAAGTTCGCCGAGAGGTTAAGATCCGTGAAAAAGATGGTATGTGCAAACCGAACTAAAGCTGTGAGGAGATGAATGAATGTGAGATTACGCAAACAGGCACTCGGCACCCGCAACTTGGTGGGCGCCCGCGTCGAAATGGCGCGCAAGAATCAAGGCATGAAGCAGAAGGAACTTCTGGCCCAGCTTCAGGTCAACGGCGTTGATATGAACGCCTCCGGCCTGTCCAAACTGGAGGGGCAGATCCGCTATGTTACGGATTTTGAACTTTCGGCGCTGGCCAATATTCTGAACGTTTCGGTAGACTGGCTTCTTGGCAGAGAGAAATAACTTTAGCAGATGCCTTGGCAGAAGGCGTTTCGCTCACCGCGAAACGCCTTTTTTCTACTTTTATTTTCAGCGTTTACAGGTTATAATCAATCATACTATTTTATAAGGAAATTGGCAAGGGGTGGTTTGTTTGCGCGACTGGCTTCAGCAGTTTACCCGGCTGAAACCGCTGATCGTTTTTTTTGCGACTTTCTCCATCGGTTTCATTCTTTTCGTCGTTACCTTGAAATATACATTTCCGTTCCTCACGGGCTTTCTTCTGGCCCTTCTGGCACAGCCCGTCATCCGCTGGCTGAAGAATTCCCTGCATATGCCTTCCACGCCCGCGGCGCTGATTGCCACACTGGCGGTCTACGCCGCCCTGTTCGGCCTGATGTTCCTGCTGGGCTACTGGCTGGTAAAAGAAATCAGTTCGCTGTTCACCTATCTCTCCGGTCTTTCCGAAAAAGATATCAGCGCCATTACCGGTCCGGTCAACGCGATGATCGGTCAGATCGGCGTCGCCCTCAAAAACATCGATTCCAATTTTATCAAGGAAAACCAGGAAAAAATCATCGGCATCGCCCAGTCGAGCGTCGGGGTCCTTTCGAAGGTTTTAGGCACCATGCTGCGCCTGCTGACTTCGCTTCCCGTGATCGTGACCATGCTGATCGTCATGATTTTCTCTACTTACTTTTTCTCAAAAGACATGTGGTCGATCAAGCGCCGCCTGCTGCTGCTGCTTCCGTTCGGCGCCGCGGGGCATCTGCGCAACTTTTCCCGCAGCGGAGCATCCATGGGCGGCCGCTACATCGGTTCTTATCTTCTGATCTATTTTATCACGTTTCTCGAAACGCTCGTAGTTTTCTCGGTGCTCGGCGTCCCCTACCCGCTGGTTTTGAGCATCATCACCGGCATTGCGGATATTCTCCCCGTTCTCGGCCCCGGCACGATGTACATTCCGCTCGGCATCATCTACCTGGTTCAGGAGGATTATTTCCGTGCCGGCGCGTTGATCGTCTGCTGGCTCCTGATCACCGCGATCCGTCAGATCATAGAACCGAAGATCGTCTCTTCCTCCATCAATATTCATCCTCTGGTGGTTCTGGCCGGTCTGTATTTCTCGCTGGTAGCGGGAAACCTGTGGATTCTGATCTATATTTCCCTGCTCGCGGTCTGCTACAATTTTCTGGTGCATGCGGAAATCCTTCCGCCCCTTTTTGCAGATGACAGGAACGGCAGCCCTGAAAATGGGAAAAAGGCCGGAAGAGGCGGCTGACCGCCTTCCTTCCTACCCTCTGTCGAACCGCTTCCGGACGGCTTTTTCAAGCTCCACGACGGCGAGCGGCACAAGCGACAAAGCGGCGACCACAAGCCATTGCATCTCCGTCAGGGCGGCTGTTTTGAAGATTTCTCCCAACGGGCGCACCACGATCACCGCAGCCTGCAGAAACACGCAGGCGATGGCCGAGAGCACCATCTGGGGATTCCGGGCATGATCCTGACGGAAAATCGACCGTTCGGAACGCATATTGAAAGTATGCACAACCTGCGAAAGGC
>JAEZRH010000046.1 GCA_023412845.1 Bacillota bacterium
CCTCCCCGATCCTAAACTCACCAAAAACGACCGGTTCCTTCGCATACTATTAGCTGGGTCGTGAATAAGCCTCCGCCCCGGCTTTGCGCGAGCCTTGACAAAATCAAGAAATTCCCTATAATGATACTCAAAAAATGAATGAAGTTGGATGCGGACCGCAAGCTTCTTTCGGTTCCGCCTCATTAACCAGGCCTTATCCGTAAATTAAAAATTGTGGGTTTTTAATTTACGGATAAGGCCTGGCTTGAAGGAGTTAATGAAATGCATACACCGGTCATCGGCGTCCTTGCGGGACTGAAAAGTCCCGACCCCGATCTGAACAGGATCAATAAAACGGTTTCCGTCAATTATGCATACATACTGTCCGTACTGAATTCCGGCGGCCTGCCGGTGATTCTTCCCCCCGCCGACAGCGATGAGATCATCGAGGAGGCGGTAAGAGGCGTCGACGGCCTTCTTGTGACCGGGGGCAACGACATGCGGCCGCAGCTCTACGGCGAGGAACCCTGCTGGGGGCAGGGCTCCTTCAGCCCTGAACGCGACCACTTGGACCTTGCGGCCATTCGTGCGGCCTATGGGCGGAAAAAGCCGATTTTCGGCATCTGCCGGGGCATCCAGGCCATCAACGTCTTCTTCGGCGGAACGCTGTATCAGGATCTGCGGCAGGAAAAGTTCTGCACCGTAAAACATTTTCAGGATTCGGAGTCGTCGTGTGCGAGCCATACGGTCGAGATCGGCGGCGGCAGCGTTCTGCTTCCCGTGCTGGGCAAAAAAATCATGACGAACAGCTTCCATCATCAGGCCGTCGAACAGCCTGCGGAAGGCTTTCTGGTAAGCGCCCGTTCGAAGGACGGCGTGGTCGAAGCCATGGAGAGCACAGAGGGGCCGTGGGTGTTGGGAGTCCAGTGGCACCCGGAGCTGATGGCTTCCGCCGGAGACACCGTCATGCAGAAAATTTTCAGCCTCTTTGTGGAAGCCTGCAAAGAGCGGGAAGAGGTTCGGTAATGATATCCGGGAAAGAGGGAAAACTGTGAGATATTTCGATCTGCACTGCGACACCATATCGGAGTGCCGCAAAAAGAGCATGAACCTGCGGTCGGCGGAACTGGACGTCAACCTGGAAAAAGGGAGTCGGTTCGAAACGTGGGGACAGGTATTTGCCGTCTGGCTCCCGGACGAACTGCGGGGGGAATCCGCCTACCGTTATTTCAGCGGCGTGGCCGGCTTTTTTGCGGAAGAAACGGCGAAAAATCAGGATATAGTTTCTTTTTGCCGTTCCTCCGCCGACATCGAAAAAGCGGAGCGGGAGAAAAAAGAGATCGCGCTTCTCTCCATTGAGGGTTCGGCGGCATTGGCCGGCAGCATGGAGCGCCTTTACGACGCAACGGAGGCGGGCGTACGGCTCATCACCCTGACCTGGAACGCGCGCTGCGAGGCCGGTGACGGCTGCCTGGTCCCGGAGGCGGGCGGGCTGACCCCGTTCGGCTTCAACCTCGTCCGGGAGATGAACCGGCTCAACATCATTGTCGACGTGTCCCATCTTTCGGAAAAAGGCTTCTGGGACGTTGCGCGCACCGCGCAGAAGCCTTTTGTCGCTTCCCATTCCGACTCGAAAGCCGTCTGCGGCGCCGAACGCAACCTCACGGACGATCAGTTCCGGGAACTGGTGCGGGGGGGCGGTCTCGCCGGAATCAATCTTTATCGAAAGTTCCTGTCGGACGGAAGCGCCACGGTGGACGACATTCTGCGCCATATGGACCATTTCCTTCATCTCGGCGGGGAAAACACACTTGCCGTCGGTTCCGACTTCGACGGGTGCAGCCTTGTGCAGGGCATTCGCGGTCTTCAGGACATGGAAAGCCTGTACGGGCGAGTGAGCGACGAATTCGGCGCTTCGACGGCCGACCGGATCTTTTACACGAATGTCCGCCGTTTCTTTACGGGAAATCTTGGCTGAGAAGGGGGAGAAAGCGCGACGTTTGTCCCCAGACCTCTGTTTCCGGGAGCGAGAGTGGCGCTGATCGCGCCCTCCGGTCCCGTGCCTGCCGAAAGACTGCAGCCGGCTGTTTCCGCCGTCGCAGCCATGGGCCTTGAACCCGTCGTCTACAGGAGCTGCCGCTCCTCCCACGGCTATTTTGCGGGAGACGACGAGCTTCGTGCGGAAGACCTCAACCTGGCGTTCGCCGATCCCGCGATTGACGGAATCTTCTGTGCCCGCGGCGGGTACGGCGCGCAGCGGCTGATGGACCGGATCGATTTCGACCTGATTTCGGCCAATCCAAAGGTTTTCTGCGGATACAGCGATGTGACGGCGCTGCATATTGCTTTCAACCAGCGATGCGGCTTTGTCACTTTCCATACGCCGATGCCTGCGACCGAACTGTACAGCGGCGCCGACGGCTATACCATGCGGTCCTGCAGGGGCGTACTGGAGGGAGACTTCTACGGGAAGCTTGAAAATCCCGCGGATATGCCGCTGCGTGCGCTGGCACCGGGCAGGGCGGGGGGAGTCCTGACAGGGGGGAATCTCTCGCTTGTTTCTTCTTCGCTCGGCACGCCGTATGAGATCGATACGAAGGGGAAAATTCTTTTTCTTGAGGATGTCGACGAGGAACCGTACCGCATCGACCGCATGCTCACGCAACTGAAGATGGCTGGAAAACTGAGGGACTGCGCGGGCTTCCTTCTCGGTTACTGGACGAACTGCGGGGCGGAGCACCCGGAGCGTTCCCTGACGCTTGCCCAGGTCTTTGAGGAACTGATCGTTCCGGAAGGCAGACCGGTCCTGGCCGGCCTCGCCTGCGGGCACAGTCTGCCAAGCATGTCGCTCCCGATGGGCGCCGTTGCCGAGATGGACGCCTGTGCATGCAGTGTCGCCATTTTGATTTAACCTTTGGCACAAAGGCAGAACGGATGGCCCGCCGGGTCGAGCATCGTCGTAAAATCGGCGCCGCCGAACTGTGCCCGCGCCTTCACGGCGCCCAGTGCTTCCGCCTGCCGGACGGCGGCGGGCACGTCCGGAACCTGGAAGTCGAAATGCATCTGCTTTTGCTGCCTGCCGTCCTGTTCGGGCCAGACGGGAGGAACATAGTCCTCTTCCTGAGCGAACAGAAACACGATTCCTTCCTTGCCGCGTGCCGCGGGAAGACCGTACATCAGGCGCTTTTCCCAGCCGAGGAGCTCCGCGTAGAAGCTGCAGAGCTTCTGTGCGTCTCCGCAGTCCACCATTACATTTCCAAGACAAATGCCGTCAACCATAGCGGATCTCCTTTCTCAGACCGATCGTAAACTTTGGGTTTCTCTCAAAATATGACGAAACCATGCCTTATCTGCAAAAATGCTACATTTTGACCACGCTCGTTATGGTCAGATTCGACAGGGCCCTGTCGTTTTTCAGGTCAAGATAGACAGGATCGGCGTCGTTGTTTATCACCTTGACCTTTGGGCGAAGCCCGCAGTCCTCATAGTTTTCCACAACGATCGCGGTGATGCCGTTGCTCAGCAGCACACAGGTGCCAAGCGGAAACGCGGCGACCTTTCTTGTAAACAGATACACGATTTCCGGGTCGAACAGCGTCCCCGCGCCACCCATCAGAAATTCCATCACTTCCGAAGGCATCATGCCCGGCCTGTACGGCCGGTCCGACGTCATGGCATCAAACACGTCCGCGATTGTAATAATGCGGCTCAGCCTCGTGATCCTTTTGCCGGAAAGCCCATCCGGGTACCCGCTTCCGTCAATCCGTTCGTGATGCTGCAGGATGCCTATGAGCGCGGATACGGGAAAACCCAGATTGGCGTTCAGCAGGTACTCGTATCCCAGTACGGGATGCTTTTTGATTTCTTCATATTCCTCCGGAGTCAATAAATCCGTTTTGTCGATGATCTCCTTGGCTATAAATACCTTGCCCATGTCGTGCAGCAGGGCGCCGAGCCCGAGCTTATAAAGAGTGCAGTGATTCATGCCAAGCGCCACGCCCACGACGATCGCAAGCACGCCGACATTGACGGAATGGTAATAGGTATAATTATCGTACGACTTCAGGTCGACCATATTGACCATGAGGTGTCTGTTTTTGATGATGTCTTCCACGATGTTGTGCACGATCGCTTTCGTATCATTGGCAACGCTCAGGCTGATCCCCGCAGTCATGCTTTGGACGTATATGTCCCTGACCGTCTTGGCCGCCGAAGTCCTCAGCTCGTCGTTGATGACGGTTTTTATCTCGATCTCTTCCGACAGCTTATCCGCGATATATACGCCCTGAAAGCCGTAGTGTGCAATATGTGAAATATACGACTGCTTTAGCTGCTGGCCCTGCTGCAGCAGGAGGACGCCGTCCTTTCCATATATACTTTTTGCAAGCACCATGCCCTCGCGCAGACAGAGTGTTGGGATATATCTCATAAAATGAATTTTCTCCTCCACAGACAATAATATGTAGGAATGACGGCCGCCCATCGAACGCCGGTTCGACAGAATACGACACAAAAACCATACTAATATATTAGCCTTTTTACGCTATATTTCAATAGCGAAAGGTAAAAATATCCGGGGAACTTTATGATATGGGGATGCGACGGCCGTTTGCACGGAATACGGCGGATCCCCAAGCGTCTCAAATCCGCATCGGCGCAGCCGGTGCGTTTGCTTTTGATTTGCAAATATGCTATATTTACGACAGCAGTTGCTTTGCCTTTTGAGCATTGTAAGGGGGGACGTTCCATGCCGCGGGAAAATGGGAAAGGGGAAACCTTGCGGCATGTGGACGAACTCATCGCCCGGCTGCAAAACAGGGCCTATCGGCCGCCTCTCAATCAGGATTTTGCTGAAATCTATGTCGAGGAGCGGAACAGTGACCCAAAAGGTGAGAGCGTTCCTCAAAGAGCTCCGGTCCCGCATGCGGATAAAAAAAGGGAGCGCTTTATGGAAATGCGCAGGCTGGCGCAGATTCCGCCGGACATCGGCTACCTCAGCGGCTCCAGCGACAGGCTGCAGGCGGTTTTGTTTTACAAACAGGCAAAGTTCATGGAAAATTTCGAGGACGACTATGAGGGAAATGCTCCTTTTTCCATGTATTTCCCAAATTATCAGATGATGGGCTATGAACAGCTGCGCACATATTTTACCTGGCGCGGCAAGGTGCGCAAAGGTGTCGTCCGGCAAACTTCGTTTTCTTACGTTTTTTTATACATTTACGAACTGATCAACAATGTCGGCGTCAAGAACTGCGAGGACGGATTCGGCAAGCTGGCCTTTATCTGGAAGGAATACCGGGCGTATGAGAAGAAGCTTGACAAATACATGAATGAATGGATCCGGGATTATTATATCACAAATGAATTTTATGCACCGCTGAGGGAACTTCTGCAAAAGACCGGGAGCCTGGAAAAGCTTTACAGTCCTTCGGTGCCGGAGAGCCTTTTTGATTTCTATTATCCCTATTCGGAATATAAGATCAAAAAGTCCGTTTTTTACAATCCCGAAACGGCAAAGATGGTCGACGCGTGTTTTGACCAAGTCGTCAAAGCGCTCGACGCGTTCTTGCTGGGACAGGGCGGAGAGTTTGAAGATCTGATCTTTTACAGCAAAAGCAACACGTGGACACCGTTTTCGAAAGCGCTGTAC
>JAEZRH010000070.1 GCA_023412845.1 Bacillota bacterium
CGGGAGATCAAGCTGGTAGCCTATTTTTTTGCCGTCGTCCGGACAGATGCGGGCGTCGGACGACGCTTTGGAACAGGACGGGAGTATGCAGGCCGCGGCGGCGAATACGGCGACGGCGAGAATCCTCTTTTTCATTTCAATACCCATACGGAAATCTTTTCTCCTTTGAATGCGTTCTGAGTCACCACAATGAATCTATTCTATAATAGAAACCAGAAGGAATCAAGCGCAAAAAAAGACCCGAAATTCGAATAATTTCTTCCCGAAGTATTACCTTACGGCCGTATGCATATAGATGAATTGAAAATAAGGGAAGCACGAAGTCAGCAGGCGCGCACAAGCCGCACGGTTTTCCCTCCGGCGGAACGGCAGGCTGCGCACCCCTCTGAATCCCTGGTTCCCGCAAGGAGGGAAGAAAATGTCCGAATACTATCCGGAAGGATGGAATATCGACACTCAGGAAAACCGTGCGGCCATGCAGAATTTTTCATCGGTGAACGACGCCTGCCGCGACGGCAGGATTCTGGAGGGACGCGCCGTCGTTTGCGACAGCGCGCACAATCTTCTGGTGGACCTCGGCTGCATGAAGGGGATCATCCCGCGTGAAGAAGGGGCGATCGGCATACGCGAAGGCACCGTGCGGGATATCGCAATCATTTCGCGGGTCAATCATCCGGTCTGTTTTCTGGTGACGGGATTTGAAAAAAAGACGGACGGCAGCGTGGCCGCCCTGCTCTCGCGCAGGGCCGCACAGGAAAAATTCATGAAGGAATCCGTGGCCAGGCTGAAGCCCGGCGACATTTTGAACGCGCGCGTCACCCACCTGGAAAGCTTCGGAGCTTTTGCGGATATCGGGTGCGGCGTGGTCGCCCTTCTGCCGATCGACTCGATCTCCGTTTCGCGCATCGACCATCCGCGGGAACGTTTTTCCGTAGGAATGGACATAAGGGCCGTGATAAAAGCCGTGACGAACGGCCGCGTGACCCTGAGCCACAAAGAGCTTTTGGGGACATGGGAAGAAAACGTCGCCATGTTCTCCGCCGGCGAAACCGTCGCCGGAATCGTCCGTTCCGTCGAACCGTACGGCATCTTTGTCGAGCTTTCGCCCAACCTTGCGGGCCTTGCGGAAACGAGAGACGACGTATACCCCGGCCAGCAGGCCAGCGTTTACATAAAAAGCATCCTACCCTCGCGAATGAAAGTAAAGCTCGTCATCATAGACACGTTCGACTGCACATATCGCCCCGCGCCGCCCAAGTATTTCTTCGCCGGCAGCCACATGGACCGTTTTGTCTACTCGCCGCCGGACAGTGAAAAAAAGATCGTCACGGACTTTGCGGCAAATCCGCCATAAAAAAGACGGACACGGCAATGAGCGGATCCTCCCGACCAAGGGCGATCCGCTTTTTCATGGTTTCCGGTCTTCGGGGAAGAGCTTTGAAAGCGCCAGGTCGACGGTGCTGCGAAAATCGCAGTTCCTCTTTTTTTCACCGGAAAGATCTCTATAAGTGACGGGATGGTAGTAAAAATTCTTTTTCTGATGCAGAAGAAAATCGTGCGCTTCGCTTTCCTTTCCGAGGCGGACAAGCATAGCCGCGGCCGATACCGCATATGCCGCGTTGTAAGGCTCCAACCGGAAGGCCTGCATGTAACTGGACTCCGCCTCTTCATACCGCCGCTCTCCGCAGAGCGCGCCGGCAAGCTCCGAGAAAATCCCGGCCCTGACGCGGTCGGACAGACCGATGCGCAGGCCTTTTTCTTCCACGGTACCGGCCGGAAGGGCGTCCCACCCGGCCGAACCGAGATACCCTTCCGCATACCGGATCAGCCGCCGTCCGTATTCGCCGCCGAGCCAGCTGCAGGCTTTCTCGCACAGGTAGAATTCCTGCGGGGTATGCGGTTCGGCGCAGAGGTCAAGCACCATGCGCAGGGCGTCCGCGTCGGACCCTGCCTGCTCCCTGCAGGCGGAGGCTTCGGCTTCCCGGCTCGGATCGTGCGGCACCGGTTCTCCCAACAGGAAAAGGAGAGCCGCGGCAAGTTGCGCGTCATGCATCATGTGTCAGCCCTCCCCATCCGCCGTCAGGGAAGCAAGCGCCTCACGGACGACCGCGGCACGCGCGACGGCGTTCTCTTCCTTTGTCAGATTCCCGCCGCGTTCCAGCGACAGCGTCGCGGGCTGAACCTCCCGCATCAGGCGGTCCACCGCATCCAGACCCGCGCCGGAAACAAGCCGTGCGGCTATTCCCAGCCGCACGAGAGCAATGCGGTCGAGAAATCCGTCATAAGTCAGGCCTTCCGCCGTCTGCAACTCCCGGACAGCCTCTTTTACACTCAGCGCGGCAGACGGACCGTTCAGATATTCTTCGCGCGCCTCGCGTTCCTGGGATACGATCTGTTTTGCAATACCGCCCAGGTTTTCGACAGCATCCTGTTCGGACAGGCCCATCGTCATTCTGTTGATCAGGGAATAGACCCTCCCGCCGGCCGCCGGGTCGGGTTCCCTGACATTCTGCAGAGACATGCCGATGCGCAGCAGATTGGAAGAAAGCCTGGAAACCGCCCCGGAATCGGCGAGGGCCGGAAGATGAAGCAGAAAAGAAGCGATCATCCCCGTGCCCAGGTGTGCCGGATTCCGGGTCAGATATCCAAGACGCGGATCAAACGCGAAATGGAGGGATTTATCCAGCACCGTATCGAGCCAATCCGCCCTTTCAAACGCTTTCGGGAGATCGGACCCGGCGGAGAGCGCCCGGATGACGACATGGTTTTCGCCGTTTACCATAATGCTGCGGGAGGCGTCCCCGGAAACAAAAAGCCCGCGCCCTTCCCTTTCCGCGATAAAATCAGCGTCGACCAGTCCGCGTTCCACAAGGGAAACCGCCTCCGCGTCTCCCACCGTGTCCATCGCAAAAAACCGGAAGCCGTCGGCCTGCTCGGTATTTTTATCGGAAATCGCGGTGTGAACCTCTTTGAGCACATTGCGCCGTTCCCCGGCATCCATAAGCGGGGGAAACGGAATGCCTCCAAGATTCCGCAGCAGGCTTATCACTCCGCACAGAATAACGTCCCGGTTTCCATCGATTAAAAAACGACTAGTCATCGGAATGCCCCTCCGTTTTTCCGGAATTCCCGCGAGGATTTCGCACGGCGAGCCTTTCCGCCAACCGGACCTGCGGCAAATCGGCGCCGGGAGCCTTGCCGCTGTGCACGGCGCTGCCGTGGAGCTGACGAATGACCGGCGTCAGTTTTTGCTGAAATATATGGTAACACTCTGCACATCCAACCCGGCCGCTGCGTACAATGTCGTTGAAAGACATTCCGCAGCATTTACAACGCAAAGTGTCGGAAGATCCGTTTTTATTTCTGAAGAATTCGTGGGAAATTTCTCCAAGTCTATACCACAAATCGGTGAAGGGATTTCCGCAACCCAACTGCTGGGCACATTCGGCACAAAGCGCATATTCCGTCAGTTTGCCGTCTGCAATTGTCTTGACATAGGTCGAGGCGGGGTTCTTTCTGCATCTTTGACACAGCATTTTTCTACCTCCCGTACCGATTTTGTTCCTACGTTGCTATTATACCATGATTTTGGCGGAAAACAAAACGCGGATAATCACACTCAAGTTTCCGGCTTAAAACCTGTAACATGTTTTGTTCCATCGCAATATTATGTACTGTAATCCGAAAGGAGGAAAACAATAATGTGCAATAACAACTGTTTTGGTGGCGGCGGCTGCTCCTGGATCATCATCCTTATTATCATCTTATTGGTATGCTGCGGCGGCTTTGGCTGTAACGATGGCTGCAACTGCAACAATAATTGTGGCTGCTAAAACTAAGAAAGGGCTGCGATCCGCTTCGCAGCCCCGTTCTTTTATTTACCGGCATTCCCGGCAGCCTGCAGCTTCTGTGCCTGAAGCAGCGCCTGCGCCAGCTGATCGGGACAGGACGTGGATTTTGCCCCGCACCGGATGCCGCGAAATCTGCGGATAACTTCGTCCGCTTTCATCCCCTTCACGAGCGCACCCACGCCCTGCAGGTTTCCGCTGCAGCCCCCCGTGAATTGCACCGAACGGATCGTGTCCCCGTCCAGGTCGACAAGGATTTCACTGGAGCATGTGCCTTTTGTATGGTATTTGTATTGCAAAAAGAGTTTCCTTCTTTCTGTATCGGGAAAAAATTGATTTGTCACTGCTTCAGAAGCTTTTCGGCAGTAAAAGAACGGGCGGTAAGCAGCCAAAGCGGAATATCGATCAGAATCACTGCGAGGGAAACGATCAGGAACGCTATGGCATTCAGCGTAAAAAGACCGGAAAACTGCCCGACGAACAACAGCACGATCGGCAGGACCAGATACCCGGAGGTCTGGATGGATTCATTGTAGCTCCTGCTCTTTGCAGAAACCAGAACCATGAACACGACCCCGAACACCGTGATCCCCGGCGCCAGCAAAAAAACGAGTACAAGCCAATTCCAGTTCAAAAAGAAAGGCAGGCCCAGCAGGATATCGCCGACCGATATGACGATGGAGAACGATAGGAAAGAAATGGCCGTTATTACCGCCGAAATGGAAATACATCCAAGGATCTTCGCCTTGAAAAGATTGCGTATGCCGAGGGGAGTAAGCAAAAGTGTAATCAGCGTTCCGCGCTCTTTTTCCCCCACGAAACTGCTGGCCGCGGAAACGCTGGAAGCCATCAGCGGGATCATCAGGAACAGCATGGGGCAAAGCGCATTTGTAAGCATGTAAAACGAGCTCTGGCGGAAGTTATAGTCTTTCGCCTCGCTTGGAAGGAGCTTGACGAGCTGGTCCATACCGTGGAACTGATTTGCCGGCGCCATGCAGACAATCAACAGAAACAGGACGGGAATACCGACGGCCAGGAGCAGCGGCACAATCAGCAGTGTGCTGCGGACCATGGGCACGTCCCACATTTCGCGGAAATCCTTCCGCACGACCGCCTTCTGCGCATCCGTGAACAGTTTCATTGCTCCTCCTCCCCCCTCGCGAGCCTGACGTATTTGAAATACACGCTCTCAAGCGTCGGGCTGACGATCCTGGCTTCGTAGACATCGTGCCCTGCACCGATAATCCTTTTGAGCAGAGCCGGCATCTCGTCCTCGCCGGCCAGATCGGCGCGCCACCAGCCGTCTGAGCCGTGCTCGAATCCCTCGAGTTCGTCGCCGTCTTTCAGCCGCAGGACCGCACGCCGGTGCATGGATGCGTTCCTTCCAAGCGTTTCGAGATCCCCGAAGCCGAGCAGATTCCCTTTTTCAAGGATTCCATAGTGTCTGCAGATGTCCTGTGCATAGCGAAGCTGGTGCGTGCAGAGAAACACGGTAACGCCTTCCGTCCGGGCCAAGTCTGAAATCATATCGTTCACACTTTGGGCGGATTCCGGGTCAAGCCCGCTTGTGGGCTCGTCCAGCAGCAGGATTTGAGGGCGGTGGATCAGCGCTCTCGCAAGCGAAAGGCGCTGTGCCATGCCGGTGGAGTAATCCCGCAGCCTCTTATCGCGCGCATCCCAAAGATCAAGCCGTTTTAAAAGTTCCTCAGAGCGCGAATGGGCGTCCTCCGGCGGCATGTCCGCCGTCCGAGCAAAGAAAAGCAGATTTTCTTTACCGGTCATCTGCGCATACATTCTGGCGCCGTCCGTTACCACACCGCAGATGCGGTGGACCTCCCGGAATTTTTTCGAAGGAAGAAAGCCGCATACGGTGCAGGAACCGCGCGTAGGGGCAAGAAGTCCGGTCAGGAGCCGTACGGTCGTTGTCTTGCCGGCGCCGTTTGGTCCGAGAAAGCCAAAAATATCACCGGCAGGCACGTCGATCGTCAGGTCCTGCAGGGCAGTGACGGAATCGTGATAGATTTTTGTCAGCTGTTCGGTGTGGATCGCCATTTCAGACATGTGAAACCACCTCGAGCAACATCATACCACATTTTTTGCCGGGAAACCATTCACTCATGAAAAATCGTTCGCCGCCGTCACATTTTCCGCAGCTTTGCGGCTGCCGGCCTTTGTAAACAGCCTGACGCGTCCTCTCCGGAAAATACATTAAGAGGGGAAGACTTTCCGTCTTCCCCTCTTATGCGATTGAAAAAGGAATTTATCCTTTCGTAAGCCGTTATTCGAGATTCAGTTTTTTGCTCAGAATCCAGTTGGTGAAGAAGTAGAACACTCCCCCAAAGACCAGGGTATAGGCGATCAGGATTCCCAAAAGGCCCTCAACGGCGGGAGCCGTAGACGCATTGAACTCGCCCGCGCTGAAAAAGGCGCGGAAAGCCGACGTCTGGATGCCGGCATTCAGAAACAGCGAGGTCACAATCTGTTCCACAACATTGATGCCGACGAACACCCCGAAAGCCGCCAGAAGCCTATGTTTGCTGCTGAAATTGCCGATGGTGATGGAAAGGTAGATATGGAGCGTCTGCTGCGCAAGCGAAAGCAACGCGAGAACGATCCCTTCCGCCAGAATGCCGTAAACCGAAGCGCCGAACGGCTCAAGATCACGCATGAGATAAGACCAGCCCTGGCGCATCTGCTGCAGTGAATTGGAATCGACGGCAAGCAGAAAGATGGAAAGCACTGCTACGATCAGGCTCAGGACCGTCCACATGACCGTGACGATCATCTTGGCATCAAGATGCATATGTGTTTTGACGGGCAGCGTAAAGGAAAGGTACCCTTCGTCGCTGAGCAGATTTTTCTGAAAACGCTGGATCAGCACGACAAGCGTCATGACAAAAAGGGCTGCGATCAGCAGGACATAGACCGTCATCGCAATCCAGAACGGCATAGCCGCAACACCGTTGATTTTCTGATAATTGGCGCCGATAAAAATTTTATTGATACAGGCAAAGATCAGGATCAGTCCGTAAAGCGGCAGGAAGATGCGCCGGGTAGCCTGGATTTCGTATTTGATCAGGTTGCCTAACATTTGAACACCTCCCGGAAGAGCGCATCCACGCTTTTGTTTTCGTGTTCGCGGATATCGTCGACGGTCGAAGTCAGCACGATGTTGCCCATATTGATGAAAATGACGTCGTCAAGGATCTTCTCGACATCCGTGATCAGGTGCGTCGAGATGATCAGCGTGGCGTTTTCGCTGTAATTGCTGAGGATGGTGTCGAGAATATAATCGCGCGCCGCCGGGTCGACCCCGCCGATGGGTTCGTCGAGCACATAAAGCTCGGCCTCGCGGCTCATGACCAGAATGAGCTGGACTTTTTCCTTCGTCCCTTTCGACATGGTTTTCAGCCGGTCCCGGGGATTGATATGAAGGCGGCCCAGCATGTCGTAAGCCTTAGCCTTATTGAAATTCGCGTAAAAATCCCCGAAAAAGTCGATCATGCCCTGCACGCTCATCCAGTCGTTCAGGTAGGTCCTTTCCGGAAGATACGAGACGATTTTTTTCGTCTCGATGCCCGGCTTCATCCCGTTGATCAGGATTTCGCCGCTGTTGGCGGTCAGCAGGCCGTTCGCCAGTTTGATCAGCGTCGTTTTGCCGCTGCCGTTCGGACCAAGCA
>JAEZRH010000007.1 GCA_023412845.1 Bacillota bacterium
GACGGCCGCTCCGTGCTTTCGAACGTCGTGGCGTCGCAGGTGGAAGAACACAAGTTGTACGGCGGCGTCGTGCCGGAGATCGCCTCGCGCCGCCATTGCGAGGCCATCGTCGGCGTGGTGCAGAAAGCTCTGGACGACGCGGGAACGCCCCTCGAGGAGATCGGCGCCGTGGCCGTGACGTACGCGCCGGGCCTCATCGGCGCACTGCTCGTCGGCGTCAATTTTGCAAAGGGCCTGGCGCTCGCGGCGGAAAAACCGCTTGTGCCGGTGCATCATCTGCGGTCGCATATCGCGTCAAACTACATCACCTATCCGGAACTCGAACCGCCGTTTCTGTGCCTCGTGGTCTCCGGCGGGCATACCCACATCGTCATGGTGGAGGACTACACCCGCCTGCGCGTGATGGGCTGCACGCGCGACGACGCCGCGGGCGAAGCGTTCGACAAAGCGGCCCGCGCCATGGGCATCCCGTACCCGGGCGGCGTGGAACTGGATAAAATCGCCGAACAGGGGAACGATAAAGCGTACCGCCTGCCGCGTCCGTCGGTTGACGGCGCGCCGTACGATTTCAGTTTTTCCGGCCTGAAAACGCATGTGATCAACCTCATCCACAACGCGCAGCAACGCGGAGAAACGCTGAGCGTTCCGGACCTCGCTGCCTCGTACCGCAGGGCCGTGGTCGACTGCCTGACGCGGGGCGTGACGGCCGCCCTCCGCGAAACCGGAGCCAAAAAGATCGCCGTGGCGGGCGGCGTCTCGGCCAATGCGCTCCTTCGCCGGGAACTCCTCCGCCTCTGCCGCGACAACGGCCTTGCCTGCTACTGCCCGCAGCTTTCCCTCTGCGGCGACAACGGCGCCATGGTGGCCGCGCAGGGGTATTACGAATTTCTTTCCGGCAACATCGCCGGGCCGGATCTGAACGCCTGCGCGGAAGTTTCGGTGGAACAAAGCAGAGGAGATTTGCATAATTAAAAAGAAAAGTTGCATAAATGGATTCTGCCGGTTCCGTTTCCCAAAGACTTGCAAAAAGCGCCGAAATCTTGCTAATTTTTTAACAATTTAACTTTTTCTTGATTGAATCCACTGAAAATTTGGTGTATGATAGGAGTAATTTCATGAGGCCATTGGGCCGAAAGGAGAAATTTATGACTCAGAATCAATCTGTACTGGAGTGGATCGGCAAGATGAAGGAGCTGGTCAACCCGGACCAGGTGGTCTGGATTGACGGTTCTCAGCAGCAAATTGAAGCGCTGCGCGCCGAAGCCTGCAAAACCGGCGAGCTGATCGCGCTCAACCAGGAGAAGCTGCCGCAGTGCTATCTGCACCGCACCGCCGTCAACGACGTCGCCCGCGTGGAAGACCGCACGTTCATCTGCGCGCACAAGGAAGAGGACGCCGGGCCGACCAACCACTGGATGGAACCGCAGCAGGCTTACAAGATGCTTTTCGACATCGCACGCGGCAGCTACAAGGGCCGCACCATGTATGTCATCCCCTACTCGATGGGTCCCGTCGGTTCCCCGTTCTCGAAGATCGGCGTCGAGCTGACGGACTCCATTTACGTTGTTCTCAATATGTCCATCATGACCCGCGTGGGCCAGGCCGTTTTCGACACGCTCGGCAACAGCACCGACTGGGTCAAGGGCCTGCACTGCAAATGCCAGATTGACGCCGAAAAGCGCTACATTTGCCATTTCCCGGAAGACAACACCATCATCTCCGTCAACTCCGGCTACGGCGGGAACGTGCTGCTGGGCAAAAAATGCTTCGCCCTGCGCATCGCTTCCTTCCTCGGCAAAAACGAAGGCTGGATGGCCGAGCACATGCTCATCCTCGGCGTTCAGTATCCCGACGGGGAGATCAAATACGTAGCCGCCGCGTTCCCGTCCGCATGCGGCAAGACGAACCTTGCCATGCTGATCCCGCCCGAAATCTACAAGAAGAAGGGCTATAAAATCTGGACGGTCGGCGACGACATCGCCTGGATGCGCATCGGACCCGACGGCAGGCTGTGGGCCGTTAACCCGGAGAACGGCTTCTTCGGCGTGGCGCCCGGCACCAACGAAAAATCCAACCCGAACGCGCTGCATACGACGCGCCAGGGAACCATCTTCACCAACGTCGCGCAGAACCTCGACGACAACACCGTCTGGTGGGAAGGCCTCGACCATAACCCGCCGAAAAACGGCGTAGACTGGAAGGGCAGGCCGTGGGACGGCACCACCTCCAAGGAAAAGGGAGCGCACCCGAACAGCCGCTTCACCGCGCCGGCGAAGAACTGCCCGTGCGTCAGCCCCGAGTTCGACAGCGGCAAGGGCGTGCCGATTTCCGCCATCATCTTCGGCGGACGCCGCGCGCATACCACGCCGCTGGTCTATCAGTCCCGCGACTGGAACAACGGCGTGTTCGTCGGCTCCATCATGGCTTCCGAAACAACGGCTGCAGCAGCCGGCGCCGTGGGCGTCGTCCGCCGCGATCCGATGGCCATGCTGCCGTTCTGCGGCTACAACATGGGCGACTATTTCGCACACTGGATCGAAATGGGCGAAAAGCTCGGCGACAAGGCCCCGAAGATTTTCAACGTCAACTGGTTCCGTCTTGACAACGAAGGCCACTTCATCTGGCCGGGATTCGGAGACAACCTGCGCGTGGTCGACTGGATCCTGAAGCGCTGCGAAGGCAAGGCGGATGCCGACGAGGCCCCGATCGGCTTTGTGCCGAAGGCCGGGGACATCGACATCGAAGGTCTCGACCTCGGTCTCGACACCCTTAAGGGCATCCTCGCCATAGACAAGGAAGAGTGGAAAAAAGAAGCGGACGGCATCACCGAATTCTACAAGAAGTTCGGCGACAAGCTGCCGAAGGAGCTTGCCTCTCAGCTCGACAGCCTCAAGGCGCGTCTGGGCGGTTAAATATTTACCCAGAGTATAAAGCAGGCCGCGGAATCCGAGATGTTTCGGGTTCCGCGGCTTTATTCTTATTTTTCTCCGAGCCCAGCACGAGGCCTGGGAGCGGGCCCAGCCCGCTCACGACAACTCGAACTGGCCGGTGTAGAGCTGGTAATAGCGGCCTTTCTGCTCCACGAGCTCGTCGTGGCTGCCGCGCTCCAGGATCTCGCCGCCCTCCAGCACGAGGATGGCCTTCGCGTTCCGTACCGTCGACAGCCGGTGCGCGATGACGAACACCGTGCGGCCCTCCATCAGGCGGTCCATGCCCTTTTCGATCTGGCGCTCGGTGCGCGTGTCAACCGAGCTGGTCGCTTCGTCGAGGATCAGCACCGGCGGGTCGGCCGCCGCCGCGCGCGCGATGGCGAGGAGCTGCCGCTGCCCCTGGCTGAGGTTGTCGCCGTCGCCGGTCAGCACGGTTTCGTAGCCGTCCGGCAGGCGGCGGATGAACGAATCCGCGCCCGCCAGCTTCGCTGCGGCCACGATGCGTCCCCGGTCGATATCGTCGCCGGAAAAGCCGATGTTCTCGGCGATGGTGCCGGTGAACAGGTGCGTGTCCTGCAGGACCACGCCGAGCGAACGGCGCAGGTCGTCTTTTCTGATGTCGCGCACGTCGATGCCGTCGTAGGTGATGGTTCCGGAGGTCACGTCGTAGAACCGGTTGATCAGGCTCGCAATGGTCGTTTTGCCCGCGCCCGTCGAACCGACGAACGCGATCTTCTGCCCCGGCTTCGCATACAGGTCGATGCCCTTCAGGACCGGGTGGCCCGGCACATAGCCGAACACCACGTCATGGAATCTCACGTCGCCGCGAAGGGGGATCAGCCGAGCGTCGGCTGCGAAATGGGCGCTTCTTTCGGCGCCGTTCCCGCCGGCGCCGAAAGCGAAACCGGCTGTGCCGGTGCGCCACGCCCACTGTTCCGTCCTGCGGTCCGTCTCGCGCAGGGAACCGTCCGGCATTGCTTCGGCGCGGACCAGCGTCACGGAGCCGAAATCCGCCTCCTCCGACGTGGAAAGCACCTCTTCGATGCGCTCGGCGCCCGAAAGGGAAGCGAGGATGAAATTAAGCTGCTGCGAGAACTGGTTGATCGGCATGGCGACCTGCCGCACGTAAACGAGGTACGAAGCGAGCGTGCCGAGGCCGATCTCCCCCGAGATGGCGAAGAACGCGCCGATGCACGCCGAGACCGCATACCCGAAGTACGAAAGGCTCACGACGACGGGAATCAGCAAACCGGAGAACGTGACGGCGCCCGTGGCGGCCTCCTGCAGGCGGCGGTTGTACGCGGTGAACTCCGCGTAATTCTGCTCTTCGTGGTTGAAGACCTGCACGACCTTCTGCCCGGCCACCGTCTCCTCCACAAAGCCGTCGAGGCTGCCCAGGAATTTCTGCTGCCGGTCGTAGTACGCCTTGCTCCGTTTGCCGCTGTACCGCAGAAAGAGAAACATGAAAAAGAAGGTAAGCAGCACGATGACGGAAAGCTTGAAATTCAGCACAATCAGCACTGCGAACGTGCCGACGGTCACGACAAAGCTCTGCACCACCATCGCGAAGCTGTTGTTCAGCGCGTCGGAGATGGTGTCGATGTCGTTTGTGAACCGGCTCATCAGTTCGCCGTGCGTCTGCGCGTCAAAATAGCTCAGCGGCAGCGTCTGCACCTTCCGGAACAGATCGTTGCGGATCTCCTCCACGATCTTCTGCGCCAGCACGACCATGATCTGCGTGTAGCCGTACGTCGCGCCCGCACCGACAAGGTACATGGCCGCCATGAACGCCACCATGCGCACAAGCCCCGGGATGTCGCCCGGCAGGATGTAGTCGTCGATGACCGGCTTTAAGAGGTATGTGCCGTAGACGGACGACAGCGCGCTGACGACAGCGAGGATCGATACGAGCGCAAGCGAAACGGCATGCTTTTTCATGTAGCACCACAGAAGGCCGAACGCCCTGCGCAGATTTTTCGGTCTCGCGCGTGAAAACGTCTTCGGCATTACGCGATCTCTCCCTTCTGCTGGAACTGCCAGATTTCCCGGTAAACCGGGTTTTCGGCGAGCAGCTCGTCGTGCCTGCCCACCGCGGTGACCCTGCCGTCGTCGAGCAGGATGATCTGGTCGGCGCCTTCCACCGAGCCGAGCCGCTGGGTGATGATGATACGCGTCGTCCCGGGCAGCTCTTCGGCAAGCCGCTCGCGGATCTTCCGTTCCGTGGCGGTGTCAACCGCGCTGGTCGAGTCGTCCAGGATCAGAATCTTGGGCCGCTTGAGCAGCGCGCGGGCGATGCAGAGTCTCTGCTTCTGCCCGCCGGAGACGTTCACGCCGCCCTGCCCCAGCATGGTCTCGTAGCCTTCCGGAAGGCGGCCGAGGAATTCGTCCGCGCAGGCGATGCGGCAGGCAAGGTCGATCTCCCCCTGCGTGGCGTGTTCGTTTCCCCACAGCAGATTCTCCCGTATCGTCCCAGAAAACAGCGTATTGTTCTGCAGCACCATGCCCACACTGTCGCGCAGATGCCGCAGGCTGTACTCCCGCACGTCGCGCCCATCCACCTTCACGCACCCGGCGGTCGCGTCGTACAGGCGGGGAATGAGCTGCACCAGTGACGTTTTGGCGGCGCCGGTCCCGCCCAGCACGCCGACCATCTGCCCCGCCTCAATATGCAGGGTGATGTCGGAGAGCACGTTCTCCTTCGCTTTCGTGCTGTATTTGAATGAAACATGGTCGAACTCGATGTCCCCGCGGCGGATGACGCGCGACGGGTCGCCGCGGTCGGCGATATCGGGCTTCTCGTCGAGCACTTCGAACACCCTGCCGATGGAGGTCATCGACCGGCTGAGCATCAGGAAGACGTTCGAGATCATCATCAGCGAGTTCAGGATCTGCAGCACGTAGCTCAGGAAGGCGGTCAGCTGACCGACCTGCATGCTGCCCTCATGGATGAAGTTGCCGCCGAACCAGAGGATGCAGATGATGGTGATGTACATGACGAGCTGGAAATACGGCATGTTCAGCATGGCGGTATGGAACGCCTTTTCCGACGCGGCGCAGTAGTCGCCGTTTCCCTCGGCAAACAGGGCGGACTGGCTTTCGCCCCGGACATAAGATTTCACGGTGCGGATCGCCGTAAGGTTCTCCTGCACGATGGAGTTGACCCGGTCCAGCATCCTCTGCATCCGTGCATAGGCCGAACCGAGGGTCCGCATGATCAGGTACAGGCCCGCGGCAAGCACGGGGATCGCGATGAGAAACACGACGGAAAGCTTCGGGCTGAGCAGGATGGACATCACAAGGCCGGTCAGCATCATGACCGGGCCGCGCACCATGGGCCTGATCCCGTTGCAGACGGAGTTCTGCAGGATGGTAATGTCGCTCGTCAGGCGCGTGATGAGGGACGCCGTGCTGAAATGGTCCAGGTTGGAAAAGGAATACCCCTGCACCTTTTTATACTCCTGCTGCCGCAGCTCGGCCCCGAACCCCTGCCCGGCGCGCGCGGCAAGGCGCGCGTATATGGCGCCCAGCGCAAGGGCGATCAGCGCGCATCCGATCATCAGAAAGCCGCGTTGCAGGATATAGCCCCGGTCCTTCTGCACGACGCCGACGTCGATGATGTCTGCCATGATGAGCGGGATGACAAGCTCAAACACGCATTCCGCCATGACGCAGGCGATGCTTCCCACGAACGCCTTCCTGTAAGGCCTGAAAAATCCATAAAGCCGTTTGACCACGATCTTTCCCCCATCATTCCAATGATTTTCCCGTAAGGTTCCTGTACATGCGGCACAGGCTGTCGATAAACTGCATCCGCTCTTTTTCCGTGAAGCCCTGAACCGACTCTTCTTCCACGCCGCGGCAGACCGTTTCCCACCGGGCGAGCGCGCTGCGCCCCTCCCCGGTGATGCCGACCGATTCCGCGCGGCGGCGCTCCGCGGGCACGGAACGCACCGCGAGGCCGTTCTGCTCCATATTGGCCAGCAGGCGCGAAACCGTGGCGGGCTCGATGTCGAGCGCCTCCGCGATCTCTTTCTGCATGCAGCTGTCGTGTGCCGCCAGGTAGCGCAGCACCTTCGGCTGGCCGGGCGAAAGACCGATCTGCGCCATACCGGGGCGCAGGCTGTTTTTCTGCGCGTGGAATGCCTTGTAGAGCGCGTGATGCAGAGTGACTGGCATATTCTTTCCTCCCTGAAAAATAATTGCAATGCTAACAATTAGCAAGCTAACTTTTAACGCGATTGTAACATTTCTTCCGTCGGCTGTCAAGGGCAGACAGGCCGAGCCTGTACGCTGCAGGGGCATCTGGGGTTTGCACTCAGGCCGTGCGGGGCTTTATAAAATCCCCCCGGGGCTCCCCATAAAGCAGCAAGGCATTCGACACGACTCCGCTTTTCATTGACAATCCGGTTTTTCTCTGTGTGCGTGATTGCAAGCGTAAAGCAGAAAATTCAATCGTAACAATGAAGCCCCCACGGATTCTTCGGCCGTACAATGTGAATGACGGGTGCCGGGGGGAGTCGGGGGGGGGCGGTTAGGTGCCCCTCTCGTTGGGAGTTTGAAGCTCCCCCCGACGCGCGCTTTGCGCACTTTCGCACAAGAACGAAAGTGCGGGCCCGGCCGGCCTGAGGCCAAAGTCCGCTCGCCCTACAGGGCGAATTTAAAAACGGAAGAATGCTCCAAACATTGAATTTTAAAACCATTCCGAATTGGCTGTGTGTTGTAAATCCGCATGCGCAAAACGGGCTATGCCCGCTGCTCTTGACTTTCCGGCAAAAAGAGGTATAATTTGGCTGTAGGGCACAATAAAAAAGTGCAATGCAGAGACAGGCGCGCCAACACCTGCCCCCTGCATACGGAGTCTAAGGCTCCATACACAACCGAAAAATCGGCACATTGCGGGAATTATTATACCCCTTTTTTCCCTTTTTGTACAGGGGGGTGTTTTGCGTTTCGCGGTGCGTTTTTACGGCGTTGTATATGGATGAAGAATCCGTGTACGGCGCCTTTTTCGTGCCCTGCGGCAGGCGGCGGCAGGGCTGACTGACCACTCCTCCTGGCCGCCGTCTGTCTTAATTTGGTTGTGAAAAGAGTACTTAATAAAGAAAGCGACACTGCCGGGAAGGGGAAACCGTTTCCTTCCCGGCAGCGCCGCTTTGACCAAAATGAGCTATTTTATTTCATCCGCACCATCGAGGGCCGCGTCCACAGGCTCGAACTGCCGCCCAAAGAAATCGACCGCCTGGCTGACCGGCATCGGCCTGGCGAACAGGAAGCCCTGTATTTTGTCGCACCGGCACAGCTTCGCGAAATCGGCGTGCTCCGGCGTTTCGACCCCCTCCGCCGTCACCTCGAGGTTGATGTCGCGGAACGCGCTTGTCAGATACCTGACCATCTGGCTGCACCGGACGTTCACGGCCGAGTCCCAGATCAGGCTCTTGTCGATCTTGATCACGTCGAACGGCAGGTCGATGACGTTCGCGATATTGGAATATCCGGTGCCGAAGTCGTCCAGCGCAAACTGGATGCCCGCGCCGCTCAGTTCCCTGATCTTGCGGGCGATCTGTTCAAAATTGCAGACCAGCGTGCTTTCGGTGACTTCCAGCAGAATCCGATTCGGCGAAACGCCGTTTCTGCGGATGATGCCCAGAATATTGTCGACGGCGTCGTCCGGCAGCAGCTGCATGACGGAGAGGTTGACCGAGATGGAATCGATATCGATCCTGCAGGAAAGCAGATAACGGATATACCGGCAGACCTTGTCGAGGACCATGCTGCCGATCTGGTCGATCAGGCCGCACTGCTCCGCGACAGGGATGAATTCGTCGGGCGAAACAAAGCCGCCGTCCTCGCCGCGCAGGCGCAGCAGCGCCTCCGCCTCGGTGAATTTCCCGTCGCAGACGGTATACAGGGGCTGGTAATAAATTTCAAAACCATCGTGCTGCAAGGCGCGTCTGAGCAGGTTTTCGATCTGGATGCTGCGTGTTCTGGCCCCTTCGTTCTTCGGCATATATCGCCTGAGAAGCTTTTCCTTCCCCTGGACCGTGAAACAGTGGTCCCGGTCTTCCTCCGCGGGCATGGTCGGTCCCCTTTCCAAAGCAGCCTGTAATGAAAGTATTTCTTTATTTTGTTCAATATTTGTATAAAAATTCATCGAAAATATACTTAATTTAGTATATTAGTATATCACGTTCGAAAATGAATGTATAGTTCCCGCTGTCGATTTTTGCATTTTTTATAGACTGCTACAAATTCGACAAAGCGGAAATGGTCTATTCGCACAACGCGGTTTTCTCTTCGAAAAAGGAGAATCTCGGCAGCGCAGGTATATTATTCTCTCCGCCGCTTACAATAATGTGCGGGGTGAAAACGGATGACAAAAAAAAGGATTTGGGGGATCACCGCAATCGTAGTGGTAATACTGGCCCTGTGCGGAACGGCGGTCTACGCCTTTGCGCAGGTCAACCAGTATAAGCGCGACATACAGTACGGCTACAAGCGGTCGCTGAACGACCTGAGCGACAGTGTCGGCAACATTGAAACTACTCTGGACAAGGCCGTCTACGCGAACACCGCGACCGAGCAGAACGGCCTCGCCGCAAAACTGATGCGTGAAACCAGCATGGCGCAGGCGTCTTTATCCACGCTGCCCGTAGGCGACAACTCTCTCGACAATGTGAGCCGCTTTATTACGCAGGTGGGCGATTTCTCCGCGGCGCTCTCCCGGCAGATCTCGGCGGGCGGGAAGATCACGGACGACCAGTACAAAACCATCAAGAGCCTTGAGACCTACTCCCAAAAGCTCTCGAAAGACATGACGGACGTGCAGCCGGACTTCAAGTCCACGACCTTCCGCGACGCGATGTCAACCACCACCAAGGATTTCAACGATTTTCCGTCGCTGATCTACGACGGGCCGTTCTCCGACAACGTGATGCATCAAAAGCCGGAGCTGACGAAAGGCAAGCAAGACATCCCTCAGGGGAACGCGCAGAACATCGCCGCGGATTTTCTTCACGTTACGCAGGATAAGCTGACGCATGTGCAGGACACGGCAGGCAACCTGCCGACCTACAACTTCACCGCGAACGGCGGGGCCGTCCGCATTAACGTGACCAAAGCGGGAGGGTATGTCTCGAACCTCTCCAACAACCGTGACATCGGCAGCGTGACGCTCAACTACAAGAGCGCGTCGAAAAAGGCGGAGGCTTTCCTCGACAGCCGCGGCATCAAGAATATGAAAGAAAGCTACTACGTCATCACCGACGGCATGTGCCTCATCAACTTCGCCTATATGCAGGACGACGTGGTCTGCTACCCGGACCTTGTGAAAGTCGGCATCGCGCTCGACAACGGGGAGATCGTCCGCTTCGAGTCCGCCGGCTACATCATGAACCACAAGGCCCGCACGCTGACGACGAAAATTTCCCGGGAAAAAGCGCAGCTGAGCGTCAGCCCCAAACTGACGGTGCTGCAGAGCAAAAAGGCTCTGATCCCCACGCCGGGCCTGGGCGAAGCGCTGACTTATGAATTTCTCTGCACCGGCACGGGGAAGGACCGCGTGCTGGTCTATATCAACGCGGAGACCGGGTATGAAGAGGATATCCTTATCCTTCAGCAGAGCGACAACGGCGTGCTGACTAAATAAGCGACGCGGGCAGACGCCCGCTTCAGCCGGGCCGGGCGCATCTCCGGGATTCCATACCGCACGTGCCCGGACAGCCGGAGAACACTCCCGCCTGGAGGATGAAAGGCATCTTTCGGCATCCACGAAAAAGAGCATACCCTTCGCACCGGGTATGCTCTTTTTTATCTGTCTGCAAATCCAGGCCGCCATCATCGGGAGCGGCGAAACACCGTCCCGCTAAAACAAACTACTCTTTTTCATCCGGCCCTTCGGCGGGCCGAACCGGACTGCGTCCGTAGGTTTGGGCGATGCGCCACATCCGGCGCGCGAGCCGCGGGGAAAGCTCCTCCCGGGTGACGCGCCAGCGCCAGTTTCCGTAGGCGGTGCCGGGCGTGTTGATGCGCGCCTCGGCGCCCAGGCGCAGGTAGTCCTGGAGCGGGATGACGCAGGTGTTGGCGACGCTGCCCTGCGCGGCGCGGATCATGGCCCCCGCAAAATCACCGCGGCCGGTGATGCCGAGATACCGGCGGGCGAACGCCGCGTCTTTGCGCGGGGCGCTGAACTGCCAATCCTGCGTCGTGGTGTTGTCGTGCGTGCCGGTGTAGACCACGCAGTCCCGTCTGTAGTTATGGGGCAGATAGTCGCTCTGTTCGCGCGAATCGAAGGCGAACTGCAGCACCTTCATGCCGGGGAACCCGCTTTCGGCAAGCAGGGCCCGCACGTCGTCCGTCAGGTAACCGAGATCCTCCGCGATGATGGAAAGGGAGGGGAGCTCCTTTTTCACGGTGTCGATGAAACCGGCGCCCGGCCCTTCGCGCCAGCGGCCGGATTTTGCATTCGTATGCGACGCCGGCACCGCGTAGTAGCCCGCAAACCCGCGGAAGTGGTCGATGCGGACGACGTCGTAGACCTTCGCGGCGCTTTGCAGGCGCCGAATCCACCAGCGGTAGCCCGTGGCTGCGTGTTTTTCCCAATCATAAAGCGGGTTGCCCCACAGCTGGCCGTCTTTGGTGAACGCGTCCGGCGGGCAGCCGGCCACCTCTTTGGGGCGCCGGTCGGAATTGAGCTGGAACAGCTCGCTGTGCGCCCAGAGGTCCGCGGAATCCGGCGATACATAAATTGGCAGGTCGCCGATGATGGCGACGCCTTTTCGATTCGCGTATTCCCGCAGCGCCCCCCACTGCGCGAAGAAAAGATACTGCGCCGCTTTCCAGAACCTCACTTCGGCGGCAAGCCGCTTCCGCGCGGCATCCATGGCCGCCGGGCCGCGCAGGCGCAGCTCATCCGGCCACTCCTGGAACGATACCATGCCGTATTCCTTTTTCAGGGCCATAAAAAGCGCGTAGTCGTCGAGCCATTCAGCGTTTTCCCTCTGAAACGCCGCGAAAGCGCCGTCGCCGTCGGAAATCCGGTCCGTCGCAAGGCGCAGCAGGGCAAACCGGTTCTCGAACAACAGGCCGTAGTCGATCTGCCGCGGATCGTCCCCGAACGGAAAACGGGCGATCTCCTCCTCCGAAAGCAGGCCCTGTTCCACAAGCTGGTCCGGGTCGATAAAATACGGGTTTGCCGCAAACGCGGAAAAGCTCTGGTACGGGCTGTCGCCGTAGCCGGTCGGCCCGATGGGAAGGATCTGCCAGTACCGCTGGCCCGCCTGCTCCAGAAAATCGACGAAGCGGAACGCATCCTTCCCGAGATTGCCGATGCCGTAGGGGGACGGCAGGCTACTCACGGGCAGAAGGACCCCGCCCGCGCGGACCGACAGCCGGTCCTTTTTTTCCGCCGTGCGCGGCGCGGCTGTGCCGCTGCGGGAGGTCATCCTTTGACGGCGCCTGCCACGACGCCCTTGATGATGTATTTCTGGCAGGACAGGTAGAAGACCACAACCGGGATGACGGTCATCACCAGCACTGCCATCATGGCGCCCATGTCGCGGGAACCGTAGCCGCCCTGCAGATACTGCACGGCGATGGGGATGGTGCGGTATTTCGTGCCGATGACAAGATACGGCAGCAGGTAGTCGTTCCAGACCCACATGGTGTTCAGGATGGCGACGGTGATAGTGATCGGCTTAAGCATGGGGAACACCACACGGAAAAAGCTTTGGATGGGGTTGCATCCGTCAATCATTGCGGCTTCCTCCACCTCGACCGGGATCGACTTCACGAAACCGGAATACAGAAAGACCGACATGCCGGAGCCAAACCCCAGGTACAGCACGATGATGCCGACCGGGTTGTCGATGTGCAGCATGTTCGCTACCTTCGACATGGTGAACATCACCATCTGGAACGGTACGATCATGGAGAATACAAACAGATAATAGAGCGACGAACTGTAGCGCGACTTGACGCGCGTGATATACCACGCCGTCATGGCGTCGAACAGGACGATGACCGCGACGGAGAAAGCCGTGATGAAAAGGGAATACCCGAACGCGCTGGGATAGCCCGTTTTCTCAATGCCGTTCACGTAGTTCTGCAGGCCGGTGAAGGTCTGCGCGTTCGGCAAATCGAACGGAGTATCCGAAATGAAGAACCTGCCCTTGAACGAGTTTTCAAGGATAATGAAAAGAGGGGCGAAAAACGCGGCCGCAAGAAAGATGAGAGCCACGACGGCAACGGCGTTCACCGCCGTTTTCTTCTTTGTCATCAGTTTTCCACCTCTTTCGCTCTGGTCAGGCGCAGCTGGATAAGCGCGACGGCCGTGACAAGGATAAAGAAGATGACGGCCTTTGCCTGCCCGACGCCTTCAAACCCCGTGGAGCCGTAGAACGTGTGATAGATGTTCAGGGCGAGCATCTCGGAGTCCTTGCCCGGTTCGCCGTTCGTGAGGGCAAGGTTCTGGTCGAACAGCCGGAACGAATTCGTGAGGGTCATGAAGAAGCAGATGGTGAACGACGGCATGACCATCGGGATGGTGACGCTGCGCAGCCTCTGCCAGGAAGTCGCCCCGTCCACTTCGGCGGCGTCCATCAGCTCTTCCGGAACGTTCTGGATGCCCGCGATGTAAATGACCATCATATAGCCGATCATCTGCCAGTTCATCATCACCGCCATGCCCCAGAAGCCGTAAGTGGCGTCCGCGTTGACCGTGGTGCCCCAGTTGTAGAGGACGCCGTTGATGATCAGCTGCCAGATGTAACCGAGCACGATGCCGCCGATCAGGTTCGGCATGAAGAAGAACGTGCGGAACAGGTTCGTGCCGCGGATCTTCTTCGTAAGCAGCAGCGCCAGCGCAAACGCGAACAGATTCACCGAAACAACCGAAATGACGGTAAACTCGGTGGAAAACAGCAGCGAATGGAGGAAATCCCCCGACGCCGTAAACGCTTTGACATAGTTGTCGAGACCTACCCACCGCGCGTCCGTCACCGTTGTGAACTTGGTGAAAGACAGGAAAACACCCATGATGAAAGGCACCAGGAATGCAATCGCGAATGCAATCAGAGTAGGAACTGTAAAAAAAGCCGCATATTTTTTCAGCGCTTTCTGCATATGTACCTCTCCTGTCAAAAGAAAATAGTGAGTGAGCCTTTTTAAGATCATCACTCACTATTATAAAACTGCCGAATGGAATTTTAAAGGGATTTTATTGCTGTCAGGAAGCCGCTTTCGCCTTTTCCGTCTTCCAGCTGGAGGTGACGGTGCTCTTCACATTGTCCCACGGCTTTTTGCCCTGCGCGTACTGCAGCAGCGCCGCGCCGACGGCATTCTTGAAGTCCTGGCTCGGGAAAGCTTCGAAAGACCAGGAAACGGTCGTGACGTTCTTCTTGTTCATCCAGGTCGAAACTTCTTTCGCAAGCGGATCGTTCGGCTGTTCGCTGGAAGTGAAAGTGTCGAACGGAGCGATGAAGCCCAGCTTGCTGGAATCGGAAACATAGGACTTGCCCTTGTCGCTCGAGAACAGCCAGTACAGGAAATCCGCGGAAGCCTTCTGCTTTTCGGCGGAAACCTTGCTGTTGATGCAGAAGAAGTTTTCGGTGCCGATGCACAGGCCCTGCTTCTCTTCGCCCGTTACACCGGTGTAGATGGGCATGAACTTGACGTCGTCGGATTTGACAACGTTGCCGCTGACCTTGGCGATCTGGCTCCAGGCCCAGTTGCCGTTCTGCACCATCGCGCTCTGCCCGAGTGCGAACTCGGCCATGGAGTCGTCGACGGATTTGCTGCCGAGCAGCGTCTTCGGCGTCACGGAGTTGTTGAGGTACAGGTCGAAGATGTTCTTGTAGTTGTCCGCATATTTGAATGCGACTTCCTTCTGGGCCAGACCCGTCACTACGGTGTTGGCGTTCGCGTCGAGGTCTTTCCACTCATAGTAGAACGGCAGGTTCAGCAGGTGCGTCTGCCAGCGCCAGTCTTCGCCGGAGCTGAGGGACGTGGAGGAGAAAACGCCCTTGATGCCGAGGTCGCTCTTGTGCTTCGTCATGTCTTCCGCAACGGATTTCAGGGTGGCGAAGTTGTTGATCTGGTCCGCGGAGGAGATCGAGACGGCCTTGTTCGACAGGGCGAAGTATTTCTTCAGGATGGCGTTGTTGTAGATGATGCCGTAGCCTTCCACAACGTACGGGATTCCGTAGACGCCGTCTCCGCTCGTGACGGCCATGGTCTTGTCGACCAGGTGTTTATAAAGGTCGGTGTCCTTCAGGTTGGCGCAGTAGTCCTTCCATGTGTTGTAGCCGACCGGTCCGTTGATCTGAAAGATCGTCGGCGGGTCGGACTTCGCGATCTCGGATTTCAGCGTCTGCTCATATGTATTGCTGGCCGCGGTGACGACGTTCACCTTGACGCCGGTCTCCGCTTCGTAATCCTTCGCGATGTCCTTATAGACGTCCGCGATCTCCGGTTTGAAGTTCAGGAAATAGATTTCCTGCCCGGCGTCGGCACTCTTGCCGGAAGCCGCAGCTTCAGAGGATGCCGGAGCGGCCGCGCTTGGCGCCGCGGACGAAGCCGCGGAACCGCCGCTGCACGCGCTGAGCGACGCCGCCGCCATCATTGCGGCCAGAACTACGGACACAGCCTTTTTCAATGTTTTCATAACTTTCCTCCTTAAAATTTCTTCCGGTTGATTCCGCAGCCGGTTCCCCGGCGGGGGGAAAATCCTCCGGCCTTTTCACGCGCAGGACCGCCCGCGGGAGCGGGCCGGGGAAACGCGGGGTTCCGGAACGCACCGGAGCAGCGGCCCGCTGTCGGGTGGCTGCTCGAACGGTTTTACTTGTTTCGAAAAGTTTTGCCTTCCAACGCGATTATCATAGCATCTAAAAATACAAATGTCAATGATATTTTGGGTAACTTTCAATAAATATTGTTTGAATTATCTCAATATTTCAGCATTCAGATTCATTTCAGAGAAAATATTATCGAAAATATTATGCTTATTATCGCAATTCATCGAAATTGCTCATTCACAAGCATTGACCTGCCAGATTGTCCCGGCGTACTCTTCCAGACTTCGGTCGCTGGAGAACGCGCCCGCGTTCGCCGTGTTGAGGAACGCCTTGCGGGTAAACGCGCGGCGGTCGCGGTACTCGCGGTTGGCGCGCAGACGCGCTTCGCGGTAGGATTCGAAATCGTACAGCAGGAAATACTGGTCGGGGCGGTGCCAGCTTGCTCCCTTCAGGATGGAATCGCGCAGCTCTTTGAAAATGCCGGTGCCGCCGTCGTCCAGCGTACCGTCCGTCAGAGCGCCCAGCACGCGGCGGACGCGCGGGTCGGCGCGGCAGATTTCGTTCGGGTCGTAGCTTTGCCGGACGCGGTCCAGTTCCCCGACCCTGGCGCCGAAGATATAGTTGTTCTCCATCCCGGCTTCCTGCACGATCTCGATATTTGCGCCGTCGTAGGTGCCGAGGGTCGGCGCACCGTTGAGCATGAACTTCATGTTGCCCGTGCCGGAGGCTTCCGTCCCCGCCGTCGAAATCTGCTCGGAGAGGTCCGCCGCGCAGACCAGCTTTTCCGCATAGGAGACGTCGTAGTTCTGCACGAACAGCACGCGCAGGGACCGGCGCACGTCCGGGTCGGAATCGACAAGGCGCGCGATCTCGTTGACGAGCTTGATGATCCCCTTGGCCCGCGCGTAGCCCGGCGCCGATTTCGCGCCGAACAGGAACGCCGTCGGGGTGAAATCCGCGATCGTCCCGTCCTTGATGCCATAGTAAAGGTCGAGGATGGAAAGCGCGTTCAGAAACTGGCGCTTGTATTCGTGCAGGCGTTTCGCCTGGATGTCGAAGATGAAGTCCGGCGGGATTTCGACGCCCTCGCGCTTCGCTATGTATTCGGAAAGCTGCCGCTTCTTCTCCGCCTTGACGGAGGCGAATTCACCGAGCGCGGCGGCGTCGTCCGCAAACGGCGCGAGCCCGTTCAGTTTCGAAAGGTCCGTGACCCACTCGCCGGTACCGAGCAGACGCGTCACGAGGCCGGAAAGCTCCGGGTTGCACAGCGCAAGCCACCGGCGCTGCGTGATTCCGTTCGTCACGTTGTGGAACCGCTCCGGGTAAAGCGCGTACCACTCCTTCAGCACGCTGCTTTTAAGGATCTCCGTGTGCAGCTTCGCCACGCCGTTGACCGCGCTCGAAGCGTACACCGCAAGGTCCGCCATGCGCAGGGTGCGCCTCGTTTTTTCTTCCGTTTTGCCGGTTGCAGAATCCGTTTCCGTCTCGGCTGACTCGCTGACGACGGCGCAGGCCTCGAGATTTTCCGCAAACTTTCCGCCGAGGCCGGTAAATTCCTGTTTCTGCCGGTCCGCGATCCGGTCCGCAACATCGCAGATTTCCGGCAGCACGCGGCGATACAGCGCTTCGTCCCAGGTTTCAAGCGCCTCGGCCATCACGGTGTGGTTGGTGTAGCGGAACGTCCGCTGCGTCAGGCGGAACGCTTCTTCGAACGGAACGCCCTTCTGAAGGAGCAGGCGGATCAGCTCGCAGACGGCCACGGTCGGGTGCGTGTCGTTGAGCTGGACGGCGAACGCCTGCGGTATTTTCGAAAAATCGTTTCCATACCGCGTCTCGTAGCGGCGAAGGATATCCTGCACGGAGGCGGAGCAGAAGAAATACTCCTGCCGGATACGCAGCGTCTTGCCCTCATCCGTGCTGTCGTTAGGGTACAGCACGCGGGAGATGTCCTCCGCGCGGTTCTTTTCCTCCACCGCCGCGTCGTATTCCTGCCCGTTGAATTTTTTGAAATCGAACGGCACAAGCGGTTCGCTCTGCCACAGCCGAAGCGTGTTGATGTGTTTTCCGCCCCAGCCGATGACCGGGATGTCGTACGGCACGGCCCTGACGGTGCGGTCCGCGAAGCGGACTTCCACGGCGTCGCGCTCCCGCCGCACGGACCACGGGTCGCCGAAGCGGGACCAGTCGTCGGCGTATTCCTTCTGAAAGCCGTCCTCAAACTTCTGCCGGAACAGCCCAAACCGGTAGCGGATGCCGTAGCCGTCGAGCGGCCATCCGTGCGTCGCCGCCGAGTCGAGGTAACACGCGGCAAGCCTCCCCAGTCCGCCGTTGCCGAGCGCCGCGTCCTCGATCTCCTCAAAGGCTCCGAAGTCGAGGCCGTGTCCGCGGAACATCTCCCGCACCTCTTCGGTCAGGCCCAGTGCCAGCAGGTTGTTGTAGACGGCGCGCCCCACAAGGAACTCCGCCGAAAGGTAATAGACCCTCCGCCCCTTCGCATAGGCTTCCGCGCTTTTACGCCACGCGGGAGCGACGCGTTCCATCACGCAGCGCGAAAGCGCCCCGTGCAGCTCCTGCGGCGTCGCTTCCGACGGCCGGCAGCCGTATTCGGTCTGAAGGATTCCCTCCATCCCGGGGAAAAAATCCCCGTCTTTCTTATTGCCGATGTTTATCATGGGCCGGAACCTCCGAATCGTTAGTCTGGGTTTCCGTCTTTACGAAAACCTCATCGAAAATCAATGAGAGAATAGCACATATTTTCGAAAACATCAAGCAGATTTTGATACATTTCGGTCGGGGAACATTAAAAAAGCGGGAGATCTCTTAAACTCTCCCGGGCATATCATCTTTCGGGCCTGTGGCTTCACGGCTTCGGTACAAAGTCATGACCACCCGTAAAACGGGTGGCTTGCACGAGCCCTAAAAGGGCATAAAACTGCCAGCGTAAATGACGCTGGCTTTCACTTTGTTCAAGCCGTAGTGGACTGAATACCGGCTAACCCTTAAAAGGGTCTTTGTATTCCTTCGTTGTCAGCTTGTCCTCTATTTGATCCTGTTTTTCTTGCTCTCTAATGAACTTTGCGATCGTTGCCTCATTCAGCCCTACCGTGCTCACGTAATACCCCGTTGACCAAAAATGTTTATTGCCAAACTTGTATTTTAAGTTCCCGTGTTTTTCAAAAACCATGGTTGCTGTCTTCCC
>JAEZRH010000040.1 GCA_023412845.1 Bacillota bacterium
GCTTTGCAGTGTTCCCCCCAAAGAAGGCATCTTCTTCCAACGCAAAAATGCGGCTGATTCTGACGCTTTGCCTGCAGTATCGTGTTTTGCGCCGTCCGCAGCGACAGAAAACCTCCGCGTCCCAAGAAACATAATTCCTAAAATATTCCAGTTCTCATTATATTCTCATTTTTTGCCCGGATCAATGAACAGTTTTGTAACAACTACACAGCCTGTTGGTCCTTCGGGAGCGTCTACACTACCAATACATCATGTCTGCTGAGCGAGTCAAAAGTCAACTTAAGGATTTCGTTGTTTGACTGATCCGCCGTTGTCAGCGGGGATTTTCCTGTAAGCATCCCTGTCGGATCGGTCTGAAAATTCTCCGGTACTGCCAATTCGGCAGGAATAATGCTATCCTCAAAATAAGGAAGAGGAACAAGAACGGTGAGCCCCCTTTGCATTGTTTGCTTCGTGTGATATACTAAAACTTATCCCACTCATTTTAACAGCAGGAGGATTTGTCAATGAGCAATGAAATCGCCAAAACAATGGAAGAAGCATACGAGCCGGAACAGGCACAAATCAAAAAATGGTCGGCGTTCGTGGAATTCGATGCCGTGAATTTCTTTACTGTCAACAAAATCGAGAAGATGACGATTGAGGACGGCAACGGCAACAAAGCAAAGCTTTCAAGGACCAAGGATGGCGGTATCAAGGTTGACTCCACTTCCTCGGTGATCCTTTGAGTTACATCTGAATTTGAAAAGTGAATCACAGTACATGGAAAGCATCCGGTGACGGATGCTTTTTTCATTGGTGCACCACCCGCCCGAATAGGCGGCTCATACCCAAAGGACAGGGCTTTGCCCTGTCTTTTGCGGTTAAGGCAGAAATCGCCGTCATACTTCCGGCGGGTTCACAGCTTGCAAACAGAGTTTTCAACAGGTTTTCTCCGGTATGACTTTATTTTAAAAGTGATCGAAAAGAGGTCTTATTTAAAAGAAGAAGCGTGTAAAACGGAACGAAAAACGCTCCATTACTTACAGGAAAAGACAATAAAATCCGCAGATTCCGTAAATTAAGCGAAACGCAAAAGAATAAAAAAAGTCTCCAAACCCGCATGAATACGGGGTTTGAAGAGATTCCACACTGGTGCCGCTGACCAGACTTGAACTGGTACGGTATTGCTACCGAGGGATTTTAAGTCCCTTGTGTCTGCCAATTTCACCACAGCGGCGAATAACCGGTGAACATTATAACATACCCCTCCGGCAAAATCAACAAATCCGGCACGATTACTCGATTTCTATGTCCTGCGTGCGGTAATATTCCTTGGTCTGCGCATCGCGGTAAACTTCGGACTGATGCTGCCGCAAAAGCTGAGTGAGAGGGTACATGTCGACCCAGATTTCGTTGGTACTCTCTTTCTGACTTTCGTCGAAAATCAGCTGGAGGCCGAAATGAAGATGACTGACCTGAATGTTATTGACATTTTCCCGCGAACTGTAGCCCGTACGGCCGACATAGCCGATCACGTCGCCGGCCTTCACGGTTTTACCGAGGGAAAGCCCGGCGGCATATGGCCTGTTCTGGCGGAGATGAGCATAATAATAATATCTTTTTGTGTCGAAACTGCGTATCCCGATGCGCCAGCCGCCGTACTGATTCCAGCCCAGCGCCTCCACAATACCGGACTCGACCGCGATCACCGGCGTACCGGTCTGCGCCATCATATCGTGGCCCAGGTGCGGGCGCGTGTAGCCATAGGTCCGCTTTGCACCGAAATCGTCGCCGTCGGAATAGGGAAAAGTTTTCGCAATCGGCGAATATCCGATCAGGCCGTATTTTTCTTCGCCGTTTACGCGGTATTTTCCCACAAGCCCACCAAGAACGGCGGTGTACGCCTCACGGTAATAGGAAAAATATTTCATTTCCTGCGTCGTCGCTTCCAGGCCCTGCGTCTGAATCTTTTTTGCAAAGGAATCCATATCCGCACTCTTGTATCGGTCGAAATTCCCGCCATATCTGGCGGCAAGGCAGGCAAGCAGATCGATCCAACTCAGGCTGCCGCCGTTCTGGTGTGACTCCACGTCGAGATTGAGCGCCTTTTTCAGGGCAAGATACGATACGTTGAATTCGACCCACTTGATATAGGTCTTTTTTGTCTCTGACGACGTGCTGCCGGATACCGCGGACTGGACGGCAGTCTGCACCGAGACAGGGTGCGCCGACGACACGGCCGCCGCAGAAAACAGCACTGCGGCAAGCATTGCAGCCGCCGCGATCCTTTTCGCCCGGAACACAAGACACGCCATCGCACATCCCCCCGCATTTCCAGTTCAATAGTATGAACCAGGGGGGAAAAATATGGCTTTCCGGGCTTAAATTACTGCGGCCACCGTCTGGAACAGAATTTTGATATCGCCCAGCAGGGAGATTTTCTCCATATATTTCAGGTTCAGTTCCATTTTGGGTGGCAATATCTTTTCAATATAGGTCCGTTCCGGGTCGCCGCCGGAATTGAGGATCTTGTCCTCATCCTTGAAAGCGATGCTGGAAGGGGCCGTGATACCCGGTCGGATCAGCAGCGTCGCGAGATACTCCTGCGTGTAGGCGTCGACATAGCGCCGCACCTCCGGCCTGGGGCCTACAAGGCTCATGCTGCCGCCGAGGACGTTCAGCAACTGGGAGAATTCGTCGAGCCTGAACCTGCGGATCATCCTGCCCACGCGGGTCACGCGCGGATCCTTCCCCATTGTAAGCGGGGGGCCGATCCGGTCCGCATCCTGTACCATGGTGCGGAATTTGAAGATTCTGAAATCCTTTCCGTAACGGCCCACGCGCACCTGCCGGTAAAACACCGGCCCGGGGGAATCCAGCTTGACGGTCAGCGCAAGCAGGAGCAGGAACGGCGACAGGATGAGCAGGGCCACCGCGGATGCCGCGACATCAAACAGTCTTTTCGCGGCGAGAGAGAGCTTTCTCTTCTCAAGCTTCTGCCAGTAACTGCAGGTATATTCGTTTTTCATGCCTTCCGGCAGCTGAGCATATGTCACTTGTCGTTTCACCAGTTTCATTGTTTTATGTCCGGAAACCGCCGGCGGTGCAACAGGAGCTTTCTTCTGCTTTCAAGACGGCCAACAGTCTTATTTTACCATTATAGCATGGGGTTTAAGCAATGGAATATTTTTATTTTAGCCCGCGCGGATATTTACATCCCCGCTTTTTTAATGTTATACTGGATAAAAAGGAATGGGAAAGAAGGAACAATTTCATGTACTTTCTTGGCATAGACCTTGGAGGGACCAATATTGCGGCAGGCATTGTAAATCAGGATTACCGGCTGACCGTGAAAACAAACCAAAAAACACAGGTCCCCTGCACCAACGACGAACTGTGCAGTCAGCTTGCCGAAGCGGCGCTGGAAACGCTGAAGAAGGCCGGACTGTCTCTTGACGATATCCCGTGGATCGGCATCGGAAGCCCCGGGACGGTAAACCGTGACACCGGCACGATAGAATTCTCCAACAACCTCCATATCGACCATTTCCCTCTGCAGAGCATGCTGGAAAGCAAGCTGCACAAGAGGGTGATCCTTGAGAACGACGCCAATGCCGCCGCGTACGGCGAATACAAGGCGGGTGCGCTCAAAGGCGCGCAGGACGCGCTGGCCATCACCCTAGGAACCGGAGTCGGAAGCGGCATCATCATCGACGGCAAAATCTATGCGGGCAGCAATTTCGCCGGCGGCGAAATGGGACACGCCGCCATCGTCGCCGGAGGGCGCCAGTGCACCTGCGGCCGCCACGGCTGCTGGGAAACCTACGCCTCCGCGACGGGCCTGATCGTCTCCACGCTGGAAGCCATGGCGCTGGACCACACTTCCGCCATGTGGCAGATCGCCGACGGCGACCTGAACAAGGTGGACGGACGCACCGCGTTCCAGGCGATGCGGGCCGGCGACGCCACGGCCACAGCGGTCGTCGACAAGTACATATACTATCTTTCCTGCGGCCTGCTCAACTGCATCAACATTCTGCAGCCGGATATTCTCTGCATCGGCGGCGGCATCGGAAACGAAGGCGAAGCCCTTCTCGCCCCCGTCAGGGAAATCATCGACCGGGAATCCTACTCCAAATATTCAACAAAACAGACCAGAATCTGCCCGGCGCAGCTTGGAAACGACGCGGGCATCGTCGGTGCCGCGCTGCTCGGCGAGTAAGACTTCCACTACAGCATAACGGAAAGCTGGGATTGAAAATGAGCATTGAAAAGTTTGAATTCGGAAAACTTACCGGTGGATCGCCGATCGAGCGTTACGTCCTGAAAAACAAAAACGGCATGACTGCCGAACTTCTGACCTACGGCTGCCGGATTGCGAAGCTCTGTGTGCCGGACCGCACCGGAAAAGCGGAAAACGTGGTGTTCGGCCACGACACGCTGGAGGAATATGAAAAGGCCGGCGACGTGCACGGCGCGGTGATCGGCCGCTATGCGAACCGCATCGCCGGGGCGGAATTCCGGATTGGCGGGAAGGCATACAGCCTTGCGAAAAATGAGGGAAACAATTCCCTTCACAGCGCGCCCGGAGGATTCCAAGACCGGGTCTGGAACGTCCGCCATACCAAAGACGGGAACGAACCATCCGTCACCTTCACTTATCGCAGCTCAAAGGGCGAATGCGGTTTCCCCGGAAACGTAGATGCGGAAGTGACCTACACGCTGACCGCCGACAACGCCCTGGTGCTGGAATATGCCGCCGAAGCGGATGCGGAAACGCCGCTGAATCTGACGAACCATTCCTATTTCAACATCACGGGAAGCCCGGCCAACGATATCCTTTCCGTGGAAATGCAGGTCTTCGCGGACAGGATCACGGTAACGGACGAAGCGCTGATTCCCACGGGAGAGCTTCTTCCCGCCGAGGGGACTCCGTTCGATTTCCGGCGCCCGAAAACGATCGGGCGGGACATCGGCGCGGAGGAACCTTCGCTTCGCCGATGCGGAGGCTATGATCACAATTTCATCCTCTCCGGCCCGTCGGGTGCGAAAGAGGCCGCATGCCTGTATGACGCCGCCAGCGGCCGAAGGATGATCGTTTTCACGGACCTGCCGGGCATACAGATCTACACGGCGAACGGCTTCCGCCCCGGCGCAACCGCCAACGGCGGCATTCCCATGCAGAAGCACCACGCCGTATGCCTGGAAACGCAGTATTTTCCCGATTCTCCCCATCACCCGGAATTCCCGTACGAAAATTTGAAGCCAGGCGAAACGTTCCACAGCACGACGGTTTACCAGTTTGCGACGGATTGATTTTCGAAGCGGCGGAAGCCATTTCTCCGGTCAGCGGAGAAGGCTCCCGCCGCTTTTTTGTTGCACTATCCCGCGTTTCTCAGCTTCCGGAGCACCTCCGGCAGAATGCGCAGGATCTCGTCGACATCTTCCCACGTATTCTCCGGGCCAAACGACAGACGCAGCGAGCCCTGGGCCTCCTCGGGCGGAAGTCCCATGGCAAGAAGCACGTGGGAAGGCTCCAGAGCACCCGCCGAACAGGCCGATCCCGACGAAGCGCATATGCCTTGCTGGTCCAGCAGCAGGACGAGCGCTTCCCCTTCCACGCCGTCGAACACGAACGACGCGGTCCCGGGCAGGCGGTTGACCGGGTCGCCCGTCAGCCGGGAACCCGGCAGGCTGCCAACGCCGGCGATCAGGAGGTCGCGCAGCGCGGCGACGCGCGACGAGGTCTCTTTCATATTCCGGCAGGACTCCTCCAGCGCCGCGGCCATCCCGACGATCCCGGCGACATTTTCGGTTCCGGAGCGCAGACCGTGCTCCTGCCCTCCGCCGTAAAGGCCCGGCGGAAGGGATATCCCCTTCCTCACATAAAGGCCCCCGACGCCTTTCGGGCCGCCGAACTTGTGGGCTGAGAAGGACATCATGTCGATGCCGAGCTTCGAAACGTTCAGAGGGATATGCCCCAGGGCCTGTACGGCGTCCGTATGGAATACGGCGCCCGCGCCGTGCGTGGTTTCCGCGATCCCCGCAAGCGGCATCAGGGTGCCGACCTCGTTGTTCGCCGCCATGACGCTGACGAAAGCGGCTCCGTTCCGGACGGTCCGGCGAAGCTCTTCCATCGAAATCCTTCCAAGCCCGTTGACGCCGAGAACCGCCGTCCGCCTTTCTCTGCGCCGCAGCGCCTCGAAGGTGCGCAGAACGGCGTGGTGCTCCACGGCGGTCGTGACGAACAGGCCGTCCCCCGGATTCATTTCCTCCGCGGCGCGGATCGCCCAGTTATCGGATTCGGTGCCGCAGGCCGTGAAATAGATTTCCCCCGGCGCAGCGCCGACGGCGACCGCCACGGTCTCGCGGGCTTTGTCCAGCGCGCGGCGCGCCCTGCGGCCCGGGGCGTAAAGAGACGACGCGTTCCCGTACTCTTCGGTCAGAAAAGGCATCATCGCTTCCAGCGCGTGCGGCGAAAGCTTTGTTGTGGCCGCATGATCGGCATAAATCATTGCGTGCCCCCGCTTTCCTCGATCGTCCCGCCGCCGAGCACAACGTCGCCGTCGTAGAACACGGCCGCCTGCCCGGGGGTGACGGCCCGCTGCGGCCGGTCGAAACGGACGGAGATTCTGCCGTCTTCAAGCGGATACAACGCCGCGGGGGCCTCCGTCTGGCTATACCGGATCTTGACGCCGACCTGCTTCGGCTCCGTCAGGCGCTCCACGGAGATGAGGTTCACGTTTCCGGCGGTGAAGCCGCCGCTGTAAAGCTCATTGTTTTCGCCGAGGACAACCGTGTTGTTCGACCGGTCCTTTTTCACAACGTACCGAGGCGTAGGGAAGCTCAGGCCAAGGCCCTTGCGCTGGCCCACCGTATAATGGATCAGCCCGCGGTGCCTGCCGAGGACGCGCCCCTCGCGGTCCACAAAATCGCCCGGCTGCGGCCGGACCTGCATCACTCGCTCGAGAAAACCCGCGTAGTCGCCGTCCGGCACGAAGCAGATATCCTCGCTGTCCGGCTTGCGGGCATTGATGAAGCCGCGCTCCTGCGCGAGGACGCGCACCTCGCTCTTAAGAAAGCCGCCGAGCGGAAACAGTGTGTGCGCCAGCTCGTCCTGCGTCATGGCGTACAGCACGTACGTCTGGTCCTTCGAAGCGTCCTTCGCCTTTTTCAGGAGCCACCGGCCGCGCTCCGGGTCGTACTCCGCTCTGGCGTAGTGGCCCGTGGCGATTCGGTCCATGCCGAGCAGCCTCGCGCGTTCCAGCAGCTTGCCGAACTTGATGTAGCGGTTGCAGTCGATGCAGGGATTCGGAGTGCGGCCGTTTTCGTATTCCTCGACGAAGCGCGCGACAACGTCTCTCTGGAATTCCCTGCCGAAATTGAACACGAAATGTTCGATGCCCAGGCGCATGGCGACGCTCCGCGCGTCCTCCACATCCGCGAGGGAACAGCAGGTGCGGCTGCGGCTGATGCCCGCCTCTTCGTTGCCGAACAGGCGCAGCGTCGCGCCGCAGACGTCGAAGCCCTGTTTCATCAGAAGCGACGCCGCGACGGAACTGTCGACGCCTCCGCTCATGGCTACCATAATTTTTTCACTCATTGAATCTATCTCCATGCCCAAAACGGGCGCAGTGCCTGCGCAGTCAGGGTGCGCAGTACCTTTCGAGCCTGCGGCTTTCACGATGTCAGCTTTATAAAACATATGGCTCCGCATCCCGCACCGGGACGCGTGACATTTTCTATCTGCGGGAGCTTTGCCTTAACTGTCTGGGCACGGAAAGCCCAAAGATTCGTTTTGCTGCACGCCCGGCCGCGCGTGCAGGCTCAGCCTGCCCCGTCGATCAACGCGTATAGTTTTTCGATTTCTTCTTCATTGGAATACCGGCCGCGGGCAAGCGCTTCCATATACGTTTTCCGAAGTTTTTCGTCGGTCAGCAGGGACCTGAGTCCGTTTTCGACGCCCTCCGGCGTCATGGGGACGATCAGCCCGTTGACCCCGGAATTGATCTGGTCGGCCGCGGTGGAAAAATCCGTCAGCAGGATCGGGCGGCACATGACCATTGCCTCGTCCACGGCGATGGATTTCCCCTCGAAGCGGCTGGGCTGCAGATAGACGTCGCACCGCTGGAGGTAAGGGTACGGGTTGGCCCGCTCCCCGAGAAAGACGACGCGGTCCGCAAGGCCGAGCTCCTGCGCCATAGATTTGAGCTGTGCCTCTTCCGGGCCGACGCCGATGACGTACCACCGGAACGGCAGCCCCTCTTTTGCAAGGGCGGCCACGGCGGGCATGGCGATATCCAGTCCCTTCTGATGCGACAGCCTTGCGATGGAAAGGATGCGCGGGCCGGTAAATCCGTCATCGAAGCCTTTCCCCTGCTGCGCCAGAGAGCGCATGAAATCTGCGGAAATGATGTTGTAGACGACGTGGCAGCGTTCCACGTTTTCCGGGAAGACCTTCCGGAGCGACGCAAGGCACGATTCCGACACCGTGCAGAGCGCATCCAGCTTTGCGACATATCCGCGATCAAAATCCGCCAGCAGGCCCATCGCCTCGTAATCGCCGTGGATAAAGCCGATCTTCCGCCTGCTTTTCACTTTCTCCACGTTGTAATAGATCGGCTGGCCCTCCATGAAGGCCACGGCGCAGTCATACTCCTTTTCCGCAGGGCGCGCGAACAGGCGCTCGACCTTCCACATCTTTACCAGGCGTTCGCCCATAGTCCCCTTCAGACCCGCAAAAGACACCAGCAGGCGGCACAGGGCAAGCAGCGGACGGCCCTTCTTTAAAAGCGCGGGAAACGCCCGCCGGATATCCAACCGGTATTCAGCCGGGAAAAGCGGTTCCAGGAGGTTCACCTGCCGCGGCACGCGTTCGAGGAACAGACCTTCGTTTGCGAAAAGCTGCAGGTCGACGTCGTATTTTTCATAGTCGAACAGCGACAAAACCGTCACAAGGCTTTTTTCGATTCCCCCGCTGTGCAGGCTGTAATTGATGAACAGAATTCTTTTTTTCTCCGGCATGAAAATTCTCCTAAACGGAAATGCTTATTTACGCGCGCCGTCTTTGCGGAGCATCGAGGAATAGATGTGGTAGAACAGGTACACGGCCGGCGCAAAGTGCGTTTTCAGCACCAGCCGGACGAACCGGTCGGCGCGGGAAGCGTGTTTGAGGTAATCCGATTTCGCGGCTTCTTTCAGAACGGGATTTTTGAGGATCCCCGCCACCTCGCGGTAACGGCCGCGGAATCCCGCCGGGTTGCCCGTGCTGAAGCAGTTGACGAGCGAGGAATGAGCCGCCGAACGCAGAAACCACGCGAGGTGCCGCTGTCTGTACTGCTCGTAAAGGCCGTTCTCCTGCAGGATCTGCCGCACGACCGCGAAGCACTCCGTCAGCATTTCCATCTTGTGCGGACGGTAACGCGTGCTGAACGAGTCGGGATTGTAGCGGTAATGGTAGTAGGCCCCGCCGACGACAAGCAGCCGTTTCGACATGCAGTGCGCACGGATGGACGCGGGCAGGTCTTCCAGCATGATCTTCCCTTCATCGCCGTAGACGATGCCGGAATTCACATACCAGCTGCGAAGGTACATGCGCCTCCACGCGCAGCCGAGCATCTCAACCCGGCGCCACGGGCTGTCGGAGCCGTCCGGCCCGACGAGCTCAGACAGGATGCGCTCCTGCACCTCCCTGCCGAAATCCGGGTAAAACACTGGCAGGCGGCATTCGCGGTGCTCCATGCTTTTAAGGTTTTCGCGCACAAAGTTGAACAGGACCATGTCCGCCCGGAACGCTTCCGCGAGAGCGTAAAGGTCCCGCAGCATATCCTCTTCCACCCAGTCGTCGGAATCCACGAACAGCAGGTATTTCCCCGACGAACGCCCCACGCCGTAGTTTCTGGTATCACCGAGACCGCCGTGGGACTTGTCCAGCACCTTGACGCGGTGGTCGAATTGAAATTTCTGCGCAACTTCGAGGGAATGGTCGGTGGAAGCATCGTTCACAAGAAGCAGTTCAAAATCGGTAAAACTCTGCGCCAGAATGCTTTTGACACAGCGTTCCAGATACTGTTCTACATTATAGACCGGAACGATCACGCTGATCTGCGGCAAAACGAATCCTCCCATGCTCCGGCGCCATTGGCCGGATATCCACCGCCGGACACGCCGGCCGTCATTTCTTTGAACCGAAATTCACAGGCGGCAACAAGGTTAGCGTCCTGTAAAATATCTATCCTTTCCGCCGCGGATCCAACCGCCGCGCAGGCGGGCACAAGACACCCGCCAATCCTGTGCTTTTTCCGGATTTTGCCGGAAAGTTTTCGGTTTATTATAACATTATACAAAATCAATTACAAGCGCGCCGGACGCAAAAGGGCTCATTTTATGCCGCCCGGCGCACAGGGAGCTCTTTCGGTTGAATTATGCCGCGCCTTATGATATGCTGAAAGGACGAAAGGATGAATCGAATGATGAAAAGCTGTCTGGTCATGCTGACAAAGACGTATCCGTTCGGCTCCGGCGAGGAATTTATTGAAAATGAACTTCCCTTTCTGGCGGAGGCGTTCGGAAAAGTGATCCTGATCGCCACTTCCGTTTCCGGGCGGCCCGAACAGACCCGCGCGGTGCCGGGCAACGTCGAAGTTCGTTTCATCCCCTCCTCCCAAATAAAGCATTCCATTCCCGCGGCCGTGGCGCTGAACTTCGCGTTTCCGCCGAGAGAATTTTTCGGCGCGGCGGAGCGCGGCGCAGTCGGGCGTTCCCTTCCGAAGCGCGCGTTCTTCGCCTATTTTCTCGCAAAGAGCCGGAGGATCGCACGGGAATCCGCAGAACTGCTCAAAGACACGGATGCCGGCGGATTCGACCGCGTGACTTTTTACAGCTACTGGTTTTTCGACACCGCCCTCGCCTCGCTGGAACTGAAAGAGAACAGCCGCGCGCGCTACCGCGCCTGCGTCAGCCGCGCCCACGGCTATGATCTTTATTCCTCGCGGAACCGCCTGCAATATCTGCCGCTGAGGCCCTATCTGCTGGAGCGTCTCGACGAGGTCTTCCCCTGCTCGCAGAACGGCGCCGATTATCTGAAGCGAGGCTATCCGCAATGGGAAGACAAGGTGCGGACGGCCTATCTCGGCACACGCGACTTCGGCCTTGGCCCCGAACCTGCGCCGGGGGAATTCCGTCTGGTCAGCTGCTGCCACATCGTCCCGCTTAAGCGCGTGGACCTGCTGGCGCGTTCCCTGAAGCTGCTCTCCGGCGGTGGCCTGAAGCTTTCATGGACGCACTTCGGCGGCGGAGAAGGCTTGCAGGAACTGACGCAATATGCGAAAGAAAATCTCGGTTTTATGGAATACAGCTTTCCGGGGGAAGTGCGCAACGCCGATTTGATGGAATTTTACCGGAAAAATCCCGCCGACTGCTTCGTCAACACCAGCACTTCGGAAGGCCTGCCGGTCAGCATCATGGAGGCCTGTTCTTTCGGTGTCCCTGTCATCGCGACAAACGTCGGCGGGACCTGCGAGATCGTAAGGGACGGGGAAAACGGGCTGATCCTTCCGGCAGATCTGACGGCCGAAACGCTCGCTGCGAAAATCCGTGAATTCTGCGCCATGCCCGCAGACCGCCGGGAGGCAATGCGCCGTACGGCCAGAAACATCTGGCAGGCCGATTTCTCCGCGGAGGACAATTTCCGCCGGTTTGCGGAATCCATCGCGCGGCCGCAGGCCGCTTCGGTCAGCCGTTCGGCAAACGGTGAAGAATAGCCATTGTGGGCGGGAAGGCCGGCGGATAAATCCGTATGCCTGTTCCGCCCCTGCCGCGGAAGGCACTATGCGCTTCCGGCGCGAAATCCTTTTGAAACGACAGAATGAGCATACCCGATGCATGGCAAAGGGTGTGCTCATTTTCAGTCAGAAGATATTGCGGATGTTCGGGACTTCCGTTTCATTGAGATAGCTGAACAGCGCGAGGCTTTTATCGCACTCCGAAAGGAAAGAATCCTTCGCCCCGTTCTGACAGAGTTCCGGCAGACCGGCAAGCGCCTGGTCGATAGTATCCAGCTTGGAATGCGGCATATAGACGTGCAGCCCCGAGTCGGCGTCGTGCCATTCCTGAAGCGCCTGACGGCTGAGCCGCAGCGCGGTTTTCGTATCGTCCTTTGCCTGTGCCTGCTTAGCCGCGCTTACGGTCTCCATAAGCCGGTCGGTCACTTTGTCGGTATGGACGATGCCGATCACGCAGGTAACGACAAGCAGCACAAGCAGCACAAGGGCGGCCCACATGCGTTTCATTTGACCGCATCCTTTCTCACGATGAAATAGTCGCCCGCCATATTGGCGGTCATGAGAAAGATGTCCTGAAGCAGCACGCCTCGGTTATTCAGCACGTTTTCGAGCCAGCTGCGGTCCTTTTGGCAAAGCGAAAGGGAAAGATCCGAAACGACGCCGTCGCTGACGACGACCGTCTCCAGGCCGCGGTCCGGCTCGGCGACGCCGAGCGCGCCGGCTTTGGGCTGTTCCTGATCCGGCTTTTTGATCACGCTCAGCTTCCCGTTCGTCTCCACGATGGCATAGGCGATATCCTGGATGTGGAACACGTCCTTCTGACGAAGCTCTTCAAACAGGTCTTCCGTCGTCATGCGGAGCCGCTTCATCTCATCCTGCTGGATCTTCCCGTTATAGATGACAATGATCGGTCTTCCGCAGACGACGCGCCGGAAAACCGTGCTTTTCAGCATCAGGCCGGAAACCGAGATCTCACACATCACCAGGGCCGCAATGGGGATGAGGCCGCTCACAAGGGGCTGGCCCGTATCCTGCATGGGTACGGCGGCAAGGTTCGAAATCAGCAGCGTCACGACCAGTTCGCTGGTCTGAAGCTCGCTGATCTGCCGTTTTCCCATCAATCTGACCGCCGCCACCACCACTATGTACAGCAGCAGCGTGCGGATGAACGAAATTGCCATTTTCATCACCGGTTTTAGTATTGGCAAAAAACCGGTGATTATGTGCGCGGACTGTGCCCGTTCCCACGGCCGCGCAGGCTGAGTCTGCACGATTTTGCACATAGCCGACCGAGAGCATTCCCGAGGCAAGGTGACAGGGAACTGCACCGCTGAGAGCCAAAGCTGTGGTCCGCCGTAGGCACGTAAGGCGCTTTGCGCCCTCGCGCCAGTCGCTGCCCGAAATTCTCCACCCTACTAAATGGCGCGGTCCGGCAGCGGAGGAACCCCGCCGATCAGACGTCGGCCGTTACAAATCCGGCCACGCGTCCGCCCGCGGAAGCGACCGCAAGCAGCGACTCTTTCATCTGTGCGAACGGAGTGGAGCCGTAACGCGCCGTCAGGATGGTAGCCTGCACGCGCGCGGCGATGTTGTCGGCGTCGGGGAAAGCCGCCTCTGCGGGGGCGGAAACGACCACGTAGTCATACTCCGCAGCGGCCTTCGACAGCAGCCGCGCGAACCCGTCGCCCGCAAAAACGTCGGCGGGGTCCGTATTTTCCAGTTTGCCCGCCACAAGCAGATACAGTCCGGGCCGCGACGGTACGGGAACCGCGGCCTCCTGCATGCCGCAGGACCCGCCAAGGACGTCCGCAAGCGTTTTTCCGGCCGTGACGTTCAGCAAGGGCGAAAGCGCGCCGCCGCGCAGGTCGGCGTCCACCGCAAGGACCTTTTTGCCCGTCTGCGCCAGCGACTTTGCAAAACCGGCCGCCGCCGCTTCACCCCCGTCGCCGCCGCAGATTCCGGTCACGAGAAAAGTCTTTGCTTCTTCGGCCTGATGCAGCGCCGCGGCGCGCATCTTGCGGAACGCGTCGTCCTTTACGGAATCCGCGCCGTCATGCGGGACCTCCGCCAGCAGCCTGACGTTCAGTTCCTGTTCGGCAAATCGGCTGTTTCGGATCGTTCTGTCGGAAAGGACCGCAAGGATACCGTAGCAGATATAGAGGATAACGCCGAGCGCCATACCGAGCAGTCCGCTCTTGGCCATGGCCGACTTTCTCGACTGCGCGCTCTGCGGGACCGCCTGGTCCTTGACGGAAACGGTGAGTTTCGGCGAAGGGAACTGCTGCTCCAGCTCCTGCGCGAGGATCTCCGTGGCGGCGCTGGCGATCGGCGCAGCCTTGGCCGCGTCCGAAGTGTTGACCGTCAGCTTGATGACGGGCGCCGCGTTGAGCTGTTCCGCGGCGATCTTGCTGATCTCGGAGGGATCGATTCCCACGGCCGCCGCGGTCTGTTTGATCAGATCGTTCGAACCCGACAGGGCGACCACGGTCTGGACGCGGCTGTTCAGGATGCTGGTATATTGCAGGCGGTAATCGGTCTGGGCGCTTTCCGGAATCTCACAGGAAATCACAAAGGTGGTGTTCGCCGAATAGCTCGGCCTGGCGAGCTTGAGCGGCAAAAGTCCTGCTATAACGCCGAAAATCAGGACAACAAGGATGAATTTAAAACGGTTTCTTTTGAAAAAATGCAGGATCTCGGAAAAACTAACATAGAGTTCCATCGGACGGCCTCCTTAATTTTTATCGCTGACAGCGGCACCGGCAAAGCTGAGCACCTGCTTCATGATGTTCTTCCAGTCGTAATGCTTCCTTGCAAACTCACGTTCGGCTCCGGCAAGGCCGCTGCGGCGGCGGCAGTCCTGAGCAAAACGGACCACCGCTTCCATATCGATGGGCGAGGGGTCGTTGGGGACGCGCAGCGCAAAATCCACGTTTTCGTTTTCAATGGAGTCTTCGCAGGTATAGATGAACGGCAGGCCCTTGGCGCAGTATTCCCGTGCCTTGAGCGAAGAGCAGGCGTTCAGCCCCCGGCGGTAGCACCCCAGCTTGGAAACGCCGAGGTCGGCCCGCGCATAGATGGCGTCCAGCTCCGCGCCCGTTTTGAAGCCGGGGCACTCCACGTCGCCGTCAAGCCCCAGCCGATGCACCTGAGCGAGAAAATCCGGCATCTCCTTCGCGTCGCCGCCCACCATGATGAAACGGATGCGCGGTCCCTGAGGATTCTTTTCCTTATAGGTGTACATTCCTTCCAGCACCCGGTCGTACGCCTGCCACCAGAGGGTGCCGGCGACGCCCACAAGGACGATCTCCTCCGGGTCCTGTTTCGGCGGGACAGGCTGCATGGCGTCCACGTCGATGCCGTTGCTGATGTTGATCCCCTTGATGCCGAAATAGCTGTCCGCGGGGTTGCCGATGAGCGCGACGGCGTCCACAAGGCCTTTCAGTCGCGGCGCGGCAAGGCGGTCCGCGGCGGCCGTGGCAAGAACCTTCGCACGCGCCGAAACACGGCGGGAAAAAGGCTGCACCCCGTCCACGCTGTGGATATAATCCATGAGATAGGGGTAGTTCGGGAATTCGATGACGATCTGTTTCGCGCCGTTGGCGCGGGCCGTCTTACAGATTTCAACAACGTCTGAGCTGACCCGGTCAAGGCGCATATAGACGACGTCGAACGAATGGGACGCCAGATATTCCTTCGCCACCTGCGAAAAGCGGTGCATCAGCCCGCTACCGGGCGAAACCGTGCGGGTCTCCACCTGATCGCCGGTCACGAAACGGTAATCGAGGCCTTTCCAGAGCGAATATGTCACCTCATACCCAAGTTTGCGGAACGCCTGCGCCTGCCAGCCGATCTTGCGCACGACGCCGACATACAGCAGGGCGTCCTCCTGAAAGGTCAGGTACATCAGTTTCATTTGCCAATCACCTCGTAAAAGCGCCTGAAATTTTTTTCCGCGCTGATCTTTTCCTCCCAGATCCTGCGGGAGCTTTCGCAAAGACGCCCGTAATCTTCTTCCTTCATCGACCGCAGGAGGCGGAGTTTTTCCACAAGGTCCCGCGGCGAGAAATCCGCGGGCAACAGGAAGCCGTTGACGCCGTCCTTCACGATCTCCCCCGTGCCGCCGACATCCGTCGCAATGACGGGAATGCCGCACGAGCACGCCTCCATGACGGAGACGGGGATGCCCTCGCTGGAACTGACGTTCAGAAAAACGGAAACGCCGTTCTCCCTGTAGTATTCCGGAATTTTCGCGTTTTCCATCTGCCCCGCGAATTCCGCGCTCACCTGCGCAGGAAGATCCCGCGCCCTGCCGCGCAGCTCCCCTTCCAGCGGCCCGGAGCCGATGTGCGTCCATACGACGGGGAAATCCGTTTCTTTCAGCGCGTCCAGAATCAGAGAGAGGCGTTTGACCGGCACCATGTAGGCGCAGGAAACGGCGTGAAACGGCTCCCTGCGGCATGGGGCGACCCCCCCGTCGCGTGTGCCGAGATAGGAAACCTGCACGTTCGAAGCGTGCCGCGGGGATTCCCGTATCAGACACCCGGCACCGTCCTGCGAGCACGGGTAAATGCGGTCCACATGGCGGAAGAGGAAACGCCGCATCGGCAGATAGCCGTACTTTGCGCGCTCACTGTGGATATCGAATCCGTGCGCGCGTGAAACGCACACGGACCGGATATTTCTTCTGCGGAGATCCCGCGCATAAAGCGCGCCGGCAAACGCGGCATCGTAAAACCAGTAGCTGTAGACGACGACGTCGTCCGCGCCGCGGGCAAAGTCCGACGCTTTCAGCCCCCGGTAGATTTCACGCGCATTCTTTGCAAAATACAGCAGCTCATGCGCTTTGCCCGCCGTGAGCCTTCCTGTGAAAAGCAGCCGGAACAGTTCCGCCGCCACGCCGGGCAGAAGCAGGGCAGCCGGGTAGGCCGCCGCGCCGGCGGCCTTCTTCGGGACAGGGCGGCATTCCACCCCGCCGGGCAGCTCCCTTGTCTGAACGGAACCGGGCTTCGGGCTGCAGGGACAAACAAGGATCCTGTCGAAGCCGAACGCCGAACCGAGCTCCGCCGAGATGAAATCTTCCCCGGAACCGAGCGGGAACGAAGCGGTCAGCATCAGAAGCAGCCTCACGGCATTCCCTCCCCGGAAGGCGTCCGCGCGGGCGCGGCGCGGGTCAGCCGGATATGCGTGCCAAGCCTTACCAGCAGCAGGGCTGCGAGGTACACGGCGATATAAAAACACAGATAGGTCAGGTTGAACACATCTATGACCCAGGAAAACGCAAAATTGCGGGGGATGTAGACAAAGTCCTTCAGCGCGATCAGCCCGCAGGCCACGATCACCCAGGAGCGGGTGTACATGGAGCTGAAAAAGCGGAGCATGACCCCCACCATGGCGCTGACGGCGGCGACGCCGCCCATGCCGTACGCCACATAGGCCTCCGCGACATAGGAAGTTCCGAACCCGCCGCCGGAAAGGTAGCGCACCGGGTCCACCAGATAGGTGATATAATGGGCAAAGTTATGCGTCGTCTGCACGAAGATGGCGTCCTGAACCTCGACGATAGGCGTCAAGCCGAACATCGTCTTCGTAAGGGTGTTGTTGTGGAAAAACATCTCGAACGGATAGAACAGGAACTGGTAGGCGGTATGATGATTGATCACATCCCAGTTATTGACCGTCTGGATCACCACGCGGAAACTCGCCCCCTGCGAATAGACGAACGAAACCAGCGACGAGAACAGGCCCTTGCTGCCGATCGCCCAGCCCGCGCGCAGCTCCGCGATGATCTCAAGGACATACATGGCGGCAATCAGAAGGATCGCCGCCCAGAAGATCGTATGCTTTTTCAGCCGGCGCTTGTCCTTTTTCCGCAGGGTGTGCCGCAGCACAAA
>JAEZRH010000054.1 GCA_023412845.1 Bacillota bacterium
GGAGAAAAGCCGCTCTGCGACAGTTCCTGCGCGATATGGACCGCCACGACCTGCGCCGAGTCGGCGATGCGGGCCACTAGGTAGGCAAAGCGCGGCGTTTCCGATTCCGCCCCGCCGAACATCATGCGTACGTATTCGTCCAGAAGATCCAGGATAGCCCGGTGCAGCTCGTCCTCTTCCATGCCAACGATTCTGGCGCTGCCATAGTCCCGGAAAAGCCTTTGCAACAGGAAATGCATCAGACTGCCGTATTCCAGCGCATTCAGTTCCGCCGCTTTGCGTTCACGGACGTTCAGGCCGTAGCGGCAGAAATACTGGAACCGGCAGAGCTCGAAATTCTCGATCTGCGTGGCGGAAACCGTCATGCTGCGGCCGAAAAGCCGTCCGGAAACCGCCGGGTCCGCAAAATGCGCCGGAGCGCGCGACGCCGCCCGGGACACCGCTGCCATGCGGACCGAATCCCCCCGGCGCCGGAACAACTCGCGGAGCGTGGCGGAAAGCGGCGAATCGTCGCTCCACCTGCGGGCGGTCAGTTCCAGCGCGGGGATTTCCGCATTCGCAAACCACGTCTCGCTCAGCGTTTCTTCGGCCAGAACGGGAAGACCGCCCAGCACCGCCAACGCTTCCGCCGGTATGGACGACGGAGAAATCGCGCGGCCCTCCCCGTCCGCGATGGGATATGTAACATACAGCCGCCGCGACGCGGCGCTCATGGCGGAATAAGCGAGAAACCGCTCCTGCATGGCCACGCCTTCCGCGGTGTCGTTCAGCGGAAGGCCGAGGCGGATCAGCTCCCTTCGTTCCGCGTCGCTGAACATGCCGCCCGCGCCCGGCGCCATGGGAAATTCGCCCTGCACCGCCCCGACAAGGAAGACGACCTTCGGGCCGGCCGCACGGATGCGGTCCGCATCGCCGACCGTCACCTCGTCGAGGCCCTGCGGGATGTCTGCGATCCTGCTGGTTCGCACCACGAGCCGCAGGAGCTCCGCACAGCGCGCGCGGGTGACCCTGTTTTTGCCGACCACAAGCGCGAGCTGGTCCAGAATCTGCATCAGCAGGTCCCAGATGCGAAGCTCGCGTTCGGCAAGGGACGGGTCGCCGCTTTCAGAGATTTCGGCTGCAAAGGCACGCAGATTTTCCGCGGCATTCACGGCCTGCAGCAGACGGTAAACAGCCGCCGCCATGCCTTCTCCATCGGTTTCGGAGGTCTCACGTTCGAAACGCAGCAGCGGGGCTACCGCCCTGCTGCGGCTTTCATTCACGCGCTGCAAAAGGGCCGTGTCGGAATCGGTCATCCCAGCCGCAAATCCCTCCGGATTTTCCGTCCACTCCCCCGCCCAGCGCCTGCCGGAAATATTCCACACAAACACATAATTTTCCAGCTCTGAAATCTGTTCAGTCGAAAGGCCTGCAAGCCCCGTTTTGAGGTAAAGGAACATATCGTCCGAACGGAAGCCGGTTTCGGCGATCTGGAAAGCGGAGAGGACGAGGCGCATCAGCGGTTCGGCATCAATGGCCTCAGGTCTGTCCATAAAATAAGAGATTTTCCGGCTCTCCATGGCCGTATCGAGGATTCCGTCGTAGGAAGCGGTCGAACGGGCGATGACCGCAAAATCCCGGTAGCGGTACTCCCCCTGCATGACAAGATTGCGGATACAGGCGGAAACGAACCCGGCCTCGTCGTAGCGGTTTTTCGCCTCATACAGCACGACGCCGTCCTTTTTCCCGTGAAAAGCCGGGTGTGCCGGGCGGTATGCTCCGGCCTCCAGCGCGGCGAGGGCCGGGTTTTCGAACCTTTTGCCGGGCTGCAGCACGACCGGCGGCGCCACGGCGGCGCCGCTGCGCGAAGCAAGACGCATGAGCGTCCGCGCCGTTTTGCGAGAAATGGAGAACAATCCGGCGTCCTCGTCCCCGCCGAGACCGTCCGTGCAAAGCGTGACCCACACGTCTTCCGCCTGTTTCAGAATCTGTTCAATGATATTGTATTCCTGCACGGTGAAACTCTGAAAGGAATCGATCATCACCGTGTATCCGGCAAAAAAGGAATGTTGCCGCAGAATATGTTTCAGGCGGGTGAGATCGTCCAGAGGGTCCACAAAACTCTGCGCTACCAGAGCGTCGTAAGCGGAAAAAATCTGCGAAATCTCTTCCGCCTTCCGCCGCAGGTTGCCATCCGGAAGGCGAAGAGCGGCTTTCTCAAGATCGCGCGGGCCGACGTCGCACATTTTGAACTCGGTCAGAATGCCGAGCAGCAGCCCGACCAGTTCGGTGCCCTCCGCATTTTTGCGGTAAATCCGGAGCTGATCCTTTACCTGTTCCAGGGCAAGGCTCATGAACATGCTCCGGCCGCCGTCGTCAAGTCTTCTGCCGGCAAAGCCGCCGCACTCGCGCTGCACCGTGTCCACAAGACGGGAAAAACTTGTGACGGAGACCCGTCGGGCGTCCTTTGCGCCGAGAAGCCTGAGCATGGCGCGTTCGTTCTCAAAAGACGATTGCTCCGGCACAAGAAGCATCAGCTTCTCCCCGCCGGAGCGCGCAAGATCTTTCAGCATGTCCCTGACTTTATAGGTTTTTCCGCTCCCCGCGCGGCCGAAAATGAACCGGAGCATGGCATCTTCCCCTTCCCGCCGTTACCTTATTATATCATAAAAAAGCACGGCGGAAAAGGAACAGGCGGCACCGAAAATCAGGAAGCGGATCCGTGCTGCTTCATCCAGTCCCGAAACTGCTCGAAAAGCTCCACCGATTTGAATTTGACCTGATATCCGCCGCTGCCCTCCACGATCTGAAGTTCCTTGCTGTTCAGAACGTCCTTGAGCTTCTCCGGGTCCTCCGCCGCCGGCAGGCACAGCGGCGGGAACAGCACGCACCA
>JAEZRH010000068.1 GCA_023412845.1 Bacillota bacterium
ACAATTGGTTTTACCCCTAACCCCCCCCCGCGGACGGTGCGCCCGGGGCGGCGGCAATCGACTGCAGAAGACCGCTCATCCGGGTAACATCGTCAATGACCTCTTTCAGGTAATTGGCCGTCTCGCCCGCGATCCGCTCGCCGTCCTGCACCGCGCCGGCCGAAGCCTGAATCAGCGTCGCCGTGCTCTTCACGGCCTCGGCGCTGCGGTTTGCAAGGTTTCTGACCTCATCCGCAACGACCGAGAACCCGCGTCCGGCTTCTCCCGCGCGCGCAGCCTCCACCGCAGCGTTCAGCGCAAGGATGTTCGTCTGGAACGCGATATCCTGAATCGTCTTGATGATCTTTCCGATCTTGCCGGAAGAATCGCTGATCCTGTTCATGGCCTCGGCCATCCGGTTCATCTGCTCGGTCCCGCCGGAGACCTTCTGCGCCGCCTTCTCCGAAATTTCTTTGGCCTGCACGGCATTGCGGGCACTGTCGTCGACATGAGCGGCGATGGTATGGATGGAATTGGACAGCTCCTGTATGGTGGCGTTCTGCTCCGTCGCACCCTGGGCAAGCGACTGGGACGCGTCGGACATCTGCTGCGATCCGCTCGCCACCTGATCCGCAGCGCAATGGATCTCATAGAACGCGGCATTCAGGGAAGCGAGGATCGAGTCCAGCGCTTTTTTGATCTCGGTGAAATCGCCCTTGTAGTTCTCGCTCGTCTGAACGGCCAAGTCGCCCTGGGCTATGGAGCCCAGAATGGACGAGATCTCACCGATATAGCCGTTCAGCGAATCCACGGAACCGGCAAACGTTTCGGAGAGCGTCTGGATCTCGTTGCCCGTACGGATCTTCGGCACCTCCGTGTGCAGGTCGCCGCCCGACAGGGCCTGCATCCGTTTCATCAGGGACACGATCGGCTTGGAGACGGAGCTGGCAAGGCGGAACGCCAGAAACACCGACAACGCCGTGAAAAACACCGCGATCAGCGCGGTGATCCAGATGGAGCGGTAAAAATCCGCCATCATTTCATCCACGTTCGCAACAACGCCGATCGACCAGGTCGTATTCAGAATCGGGGCGTAAAAGACGTATTCCTTGCTTCCGCCGGCGGTCAGATACTGGCCTCCGGCGACGCGGTCCGTCATCTTTTTGACCAGGGTGCCGTACTGCTCATACTGCGCGTCTTTTTTTGCGAGATTGATGTAATTGGTCTGGTGCGTCACCTCATCGTAATTACGGTCGGCGATGATTGTGCCCTGGTCGTCCACAATAAAGCCGTAGCCCTTGTCGCCAAGCACCAGATCGCTGATTACCGCATTGAACGAATCCGCCGAAATAACGCCGTAAACGATCCCGTTATAATCGGTCCCGTTCGAGACGCGCGTTGCCACATACAGCACGAGCGAGCCGTCTTTTCCATCTTTTTGGATGGACGACAGAACGGTGTCTCCGAGCAGGGCATTTTTGAAAAAGTCGTATTTGCTGAAATCCTGACCGTCGAGGGTCTTTCCGTTCTCGTCCGCAAGGCCCGCCGTGCTGAATTCGTTATTCGCGGCAAGCAGCGCGAGCGTGTTTGCCCACTGGCTCTTCGCCTGAGGGTTCGTGATGTCCGAATTCGACGCCATGGACTTGATCTTCAGCTTATAATTCTGAATCGCATTCTGCACGCTTGCATCGTATGCGATCGCGACCCGAGAAACCTGCTGTTCGACGCTTGCTTTGGTGTTGTTGTAGAATAGGCCGCAAAGAGCAACCGAAGTGCAAACGCTAATGGCGACGGTCAGACTAAGCGTGCTGACGAGCAGCTTTTTCCGTATCGTTGTCTTTTTCCTGAGTCTCTGGATTTGTTTCGGGACAGATGCCTTTGCCGGCTGCCCGGAATCCTTCAGGATTACCGGGATGGTCCTTTGTACGGTACCACGTTTTTTACGGAACATAGTGCAATCTCCCTCCAATACAGTCTGCAGCACCGGATCGCTGCAAATCTTCCAAAGCCTGTTTCGCTTTTCGGCCGGCTCCCCCGAATCCCAATTCCCGGAAGGCAGGCCTTTCCCCAAAATTTAAAAGACGCTTATACCTTGTTTGCTAAAATCCCCGCGATCCCGCTGAGCGGAGCCTGCTGCACGACCGCGCCGATCTCGAAGGCCGCCATCGGCATGCCGTAGACAACGCAGGAAGCTTCATCCTGTCCGACGGTGAAAGCCCCGGCCTTCCGCATTCGAAGAAGCGCTTCGGCGCCGTCTCTCCCCATCCCGGTCAGGATGACCCCAATGGCGTCGTCGCGCGCCGTCTGCGCGACGGAATCGAACAGCTCACCCACCGAAGGGCAGTGCCCGTTCACCTTTTCCCCCTTTCGGCAGGTAACATAGTAGCCCCGGTCGTCCTTGCGAAGATACATCTGCTTGCCGCCCGGGGCGACCAGAGCCGTACCCTCTTCCACGCGGGCGCCGTCCTCCGCCTCGGATACCTTGAGACTCGAGATACGGTTGAGGCGCTCCGCATACATCTTTGTGAAATCCGCCGGCATGTGCTGAACGATCACGATACCAGGCATGTCCGCAGGCAGATGCGCCATGATCTCCGCGGTCGCCTCGGTCCCGCCGGTCGATGCGCCGATCGCCACGATGTGGAAGTGTCGGGAGGGCCCTGCGCCGTGGGTGGAAAGGGGCGTTTGCTCCCCGTTCCTGTTTCCGGCGGGCTTCTGCGCCCGGCCCAGAGACGCCTGTGCGGCGAATTTGATTTTGACGCATATTTCATTGCCGAAAGCCTGAACGCTTCCGCGTTTGGAAAGATCCGGCATTTTTACGTAATCGAATCCGGTGTCCTGCGGTTTTTCGATCTCCTCCTGGACGACCGCGACCACTGGCACGGAGCTGGACTGGCGCAGGCCGGACAGGAACCTCTGAAGGCTCTGCGGCTTTTCCGCAAGCCCGTTCAGAATGATGACATCCGGCGAAAGGTCTTTGACTTTTTGCTTCGCGCTATCCCCTCTTTCCGCCGAGCCCACAATTTTCAGGCTTGGATCCGACCCGACAACCTGATTCAGCGCTGTCTGAAAAGGAACAGAATCATCTACAATGAGAATTTTTATCGTGTGAGATTGCATGACTGCTTCTGCTTATCCTTTCTGAAAAATTGAAGGCGCAATATAGTTCAGTTGGACTCCGTCACGCTGTATGGTCTCGGAATGGCCGATGAACAGGTAGCCGCCCGGCTTGAGCGCGTCGCAGAATTTGCCGACCAGACGGTTTTTGGTTTCCTGGTTGAAATAGATCATGACATTTCTGCAGAAGATCAGGTCGAATGGCTCGCGGAACGGAAACGGATCCATCAGGTTGAGCTTTCTGAAAATGACTTCGCGCTTAATCTCGTCGCTCAGCAGATAATTGTCTTCCGCGCGCCGGAACCACCGCCGCTGCCATTCGGGCGAGAGGTTTTTCAGCGATTCCACCGGGTAAACGCCCTCCTGCGCCGCCTCAAGGACATGCGTGGAAATGTCGGTCGCGAGAATGCGGTAATCCCACTCCGGGCGCGGCCCGAAATAGTCCTTCATCAGCATGATGGCGGTGTAGGCTTCTTCCCCCGTGGAGCAGCCGGCGCTCCAGATCCGCAGATTTTTGCTGCGGTTGGTCAGCTCCTGCTGAGGCAGGACGGTCTTCTTCATAAACTCGAAGTGGCCCGGCTCCCTCATAAAATAGGTATGGTTGGTGGTAAGCTTGTTCAGCATCACGTCCCGCTCGGAATCTCCTTCGCGCCGAAGCAGGTCGAAATACTCCGAAAAGGTGGAGAGCTTTTTTTCAGCAAGTACCGAATACATTCTTGATTCGATCAGCAGCCGTTTCTTGCTCAGGTCGATGCCGTAGTTCGTCTGGATAAAAGAAACTAACTGCCGGAATTCTTCGTCGGTCAATTGGATCATAGAATCTCCAAACCCCTGTAATAGAATCATTTTTTTCCGGAGGCGCCGCCTTCCTGGGCGGGCGGCGGGTCAATTGTCGTTGTAAAGGTTCTGCACGTTCAGGATCAGGCTGATGCTGCCGTCACCGAGGATGGCGCACCCGTCGATGCCGGACTTGCGCACCCGGAACTGGTTCAGGTAGGTGGGAAGCGACTTCACCACCACCTGCTGCTCCCCGAGCAGTGCGTCGGCGAAAATACAGAACGCGTTGTCGTGCGTGCCGACCAGAATGACGATGCCGGCGGAAATATCCGTGATCTCCGTTTTGATGTCATAGGTCTTGTGCAGGCGAACCAGCGGATAATATTTGTCGCGTATCATGATGATCTCGTGCATGTCCGTGTCGTACATGATCCGCTCGTCGCTGGACTTGAAGGACTGCCGGATGTTCTTGATCGGGATGGTGAACATGGTGTCGCCGACGGAGATCTTCATGCCGTTGATGATGGCGAGCGTCAGCGGAATCTTGAAGAGGACCGTCATCCCCTTGCCGGGAGTGCTGTCTATGGTGACGTCTCCGCCGATTTTCTCCACGTTCTCCCTGACGACGTCCATGCCCACGCCGCGGCCGGAATACTCGGTGACGACGTTGTTGGTCGAAAAGCCCGGCATCAGGATGAACTGGTACACTTCCTTGTCGGTATACTCCCCCTCCGGCTTGGTGAGCAGCCCTTTCTGGGAGGCCTTCCCAAGCACCGCGGCGCGGTCGAGGCCGCCGCCGTCGTCCGACACGCTGATGAGGATGTCGCCGCCGGTGTTCTGCGCGGTCAGCGTGATGGTGCCGGCTTCCGGCTTGCCCGCCTTCAGGCGCTGGGCCTTGGACTCAAGGCCGTGATCCATGCAGTTGCGCACCAGATGCATGATCGGGTCGGAGATGCTGTCGACGATCGTCTTGTCGACTTCCGTCTCTTCGCCGATCAGGACGAGCTTCGCATCCTTTTCCAGCTTTTTGCTCATGTCGCGCACGATGCGGTTCATTTTCTGAAACACAGTGGAAACCGGCACCATGCGGATCGACATGACGACCTCCTGCAGCTCGTCCGTCAGCTTGCGCAGCTGCCGCGAAGCCTTGGTGAAGTTGTTGTCCAGCCCGGCCTGCTGCAGCGCCGGGTCGGAGGTGACCATGGACTCGGTGATGACGATCTCGCCCATCAGGTCCATCAGGCTGTCGAGCTTCGAAAGGTTGACGTTGATCAGGCTCTGCTTGACCGGCGCATGTGCAAGCGCCGCGGACTGCTGAGCCGCGCCGGCCGCCGCCGCTCCCCCCGCGGGCCTGTCCGCCGCCGCAGGCGACGAAATCTCGCTGTAATTCTTCGTATAGGTGAAATGCTCGATCACCGGCAGGGCCTTGGCCATGTCGTCCGGGGAGGCGAAAAAGACGTAAAAACCGTCGCGCATCACGGAATTTGCCGTCTCCGGGTTCGTCTCGATATCTTTCGGCAGGAACTCGAAATTGGAACACACGTCCTGAATATCGATGGTCAGCATGAACGCGCGGAGGTTCGCCATCTGCGACTCCTCGTCGAAATAGACGCGGACCGCGAAGGGATATCCCTTTGCGGCTTCCTCCGCCACAAGGCCTTTCTGCACGCCCTCCGGTGAGGGGGCGCTCTCTTCCGCGGCCCCGGCCGGAGCCGCGCCCTTCGCTGCGGCGGGAGCCTGCACCCCGCCTGAAATCTTTTTGAGGAAATCGTTAATTTCCTGCTCAAAACTGCCGATATCTGTTGTAAGCGGCTGGCCCCCGCGGACCTTTTCGACTTCCGCCTTGAGAAAATCCCCGGACCGGAACATCAGATCGATCAGCGGCTCGATATATTCCTTTCCGATGCCCTTTTCGCGGACGTAGGCAAACAGATCCTCCATCTTATGCGCCACAACCGTAAGGCTGTTGAACTGCATCATCGCCGAAGAGCCCTTTATCGTATGCATGATACGGAAAATCTCGTTGATGCTGTCCTGATCGAAATTCTTGTTGCTTTCACAGGCCAGCAGGATGTCGTCCAGATGCTCCAGCAGGTCGTCGGTTTCAAACAGGAATACATCCAGCATGGATTCGGTTCCGCTATCCATATTTTTCACTCCCAATATTTGAATTCAATTCCACGTTGCGGCATGTTATAATTACTGCTGATAATATATCGGCCAAAAGAATTGGTTCTTTAGTCAAATCACCAGTCCCGGCCAATTTTTATGAAAGAAGTGGTTCGTTTGCCGGACAACCTCCGCATCACCGCGCCCGTCACCCCGAACGAGAGCGTCAGCAGGCCAAGCCACGCGGCGGAGCCGCCCCAGATACTGCCCACCGATCCGAACCGCGTGCCGGGCAACGGAAACCAGACGGAAAACCCAGGGTACCAGACCGGAGACCTCCTTCTGAACCGTGGCTCCGTGTTCGGACAGTTTCTCGAACAGCTGAGCTCGACGCCCGACCTTTCGAAATCGCTGCAGGGATTCCTGCTGGACGCCGTCGCCCGTCAGGAATCCATCGCGGCCCGGCAGCCCGCGGACGCCCCCCTGCGGACGCTTCTGTCAAGCATCCCCATGGAGGCTGAGCAGGCGGCGGAAAGCCTGAAGTTCCAGCAGCAAAACGCCACGCAGTTCGGCGGTCCGCTGTTCCGCCTTCTCGGCCAGATCTCAGAGCAGAGTTCGAACTCCGGATTCGACCTGAGACTGGCGGATTTTCTGAAGGCTTTCAGCGGATATTTCAGCCGGCAGAGCACGACGCAGTCCATTTTCGCGAACCTGGAGCAGATCCGCGGCGAAATCCCTCTGCCGTACGCCAAAAAGCTGCAGGAGGCCATACGCTCCCTGGGCGGAAAAGCGGAAACCGGCGGCGGGGAGCCGCCGGAAGTCACGGGCGGGCCGAAGGGAGAGCCCTCCCCTCTCTACACGGGCGGAACCAAAGGCGGCCTCTCCCCGTCCTACGCGGAAAAACCTCAGGAAGCCGCGCGCGCCCCGGGCGGAGAATATGAAGCCGGCGCAAGGCCGGCTCAGGGGAACCCGAACGCGCCGAAGGAAATCGGAGACAGTCAGACGGAAGAAAACCTGAACGTGCTGAAAAAGGATGTCATCCCGTTCCTTGCAAAATATACCGCGCAGACAAACGACTACGGCAAAACGAGGGACGACGTCTCCATGCTGCTGCACAATACCGCCATTCTGAACGTAAGCACGAGAGGAAATCTGGAAGACAGGTTCGACCAGCTTTTCCGCTACTGCAAGTACGGCCTCAACCTGCCGGACGCGACCATAAATCTGATGCGCTCCCTGTTCGGCGAAGAGATCGCAACCCGGCGCAGCGGGAAAGACGACGCGTTTTACTCCGCCCTTGTAAAGCTGCTTTCCTCCCCCGGCGCCGCCGCGGGCGCCGATCACGCGGTGCTGCACGACATCACGCGCTCCGTCCTCCTCGACAGCAGCGTGTACATGCCTTTCCAGCACATCTTCCTCCCCGTGAACATCGACGGCAGGTTCCTGTTTACCCAGATGTGGATCGAAAAGAAGGAGGAGGACGACGCCGTCGCGCACGGACCCGGCGGCACCGCGCAGCCGACTTCCATCTACCTTACGTTCGACATCCAGGACCTGGGATATTTCGAAGCCGCCGTGCATATCCTTGACCGGCGGGTGGACCTGAATCTCAGCTATCCGCCGGCTCTTGACCGGTTCCGGGGGACCATCCGCTCCGAGCTTGCCTCCATCCTGGAAAAGAACGGCCTGGGCGCGGAAAAGGTGCAGGTTTCCCCCTGCGCCGCGGCGAGAATTCCTCAGATCGTCCGGGAAAAGATCGAGGAGAGGAGGAATTCCGTCAATGTCTCAGTTTGAAAAGCTGCAAAAGGCGGCTGCCCTGAAATATTCGGAAGATGCGCCGGAAAGCGCCCCCGTTGTCGTCGCAGCCGGCGTGGGCGACGCGGCGAGAAGGATCGTCGACCTTGCGGAGCAAAGCGGCGTGCCCGTCTTCCGAGACGATTCGCTTGCGACGCTGCTTTCCCAGATGCGCGCGGGGACGGAAATCCCCTCCGAGCTGTACCACGCCGTTGTGGACATCTACGTATACTTTCTGGGTTACGTCGCCGACGGAAACGGCGGCGTGACGCGCAGGCAGCCGCCGCCCGCCGGGACGTCGGAAGAGGAGGAGGGCGCGGGGGACGGCCCCGTTTCCCACGAGGAGCCCGTTCCCGAGGAAAACACGTAAGGCAATATAAAATTTCATCGATTTTTTAATCATTATTTTCCCTGCCGTACTAATTTTTCATCTCATAAGGCCGATATATATTGTGAGATATGGGAAAGTGCAGCCGCCGGGCAGATCGGCGGTCGGAGACTGGCGCGTTTCGTTTGCTGCGGGCCGGCCGGTCCCGTAAAATACGCGGCTGGAAAGGTGAAAATCCATGAAAAAAGACAAAGCAGACCTGAAAACAGGATTTTCGAATGCGGAAACGGTTTCGACGGAAAAATACCTGACTTTTCTGATCGACAGTCAGCTTTACACCGTCCCGACCTCCCAAGTGGTTGAAATCATACGGATGCAGCCCATCACGTTCATGCCGAATCTTCCGAAATACGTCAAGGGCGTCATCAACCTTCGCGGCAAGGTGGTCCCGGTCATCGACATGAGGCTGAAGTTCAGCAAGGAAGAAATCGCGTACGGCGTGCGGACCAGCATAGTGATCGTGGAACACGGCGAGATGACGGTGGGGCTGATCGTCGACTTCGTCAAGGATGTCAGGGACATCGCGCAGGATCAGATCAACACCGCCCCAAAGTCGAAAAAATCGGTCGGAAAGGGCTTCGTGTGCGCGATTGCCGCACTGGAAAACGATTCCGCCATGGTTCTGGACGTCGAAAAGGTCCTGACGCACAAGCACGCCCCGTCTTCCGAAGGCAAAAAAGCGGAAGCGGCCGGGTCCCCCGACACGGATCAGGCGGCTGCGCAGTAAACGCTTTCCTTGACCCTTCATGCTAGGAGGTCCGGTCGATGCTGCCGATCCCAAAAGAATACATCAATTCCATATGCGAGCTGAAATCCATGGGGAATTCCCCCATTCTGCTTGGATATATCAGCGATGTTACCGATGACGGCGTCAGGATATCGCGGAAAGAGGACCGCCTGCCCCTCATCCACGCCAATTCCACCGTAAAAGTGAATATCTACAACGACAGCCTGGGGTTCCGGGTCATCATCGGGAGGGTATATCTATCTACTGCGGAATTCATCCGGCTTTCCGACGTTCAGAACGCATCCGAGTACGAAAAGCGCGGTTTCTACCGTGTGAAAGTGAATATGGAGGCGGAGGTCCGGCGGGTCACGGAAAACAAGCAGAACGGCGAAGAGCCGCCGCCTTTCAAAATACGGGTGCACGACATCAGCCTGAGCGGTCTTTTTTTCGTCAGCGACAAATCCCTGCATGTGGGCGACAAGGTGACGATAACGCTCAGCCTTTACGGGCAGACGGTGCCGATGCTGTGTACGATCCGCCGTTCCCGTCCCGTGGAAATGGGCACCGCGGACGGCTACGGCTGCGGTTTTGAAGACGGCAGCGGAAAAAAGTTCGACCTGCTGTGCAAGCTTCTCTTTCAGTACCAGCGCGAACAGATCCATAATATGAGGGAAAACCAGGAATGACCTGGGCGCCTTCCGGCGTGCGTCCGGGTTTTTAAAGCGTCTTCGAACCGGTTGGGCATAACTTAAAACTGAGGTGATATCATGCAAAATACATGGGTGGAGTCTACTGCGGATAAAACGGAGGAACGTTCCGCCGAAGAAAAGTTCCTGACTTTTCTGACCGACGGGGAGCTGTTCGGCATTCCGATTTCCGACGTGGTGCAGATCATCGGCATGCAGGAGATCACTCCGCTGCCGGATTTCCCGGATTACGCAAAGGGTGTAATCAATCTCAGGGGAAACATTATCCCGGTTGTGGACATGCGTATCCGGCTGAAAAAGGCGGAGGCGCCCTATAACGAAAGCACCTGCATCATCGTCACGAGCATAGGCGAGAACTATCTGGGGTTTATTGTGGATTCGGTCGACGAGGTCGCGGACATCAGCGCGGACGACATCGCCCCCGCGCCGGTCGTTTCGGACCGCATCTCGAACCGGTATCTCACGGGGATCGGCCAGATCGACAAAAAGGTTGTTTTGCTGCTGGATCTTTCCAAGATCCTGACTCAAAGCGAATTCCAGCAGGTCACACAGACTGTTGAGGAAGCCTCCTCCGCACCGGAAGAGGAAGAGGTCTCCGTTCCTGCGGCTGAAAAAAAAGACGAATAAAGGGAGTAATCAAGTTATGAAGTCCACGCGGAAAACAACCATTCGCGCACGCATCATGAGACTGTTGGTAATCAGCCTCGTCCTTATGGCTGTTCCTTCGATTCTTTTGCTCTTTCTGACCTTTCTGTCCGGCAATCCGGCCGATATGATGAAGATTTTCATGCGGCTGGCTCCGCTCAATATGCTGTTTGTGCTTCTCGTCCTCGTCGGAGGAATTCTCATCGCCGCCCGGGTTTCGGGGAAAATCTCCAACTCCGTGAAGGACACCGCCAAAGCGCTGGATGAACTGTCAAAAGGCAGCATCAACGTCCACGTGGACGACATCTCCAACGACGAGCTCGGCACGGCGGCGGAATCCTTGAACCGTTTCACGGCCGAACTGAGAACCGCCGTCAACGCGATCATCGCTTACCTGGACGGTCTGGCGGCGGGAGACCTGACCGTGAAGACCGACTACACCTGGCTTGGCGACTGGCACGAAATCAATATCGCCCTTGATAAGATAACCACTTCCCTGAACAAGATCTTTACAAACGTGCGCGACGCTTCCGACCAGGCGGCCAGCGGTTCCGACCAGGTTGCCAGCGCTTCGCAGGCGCTTGCGCAGGGTGCGACCGAACAGGCGAGCGCCATTGAACAGCTTTCCGCCACGATAGCGGAGATTTCGGAACACGTACGCAAAAACGCCGCGAGCGCGACCGCCGCGGACAGCGCATCCACAAAATCCGCCGGCATGCTGGCGGAAGCCGACCGCAGCATGCAGCAGATGATGCAGGCTATGGACGCGATCAACCAGTCCTCCCAGAAGATCAGCAACATCATCAAGACGATAGACGACATTTCCTTCCAGACAAACATCCTCGCGCTGAACGCTGCCGTCGAGGCCGCGCGCGCAGGCGCCGCAGGCAAGGGCTTTGCCGTTGTGGCGGACGAAGTGCGCAACCTCGCAAGCAAGAGCGCCGAGGCGGCAAAAGACACGACCACGCTGATCGAGGACTCCATAAAGGCCGTGGAATCCGGCACATCCGTTGCAAAGGTCACACAGCAGACGCTGCTTGAAGTAAAAGCCTCTTCGGCGGACGCTTCCCAGCTGGTAAACGAGATCGCCGCCGCCTCGAATCAGCAGGCGACCTCCATCGGTCAGATCACTCAGGGCGTGCAGCAGATTTCCGCCGTCGTTCAGACCAACTCCGCCACGGCGGAGCAAAGCGCCGCCGCAAGCGAGGAACTGGCGGCCCAGGCCAAGAATCTCAAACGCGCACTGGCAGCCCTGAAGATAGCCGAATTAAAGCAGCCCGGGGCCCGCGCGAATCAGGCCGCAGCGCCCGCGGCCCAGGCCAAGCCGCAAAAGGCCGCGCAGGAAGCTCCCGCGGCACCCTCCCCGGTTTCTTCCACAGGCACGGCAGCCGTTCCTGTGGTAAAATCCGCAGGGAAAGACGACAAATATGTCTGAACCGTCCCGATTGCGGGCAGGCTGCAATGCCGCTGCATAACAGAACGTAATCCATGCCGCCGCGCGGGAACTCCCGCGCGGTATTTTTTTGCGCGGCTAAAGTTTTCGGAATACGGTCCGATATATTAAATATAGAAAAAGTAAAGGTGTACTGTTCAGAAACGGAGGATAAACTTTATGAGCACAACCTCATCTACTTCCAGCTCCTCATCCGTCGCTTCGTTCTATACTTCCAACGGGGTGACAAGGCTTAACGGTTCGTCACTTATCTCCGGTCTGGACACGCAGAGCCTGATCACCGCCATGACGCTAAAAACGCAGAGCAAAATAGATACGCAGGGCCAGCTGGAGCAGAAGGCCCAGTGGAAGCAGCAGATGTATCAGGCGGTTGAGTCCCTGCTGGTGTCGTTCAACAGCAACTATTTTTCGTATGCAAATACCAGCACCAACATTATGAGCTCGAAATTCTTCGATTCCGGGACACTGACCAGTTCGTCAAGTATAGTGAGCGCGACGGGCGCATCCTCCGATGCCGGGAACGTCGTGATCAACAGCATCACGAGTCTGGCTTCGGCGGCTTCTCTGACAAGCAGCTACGCGCCTTCCCAGACGAACATCACTTCCGGTGCGATCCGCTCGGACTGGACGCAGTCCTCCTTGAACGGAAAATCTCTGACCGTCTCTTACGGAGGAAACGATTATACGCTGACGCTCGGCAGTTCCGCATCGCTGGATTCCGCCGGGACCACACAGCAAAACCTTCAGTCCATCGCCGACGCCCTGAACAGTCAGATCGACGCAAATTCCACGCTGAGCGGAAACGTTCAGTTCTCGGTTGCAGGCGACAGCACGTCCGGCTATTCCCTGGCGCTTTCCACCACGTCTTCGGCCGCTTCCTCATCCGTCGGCGTCAAAGCCACTTCATCCAGCGACTCCACCGTCGCCGCCAGTAACGCCGCATTTCTTTCGGCCATCGGCCTTTCTTCGACCGCCTCTTCCACGTCCGGGGGGATCACCACTCTGACCGGCTCCTTCGTCACGCTGGACAGCAGCTCCGTCGCGGGCAGCACCCTGTTCAGCCATACGGTTTCCTCCTCATCGAACCTTGTGCTTTCCGTCGGGGGAACGCAATATACCCTGACGCTGGGGAAAGACATCGACCTGACCGGACTTTCCGATTCCGACGCCGCTCAGAAAATCGCCGATCAGCTTCAGACACAAATAGACGCGAATTCCGGCCTCAGCAGCGCCGGTGTGAAAATCACCAATAGCGGCGGCACAATCTCCGTCAGCGGAGGCGGTGTTTCCGTCACGGGAGGCTCCGAGAACCTTCTGATCGGCCTCGGCCTTCAGAGCAGCGTGGGGGGCACGATCAGCACCTCGGGGACGGCGAACGCATCGAAACTGGCCGAGTCCTATCTGGGCGACACGCTGGCGGGCTCCACGCTTTCGGTGCAGCTGAACGGCGTCACCAAGACAATCACCTTCAACAGTACCGACGAGTACGGCACTCCCGGCTATTCCACGGCATCGGGACTGCAGTCTTACCTGCAGACCGCCCTGGACAAGGCATACGGGAGCGGAAAGGTCACGGTAGGCCTCAGCGGCAGTAACCAGCTGACCTTCACGGCGTCGGATTCGACTTCCATCTTCGAGATATCGTCTTCGAGCGTGTCGAATGTTCTGAATGAAAACGGGGCGCTGCGCGTTGCCCCGAACGAGACAAACCGTCTGGAAACGACAAAAACGCTGAATGAACTGAAGGGTGAGTTGAGCAGCTCCCTGAAAGCGGGTTCCGACGGAAAATATACCATAACCGTAAACGGAAAGTCTTTCTCCTTTACAGGCGACACGGAACTCGGCTCCGTAATCTCGACCATCAATTCGGATTCCGATGCCGGCGTGACCGTTAAATATTCACAGACTACGAACCGCTTCAGCATTACCGCCGACGACTCCGGCTCGCAGGGACAAATATCCATTGGGGATGCTACGAACGGCGGCAACCTTGCGGAGTCCCTGTTCGGCACGGCTGCTTCACAGACCTTTACGGCGGGCACCGACCTTGTCATGTCGGCCAACCTCGGCGGCAGCAGCACGGCGACCACCGTGACGCGCAGCACGAACTCTTTCACGCTTGACGGCATTAGCCTGAGCATAACGGGCACGACAAGCGATAAGATCACCTTTTCGGGCTCCAACAATGTCGACGACCTCTACAAGAAAATCTCGGATTTCGTAGACGCCTATAACGCCATTATCGATAAGGTGAATACTTATGTGACGCAGACGCCCTACGGCCTGGGCTCCAGCAACGGAGGGACGGATTCGTATGAACCTCTGACGGACGCACAGAAAAAAGAAATGACCTCCGACGAGATCACGGCATGGAACGAGAAAGCCCAGCAGGGCCTGCTGGAAAACGACCAGACGCTGGGTTCCCTTCTCTCAAGCCTGCGCGAGTCCATGGAGAGGACCGTCTCCTCCTCCGGGATCTCGCTGAGCTCGATCGGGATTTCCACCGCGGCATACGACTACACCTCGGGCGGAAAACTGGTGATTGACGAGACCACCCTGAAAAACGCCCTGCAGACGGAACCGGATAAAATCAGCGACCTCTTCACCGGCACCGACGGGGTCGCCTCCAGCGTCAAGTCCGTGCTGACCAATTACGTGGGCGAATACGGCAACAGCGGATTCCTTTACGATATCGCAGGCAACAGCTCGTCCACAACCGCCAGCAGCAGCCAGCTTGACCTGCAGATTGCAGCTTATGCGCAGACGATCAAGGACCTGAAATCGCAGCTTTCGGACGAACAGGATTACTGGCAGACAAAATTTTCAACAATGGAGACGAAGCTCAGTACCATCAGCTCGCAGTACAACTATCTGTCCTCCATGTTGGGCGGCAGCTCATCGACCTCGAGCTGATCGGCACAAACCGTCCGACACATAATCTAACGAAAATTTCTTTCGTCTGACAGAAACGGGGATCGGTTATGAACGGGAATAACGATTTGATCATGAAATACCAGGAGCAGGCCATCAGCACCATGTCGAAAGGCGAGCTTGTCATAGCGCTGTACGACGAGGTGCTGAAAAACCTGAAGTACGGGTCGCTTCTGATCAAGCAGAACAATACGGCCGCGGCAGGCAAGTGTACGACAAAGTGCCGGAACATCATCAATTACCTGATCGTCACGCTTGACCCCAAATACGGCATTTCCGCCACCTTGTCCCGCACGTACTCTTACCTGCTGGGCCAGATCATTCTCGGGACCGCCAAAAACGATGCTTCCTACCTTGACAAAATCATCCCGCAGGTACAGGAGCTTCGGGACGCGTGGGTCCAGACAGAAAAAAAAGTCCGCCTTTCGAACGGAGAAAACTCCGACGCAAACGGCGAAACAAAATAGGCGGGGAATTATGGACTACGGTCGGCTTCTGATGTTCTGGGATCAGCGGATCGTTCTTTTGACCGCGATCCTGAACCTTACAAAACAGATGGAAGCGCAAAGCTCCCAAAAGGATATCCAGCTCGGAGACTTGCCGGAGCAACGCCAGGTCTACATTGACCGGCTGAAAAAATGCAACCGGATGATCGACGTATGCCAAAACAAGGCGAAGGAAGACGAACTTGCACGGCTGGAGCAGCTTCTCTCGGGAAAGGGCGGCGTGGAACCCCGCACCCCGGAAGAACGCAGGCTCGCCGATTATGCCCAAAAAAGCCGCTGCCTGCTGGATTCCATTCTCGCTTCGGATGTCGAAGCCCAACGGAAAATCCGCATCGAATGCGACCGGTTGCAGAAGCTGATGCGTTCTGCAAGACAAAAGGCCGGCGGAACCGCTAATCTCCAAAATCCCTAAAAAACCTTTGTCCCCTGTGCAAAGGACTTGACGACCATCTCGCCGGTTTCCGTATAAAAATAAACAGTTCTGCCATAATTCAGACCCGTGTCTTCCGCAATGACACGGATCTGTAATTTTTGCAGCGTTTCTTTCACGGCGGCGACATTTCTGGCCCCGATGTTGCCGAACGCGCAGTCGTCGGCAACTTCAAACATTTTCGCCCCGCCCGCGATCTTTGCCACCATGCAGCTGCGTATCGCGCCCAGCCGCTCCATCTGCCTGACCATGTCGGGCAGGCAGGTGTCGGCATAGCGGTGAAGCTGTTCGTTCGGGTTATCCGACGGGAAATAAGGAAGAAGGATATGTCCCAGGCCACCCGTCCTGGTGACCGTATCGTACAGGCAGATGCCAATGCAGGAACCCAGCGCATACGTAACGAAAGCGGCCGGACTTGGAGAAACCTTCATGTCCGAGATGTTTATTGTGATTAGATCGCTCATAAATCAATCCCCAAGCTGTTCATAAGTTTATTCAAGGACTCCAGGTGCGGAATCAGCATCATATTTGCAGTGATTTTATCGTTTGTATTGATGAAATCATCTTCGATGAATATGATCTTGTCGGAAACTGAACCCATCTCGGCGGCGGGGACCGTCAGAAGAGAACCGACCATGTCCGCCGTAACAGCCGGCACGGAAATCTTGATCTCCAGATGCGCGAGGGAGGCGATCGCGGCCGTGTAGGCGCCGATCATAATGTTTCCGATTTCGGAAAGCGCGGAATTTTCCATCTCGGAAAGGTGCAGGCAGTCAACGTTGTCTTCCCCCATAAGGCTCTTCAGGAGCGACTGCGCGAAACTGTTGCCCAGAACAAACATCATGATCCCCTTGATATCCCCGTAAAGCTCCACGAGGATCGCTACAACCGGGGTCTCAGGTCCGCCGAGCGCCTTGTCCGCGTCCGTGATATCCAGAACGCGCACAACAGGAGTCATCATCTCCACCCTTCCGTTTATCATCTGGGCAAGCGAGGTCGCGGCATTCCCGGCGCCGATGTTGCCGATCTCCCGGAGCACGTCGATGTGCGTTTCGTTGAGCTGTCCCAAATCTTTTATCGTCATTTTGCACCTCAAATTTCTTTGTTCGGCCGGGTCCGTTCAGTATTCCATACGGTCGGAAGGAAGGAGCGGGCCGCTGTCGATCTGGCCTTTGCCGGGGTAGAACTTGGTGCTGCTGTAATCCTGCCTGAGGGACGTGGCGTAAGCGCCGACTTGCAGGCGGACGCCGCTGTAGACGATGCGTACTCCGGTGATATTGAAGTCCGCGGGGGTTCCGACAGGCACCTCCTCCGTAAGAGAGAGCTTTTCCTGCAGGGATCCGATTTGATCGTCGATCGCCTTTTGCCTGCGCTTATTTTCCGCGATGAGCCTTTCGACTTTATCATGCGCGTGACCGATGGTCAGCAGGTTCGAGAGGGTGTCGATCTGGCTTTGCAGCAGCGACCTGCTGTTCTGCAGGTCCTCAAGCTCTTTCCTGAAGTCTTCCCCCGGCGTCTCCTCCAGGAATTTCCTCTGGATCAGCTTGTTCAGGCCCGGCGAATCGATGATCGCCTCCGTCCTCAGGTTGTTGGGATTGCCGATATAATTTGCGTAGATGCGGCGGCCGGCCGTACACCTGCCCCCCAGCAGCAGCCCGTTTTTGCCGCGCAGGATCACCGAGCCTCCGGCTTTTACGATGCTGTTCATCAGCACGTCGCTGTAAACGTCGCCTTCGCATTCGATCGCACAGTTTTCGAGAAATTTCGCCGTTACATCGCCCACGCAGGCAAGGCGCCCCTTGCCCATTCCGTTCATGCCCTTTGCAATGCTGATGTTTCCCCCCGCCTGCAGCCTTGCGCCCTCGACCATGCCGCGCACCGTGATGCTGCCTGCGGCTTTTACGGAGAAGCCTTCCAGGACATCGCCGAGCACCGTGACCGAACCGAGCGTGTCGATATTGCCGGAGGCGCCGTCAACATTGCCGCGCACGATGTAGGAATCCATGATGTTGAGAATCATCGACTTATACTCGATGCAGCCGTCGATGAGGGCCATCAGCGTAAGGCCGTCTTCCGAAGTGCCGATGTTGCGCCCCGTGGGGAAACGCGGAACGCGGCCTTCCTTGAAATGGATGGTGCGGCCGAAAACATCGATCCCGTCGCTTCCGGATTTCAGCGGCGTGATGCGGCAAAGGGGCTCTCCTTTTTTGATATTCTGGACCAGACCCAGGTCCCGGTAGTCGACGGTCCCGTCATCCCTCTGCTGCGGGATGATGTCCTGCTTTATCTTAAACAGAAATTCCAGCGTCCCGTCCTCGCCATCGACCGGGGGCAGGCCCTGCGCACAGGCGAGCTCGGCAAAATATTTTTTTTGCTCGCAGTACTCCCGGATGGCTTTTTCACGGATCCCATAGGTGATCTTCTTCTGTTTCAGAAAATCCAATATTTCTTCATAGGCAAGCGTCTGCTCGGGCTTGATCGACTTCACCCGCAGATAGGCCGTCAGACTGTTGTTCTCCGTACGGAGTTCCAGAACAGGTTTTTCGTTCCTGTCCTGCCCTGCGGTCGACGCTTGCTGCATATTGGCCGACGGATTGTACATAGATCAAAGACTCCTTCCCAAACACTGCTCCGTTTCCAATTCATCAACGGAGATTATTGACTGTCTGCATCACTTCATCAGTCATCTGGACCATCTTGGCGTTCATTTCGAACGCGCGCTGCTGCACAATCATATCGGAGAGTTCGTTCGACAGGCTGGCGGCCGAATCTTCGAGATACCCCTGCCGCACGTCGGCATTCTGCACTGGGGAGGCCGCTCCCGAAAGGCCCGTGGGCGTGTAGTAGCTCTTTCCCGCCTTCTGGAGCCCGCCGAGGTTGGAAAAGGTATAGACGCCGACCTTCAAGGCCTGCTTACCGTCCCCCGTCATGACGATGGGGTTCCCCGCCTGATCGAGGACGAAGCTGCCTTCGGAATCAGCCAGGTAATAGTTCCCGTCGCCGCCGGCCGCTTTGTCAAAGTTGCCGTTGCGTGTATACTTCACGGTACCGTCCGCCGTCCTGACGGCGAAAAAATCTCTGG
>JAEZRH010000104.1 GCA_023412845.1 Bacillota bacterium
AAACGCGCCGTGCCTCCCGTCGGCAGAACGTGGTTGGGACCCGCGTAGTAATCGCCGAGCGGCTCCGGCGAATAGCTGCCTAGAAAAACGGAGCCTGCGTTATCGATCCTGCCTAGAAAATCCATGGGATTTTTCGTGCAGACCTCAAGATGCTCCGGCGCGAGCTCGTTGGCGAAACCGACCGCTTCGTCCATACTGCCGCAGACCACGATCGTCCCGTAGGCATCCAGAGACTTTGAAATGATGTCACGGCGCGACAGCCGTGACATTTGCCTTGAAAGCTCGGCGGCCGTTTTGTCCGCAATTTCTTCCGAGGTCGTTAGAAGGATGGCGGAGGCCAGCACGTCATGCTCCGCCTGAGACATCAGGTCGGCGGCAAGGAATACGGGATTCGCCGTTTCGTCCGCGAGGATCAGGATCTCGCTCGGGCCCGCGACCATGTCGATGCCGACCGTTCCGTAAAGCTGTTTTTTCGCAGTCGCAACGTATATGTTGCCCGGCCCCACGATCTTATCCACAGCGGGCACCGTCTCCGTCCCGAAGGCCAGCGCGGCCACGGCCTGCGCCCCGCCGATCTGGAAAACACGGTCCACCCCGGCCTCCAGCGCGGCGGCCATGATGACCGGGTTCGGCACCCCGCTTTTCGACGGCGGAGTGACCATCACGATCTCGCCCACGCCGGCAATCTTAGCCGGAATCGCGTTCATCAGCACGGAAGACGGGTATGCCGCGGTCCCTCCCGGGACGTAAATGCCGACTCGGGCAAGGCCGCGGATCCGCTGGCCCATCATAACGCCGTCGGGGCGCGTTTCAAACCAGCTCTGCTGCTTCTGGCGCTGATGGAAATCGCGGATATTCTGAGCCGCGCGGCCAAGCGCAGCGAGGAATTCCCTGTCGCATGAGGAGGCGCTCCGGCGCATGTCTTCTTTGGAAAGCTCTATCTTTTCGGGAAGCGACCCGTCGAACCGGAGCGTGCAGTCCCGGACCGCGGCGTCACCCTCCCGGCGCACACATTCGATGATGTCCGCGACGGCGGACTCTACTTTGCGGCCCGCCGCCTGTTTGCGCTGCTTCAGCTGGGCGATCAGTTCCCTGCCGAAGCCGTCTCTCTTTTTCCAAACCTGAATCAATGCCGTTCCCCCTTGTCGCTTTACTTTACCGGATTGCGTTTTCCATTCTGCCGGTCAGGTTTTCGATCTCTTCCTTCCGCATCTTCATGCTGGCCGCGTTCACGATCAGTCTTGCGGAAACGTCACAGATGTCCTCGATGACCTCAAGCCCGTTCTCCCGGAGAGTAGTCCCCGTTTCGACGATATCGACGATCGCGTCGGCGAGCCCCAGCAAGGGCGCAAGCTCGACGGACCCTTCGATTTTAATGATGCGGACGTCCATAGCTTTTTCGCCGAAATAGTTGGCGGCTACGTTGGGATATTTCGAAGCCACGGTGCGGGCCGAATATCCGTCGAAAAAGCCGCAGCCCTTCGGCCCGGCAAGGGCGAACCGGCATTTTCCGAAGCCGAGATCCAATACCTCGTAAAAGTTCCCGCCTTGCTCCATAATGGTGTCTTTCCCGACGACGCCCAGGTCGCAGACACCGTGTTCCACGTAGGTGATGACGTCGGCGGCCTTGGCCAAAACCACCTCATACACCCCGCCGGCGACGGGAAGGATCAGCTTCCTGCCCTTGTTACGGACAGAGGAACAGTCGAGCCCGATCCGTTCGAACAGCGCGACGGTGTCGTTTTCCAGCCGTCCCTTGGTCAGTGCAATTCTAAGCGGTTTCATAGATACCCCCAAAATCAGAGCGTTGCGGTCTCAGGCTCCCGGCCGATAAATTCCACCTGTTGGATTCCCGCGGCGCGCGCGTATCGGAGCGCTTCTTCACGGGAAGCGAAGACGCTGTTTTCACAGCGCCTTCCCTGTATGGCAAGCTCGGAGATCCGCTCCAGTGCCTGCACCTCAAATCCATCGTCGCCGTGTACCAGAACCTGGGCGGGAAGCGACTCCACGCCCTTCCCCCGGGTCAGAAGCGTCTGGGTAACGGCGTCCACGTTAACGTCGAAGCCGACCGCCGGCATGGGAGCGCCGAAATGTTCCAGAAGATGGTCGTAGCGTCCGCCGATGAGGACCGCATCGCCGCATTCTTCGACATAGGCGCTGAAAACGACGCCCGTATAGTAGTCGTTCCGCTGCACAAGGCTCAGATCGACGATCAGCCGGCTGCCCAGGCCGAAGCTGGCGAGCGACCGGTAAATCCCGTGCAGATACTCCAGCGTTTTCCTGAGCTCCCCGCCGCAGAACGGGGCCGCTTTCTCAAACACTGCTTCTCCGCCGAACAGACGGGGCAGTTCCCGCAAAGCGCGCGCCTGCGGGCCGTCCGGAAGCGTATCGAGCATGGCGCCCAGGGCGGCGTAATTTTTCGCCTCCACCGCGCTGCGGATATCTTCGCGGAAATCGTCCGCAACGGGCAGTTCTTTTGCAAGGTCACGAAAAAAACCGGCATGGCCCAATTCCAGCCGAAACCCACGCACGCACCGGGAAAGGGACTCCACGGCGGTGGAAACGATCTCAAGGTCGGCGCGCAGCCCGGCGGCTCCCAGCAGCTCCACGCCGGTCTGGAAATTTTCGTCGCTGCGCCCCATGAGGCCCGGATGATTGCGGTAGATCGGCTGCGTGTAAAACAGCCGCACAGGTTTGGGGAGATTCTGCAGCCGCGTCGCGGTCAGTCTGGCGATCGGGAGCGTGGAATCCGGGCGCATAACGATAATGCGTCCTCTCCGATCTGTCATCTTGAACATGACCTCGGGCATAATGCCGGAAAAATCGGGATCGAAGACATCGTAAAATTCCAAACCGGGCGTCACGACCTCATGGAAGCCGTGCGCGGAAAAGACCTCCGCCAGCGTTTCTTCCACCCTGCGGCGGGTCAGGCATTCTTCAAACAGAAAGTCTTTCGTTCCCTCCGGCGTGATTCTGTTGTTCTTTTTCATAGCTCCAGTTCTCCAAACAGCGTTACTTTAGCTTGCTACTATAATACCATAGTAAATTGAAACTTGTCAATCTAAAAGAGCGTCATCTGGCTGCTTTCCGGCAAACCGTTCAGAACACCGGCACCGCCAAGCGTTTCGATCACGGATTTTGAGACCTTTGAACGCGCCTGCAAGTCCTCGACCGAAAGATATTTGCCCTTTGCCCGGGCCTCGGCCAGACTGTTCGCCGCGGCTTCCCCGACGCCCGCGAGAGAAAGGAAAGGCATGCGTATCCTTCCGTCCTCCACAAGGAATTTTTTGGCGTCGGACTGATAAAGGTCGACAGGCAGCGCCTCGATTCCGCGAGCAAGCATTTCGTTGACGATCTGCAGCGTCGCGTAGGCGGCTTCTTCCTTGGCGCTAGCCTCCTTACCTTTCATGGTGATCTCGTTCATCCTCCTGCGAACGGCTTCGCGCCCCCTGATCACGACGGCGCCGTCGAAATCTTCGCCGCGCACCGTGAAATACGCCGCATAGTACTCGACCGGCCTGTGCACCTTATACCAGCCGAGACGCAGCGTGGAGATCATATAGGCGGCGGCGTGCGCTTTCGGGAACATATATTTGATCTTCATGCAGGAATCGATATACCACTGCGGCACGTTATGGTCTTTCATGGCCTGGATATATTCTTCCGTCAGCAGCTTCGGCGCCTTGCCCTTGCGGACGATCTCCATGATCTTGAACGCCATCTTCGGCTCCAGACCCTTTTGGAGCAGGTACGTCATAATGCTGTCGCGCGTACCGATGACTTCCGAAATGGTGCAGGTCCCGTTTTTGATGAGCTCCTGCGCGTTGCCGATCCAGACGTCCGTGCCGTGCGACAGGCCGGAGACCTGCAGAAGGTCTGAGAATGTCTTCGGCTTGGATTCCATCAGCATCTGCCGGACAAAGTTGGTGCCCACTTCCGGCAGCGAAAACGTGCCCGTCGGGGAGTCGATGTCTTCCGGGGTCACCCCAAGCGCTTTGGTGGAAGTGAACAGGGACATCACGTCCGGATCGCTCATCGAAACCTCCATGACCGGTATCCCTGTGTAATCTTCCAGATACCGGTAGATCGTCGGAACATCGTGGCCGAGCTCGTCAAGCTTGCAGATGGTGTCGTGGATGGAATGGAAGTCGAAATGCGTTGTGATGTTGTCGGAACTGGAATCGTTCGCTGGATGCTGCACCGGGCAGAAATCGAAAATTTCCATGCCCTTCGGCACGACCACCATGCCGCCCGGGTGCTGGCCCGTCGTCCGCTTGACGCCGGTGCAGCCCGTGGCGAGGCGCATCTCCTCCGCACGGTTCATGACGATGCCGCGCTCCTCCGCAAACTTTTTGACAAAGCCGATGGCCGTTTTGTCAGCAACGGTGGCGATGGTTCCGGCCTTGAACACGTTGTCCTTGCCGAACAGCGTCTCGGTATAGCGATGGGCGCTGGACTGGTATTCGCCGGAAAAGTTCAGGTC
>JAEZRH010000012.1 GCA_023412845.1 Bacillota bacterium
GTTTAAGCATCGACGGCGTGGACCGCTGCATTGAAATTCTTGACTCCATCATGCGGCATAATCTTGCCGGCTACTTCATCGAGATGAATGCGTGCAAAGGCGGATGTCTGGGCGGCCCGGTACTGAAGATGATGCATGCCAGCTTTTTAAAGTCCAAGGATCTGCTGATTAAAAACGTGAAACGCCGCGACGACGCGCCCTTCGCCCTGACGGAAGGAACCCCGGCGCAGTTTGTGAAGAAATTCCGGTGCCGTTCCGTGAAGGAGAATCTGATCGACGAGCAGGAAATCCAGAAGGTTCTGGCCTCTACCGGCAAGACCTCTCCCGACAAAGAGCTCAACTGCGGCTGCTGCGGGTACAACACCTGCAGAGAAAAAGCGATCGCCGTCATACAGGGGAAGGCCGACATCAACATGTGCATCCCCTACATGCGCGAGCTGGCGGAGAGCGTGTCCAACGCCGTTGTGGAAAACACACCCACGGGCATTCTGATTCTCAACGACCGGCTGCTGATCGAGCAGTACAACCCGTCCGCAGCGAAGCTTTTGCCGCTCGATACGGATTGTATCGGAAAACCGATCCTGAGCATCCTCCCCAGCCCGGATTTCGAGTCCGTGCTGAAAAGCGGGAAAAACATCGTCCACCATAAGCAGATGTACGAAGCTTTGAATCTGATTCTTGAACAGACCGTGGTCCTTGTAAAAGACAGCCAGCTCATGTTCGTTCTGCTGAAAGACATTACCGCCGAGGAAGAGATGAGAGAAAATCATCTCCGCATGACGGAGAAAACGGCGGCGTTTGCAAATGAGGTAATCGACAAGCAGATGCGCGTCGTGCAGGAAATCGCCAATCTTCTGGGGGAGACGACTTCCGAAACGAAAGTGGCTCTGCTGCAGCTGACGAAAAATATAGTCCCCGAAAAGGGTGAAAAGAATTGACCGTACGGGTTGACGCGGCCGGCGACAGTATCAATAAATACGGCGAGCAGCTTTGCGGGGACCGGATTGAGATCGTCCGAAGCGCCTCCGGGGTAACGGCAATGCTGGCGGACGGCAAGGGCGGGGGGATCAAGGCGAACATGCTGGCTTCTCTCGCCGTGAAAATGATGTCGACCCTGCTTGCCGGAGGAACGCCGGTCGAAGAAATTGCAGACATGATTGTCGAATCGCAGCCCGCCGGCCGGGAGGATGGGGTCAGCTACTCCGCCTTCACCCTCATTCAGGTGATCTTCGGCGGAATGATCTATATCGCTCAGATGGAAACGCCCGACGTCCTCCTGTTTCAGCGGGGGAAGCCGGTCCGCGTGGAGACCCGCGGCAGGACCAGGCAGGGCAGGCTTATCCGGTTCGGGGTGTCCAACTGCGGGGAAGCGGATACGGTCGTCGCCGTCAGCAACGGCATGCTGAACGCGGGCGGCGGGCGGGACCTGGAAAACGGCTTGCGGCTGCAGGACATTTCGACGTTCATGGCCCACGCGTATTCCCCCGGCGTCGCGCCGGAAAAGCTGGTCCGCCTTTTGCTGAACGCAGGCAGTTCTTTATCCCGCAAGAAGCCGAAAGAGGACCTGTCGGCGGTCGTTTTCCGGATGAAACGGTGAATCCCCCCAAAACCCACTTCATTTTCTTCAGGCAGATGAAATAAAATTTGGCTATGATTTATAAAACAGTAACGCTTCAGCTATATCGGCCGAGCAGGCGCAAACGCGGCCTGATCGAACGCGCCCTGCTGCACTATTCACAGGCGCTTCAGGCGCTCATGGAACGATACCGGGACCGGGTGGAAGAGCTTTCCCGCTCGGAAACGCGGGTGACCCAGCAGCTGCTGCTCGGGCTGATCGACAAACAGGCGTCGGACAGCCTGAACCAATTTTCCGTAGAGCCCTTCAAGGATTCGCTCAAAATCGAGTTTGCCTCCCTGACGGCCGCCTATATTGGGCAGAAAAAATCGGATGGCAAAGCGGGATATCCGTTCACGTTTCTGGACCTTTCCCGGTACGATTCCGCCGTTTCGGATTGCGTCGGCCGGTTCGACCGGGGGCAGACCGGCCTTTCGGAATTCAAGAAGGAATTCTCGAAGCTGATTTACCGCGCCGGGAAATTCCACTCGCTTTATTTCGGCAGGTATGCTGCAAACCGCGACTATTGCCTGCTTTACGACGAATTCAAGGACCGCTTTTATGCCAAGCTGTATCTTCTGAACCGGGCGGACGGATATTGCGGCGGGGAGACCACAAGCAGCCTGAGCCTTCGGTATGTGTCGGACGGAATGCCTCACCTGATCAACAAGGCCGGGAAAAAAAGGTATATCGTCGTGCCGCTCGCCTTCGGGAAAGAACAGTACCGGGATTTGAAAAAGGCCCTTGCCGACCCGGGTCTCCTGCACACGGCGCACCTGGTCAAAAAGGGAAGCGGGTATTATCTCATGGTCAATATGGCCTGCAATCCGAAACCGGCCCTGAAAACGGCTACGACCATGGGGGTCTCGAGAAACCCCTCCGGCGGCCTGAGTTATACCGTTTGCGACGGACGCGGCACGGTCCTGGAAAACGGCAGGGTCCCCGGACAGGGAGGCGCGGATCAGATCCTTTATACGCTTTCCAAAGCGATCGCAGACATCGCCCTGAAAAACCGTTCCCAGGTCATTCTGGAAGCGAACGGCGGCAAAAACGACCGCATGCCCCTTCCAAACAACGCTTCGCCCTGCCTGCCGCACGAGCAATACGCCTCGCTGAGCCGCATCCTCGGCTATAAGCTGCCCGAAAAGGGCCTGCCGCAGCCGATCAAAGTCAGCCCGAACGGCCTGTTTCTCACCTGCCCCGACTGCCGGAACACAACGTCCCGAAATAAAATATCCGGGGAGCTTTTCGCCTGTGTCGAATGCGGATATGCTTCGGAATTCGAATGGATCGGCAGCAAAAACCTCGCCAGACGGCTGATCAGATACCGGCAGGATAAAATCCCGATCACCGTTTCAAAAAAAGAAGATACCCTCCTGTTCCGCAACGACGGTCTGGAGTTCCAATATACGCTGCCGTCAGGCGCCTCGGATTACAGTCCGGTGTACGACGCGCTCAGCCGATATACGCAAAACCTCGACGGAAAATTCCAAAGCGATCTGAAAAAATACGTTCTCTGGAAAAAGCTTCGGCAATCACGCGATATCCGGGAGGCCGTAAGGCTGGTATTCAGATAACGCAACATCCATACGGGTGCTTTAGCTGCCGCATCATGGCTCCGGGCGCGCGGGGAATCCCGCGCCCAGACCGACTCCGCTGAGCGGAAACGGCTCTGCCGTTCAAAGTGCAGCTATTTAAATACTGGGCCGTCCTGAAGGACCTGGAAACAGGGCCGGATAGGCGGTCCTTTAAATTTGCGCGCAGACAGACATTCCCTGCAATTGTTTGATAAATATTTATCAAAAATTATTTACACAGCTTACTATTTATATTATACTTTTATAAGATCGTCATGTTTTTTAAAGGGAGAGGAAAATGAGCAGACTCGAGATTATAACGCCGAATCAAGCCCAGACGACTGTCGAAGGACTCTACCGTGATTTGGAACGCCGAATCATTGCAAGTCCGCCCAATCTATGCCCTGTAGACCTCGCGGCGTCTTTTCTAAAAATCTGCCGCGCCCAGACCTGCGGAAAATGCGTGCCGTGCCGCATTGGACTCGCGCAGCTGGAAAACCTGCTGGAGGATGTGCTGAATCATCAGGCCACCATGGAAACGATAGACCTGATCGAAAAGACCGCCGGCGTCATTGTCCAGTCGGCGGACTGCGCGATCGGCTATGAAGCGGCCGATATGGTGCTCAAGGGGGTCCGCGGTTTCCGCGAGGACTATGTGGAGCATGTCGCCAACGGCAGATGCACGTGCAGCCTGAACCAGCCGGTGCCCTGCGTGGCTCTTTGCCCCGCCGGAGTGGACATTCCCGGTTATATCGCGCTGGTGCATGCGGGAAGATATGCCGACGCGGTGCAGCTCATCCGAAAGGACAACCCGTTCCCGACGGCGTGCGCATTCGTCTGCGAGCACCCCTGCGAAGCCCGCTGCAGAAGAAATATGATCGACGCTTCCATCAACATCCGCGGACTCAAACGTTTTGCCGTCGACCACGCCGGCAAAGTTGCCGCTCCGGCCTGCGCGCCTCCAACCGGAAAACGGGTGGCAGTTGTGGGAGCGGGCCCCGGGGGCCTCAGCACCGCCTACTATCTTTCCCTGATGGGCCACAGCGTGACGGTTTACGAAAAGCAGCCGTACCTGGGCGGTATGCTGCGGTACGGGATCCCCAGTTACCGCCTTCCGAGGGAACGGCTTGAGGATGATATCGAAGCGATCCTCTCTACCGGGGTTCAGGTAAAGACGGGGGTCAATGTCGGAAAGGATATCTCGGTTTCCGGTCTTACCGAAAAATACGACGCGGTCTATATCGCGATCGGCGCGCATTCGGACAAAAAGCTGGGACTCGAAGGCGAAAACAGCCGCGGGGTGATTCCCGCAGTCGATATGCTCCGCAGCATCGGCAATAACGTGAAACCCGACTTTCGCGGAAAAACCGTCGCGGTGATCGGCGGCGGGAACGTTGCCATGGACGCGGCCCGTTCCGCCGTCCGCCTGGGCGCGGAGAAGGTGGCGGTCGTCTACCGGCGCCGCCGGGAGGACATGACCGCCCTCCCGGAAGAAGTGCAGGGAGCCGCAAACGAGGGCTGTGAGATTCTAAGCCTTCAGGCGCCTTCCAGAATCGAAGCTTCGGAAGAGGGCGACGTGACCGCTCTGTGGGTGAAGCCTCAGATCATAGGGAAAATGGATGCTGCCGGCAGACCGCGGCCTGCCGATGCGGAGACGGCGGAACTGCGTATCCCCTGCGAAATCATCGTGCTCGCGATCGGCCAAAGCGTGGAATATGGACCCTTTGCGGAATACGGAGTCCCGGTCAGCAGAGGGAGCATTAAGGCTCAGAGCTGTGCCAGGGTTGACAACATACCGAATCTTTTTGCCGGCGGCGACTGCGTCAGCGGACCCGCGACGGTCATCAAGGCCGTGGCCGCGGGCAAAGTGGCGGCCGCCAACATAGACAATTATCTGGGATATAACCATGAGATCACGACGGATGTCAAAATCCCGCCCGCCAGACTGGACGACAGGCTGCCCTTCGGCAGGGTGAATCTGACGGAACGCGAATCGGAAGAGCGGAAGGGCGACTTCGAGCTGATGGAGAGAGGGATGACCTGTCAGGAGGCCTGTCAGGAATCCTCGCGCTGCCTGCGTTGCGATCATTTTGGCTATGGAGTATTCAAAGGGGGCAGAACGGACAGATGGTAAAAATCACAATCAACGGCAAGCCCCGCGAAGCGGAAGAAGGTTCCACCATCCTGGAGGCCGCGGCATCCGCCGGCATCCATATTCCCACCCTCTGCTACCTGAAAGGAATCAACGAAATCGGGGCGTGCCGGGTCTGCCTGGTGGAGCTTGAAGGCAAGGATAAGCTTGTGGCGGCGTGCAACAACCGGGTGGAGGACGGAATGGTGATCCACACCAACAGCCCGCGCGTGCGCGAAGCGCGCAGGGTAAACGTCGAACTCATCCTCTCGCAGCACGACTGCTACTGTTCCACCTGCGTGAGAAGCGGAAACTGCAGCCTTCAGAAGATCGCCAACGACCTTGGTGTTCTGGATCTGCCTTACAAACGCGAGCTCCCCGTTTCGTCATGGAACAGAAATTTCCCCCTGATCCGCGACTTTTCGAAGTGTATCAAATGCATGCGCTGCGTTCAGGTGTGCGATCAGATTCAGGGAATGAATATCTGGGACGTAGCCAACACCGGCTCCCGCACCACCGTGGACGTCACGTGGAACCGCAAAATAGAGGATTCCGACTGCGCGCTCTGCGGCCAGTGCATTACACATTGCCCGGTGGGAGCGTTAAGGGAACGCGACGACACGCCGAAAGCCTTTGCCGCGCTGGCGGACAGGGATAAAATCACCGTCGTGCAGATCGCGCCCGCCGTGCGCGCCGCCTGGGGAGAGCCGTTTGGCCTGCCGCGCGAAAAAGCGACGGTGAAGCGCCTTGTATCGGCCCTTCGGAAAATGGGCTTCGACTATATCTTCGACACGGACTTCGCAGCCGACCTCACCATCATGGAAGAAGGCAGCGAACTGCTGGAAAAGCTGAAGCATAGGGAAAACGAAAAATTCCCGATGTTCACCTCCTGCTGCCCCGGGTGGGTGCGTTTTCTGAAATCCCAGTATCCGGACATGGTGAAGCATCTTTCCAGCGCGAAGTCTCCCCAGCAGATGTTCGGCGCGGTGGCTAAAAGCTATTACGCAAAGCTTCTGGATGTGGACCCCAAGCGCATCTATTCGGTTTCCGTCATGCCCTGTCTTGCCAAAAAGGACGAATGCGCGCAGAGCGTGCTGAACGACGCCGGTGCGGGGCAGGACGTTGATCTGGTTTTGACCACAAGGGAGATCGGCCGCATGATCCGCTCCGAAAACATTCTGGTCTCCGAACTGGAGGAAGAGGAATTCGACGCTCCGCTCGGCGTAGGCACCGGCGCGGCCGTGATTTTCGGTACGACCGGCGGCGTTATGCAGGCGGCGATGCGGTCCGCCTATTACCTGGCGACGGGTGAAAATCCGGACCCCGACGCTTTCAGGGAAGTCGGGGGCATGAACGGCTGGAAAGAAGCGAGCTTCCGGATCGGCGATACCACCCTGCGGGTGGCGGTTGTGAACGGGCTCGGCAATGCGAGGCGTCTCATGGAAACCGTTCGCAGCGGCAAGACCGCCTATGACTTCGTAGAGGTCATGGCCTGCCCGGGCGGTTGCGCCGGAGGCGGCGGGCAGCCAATCACCGACGGCGCGGAATTTGCACAGATGCGCGGGGAAAAGCTCTGCGACCTGGACAGGACGAACCGTCTGCGCTTCTCCCATGAAAATCCCGCGGTGATTCAGGCCTACCGCGATTATTTTGAGAAGCCGCTGTCCGAACGCTCCCACAAGCTGCTTCATACCGATCAGGAATTGTGGAAAGGTCCGCTTTCCCCCTACGTGAAAGAGCCCGCCTCCCGTTAACAATCCATGAGAGGAAAAGCTCCCTGCCGGAACAGAACGCGCGTCTGGACGCGTTCTGAACGGCAGGGAGCTTTTTATTCGGCTGAGGCGACGGGCGGATTTGCCGGAATCATGCGAAAGGCGGTTACGGCTTATTGTTCTTCAGGTTTTGCATATCATATTGCTTTCCGCACTGCGGGCATTTTCCGGTCCTGTCGAGCTTTTGGCCGCATTCGCAGACATAGCCGGAAATGCGGGCCGGATTTCCGACGACCAAAGCATGCGGGGGAATGTCTTTCGTGACGACGCTTCCGCAGCCCACCATGCAGTATTCGCCAAGGGTCCGGCCACAGACGATGGTCGCGTTCGCCCCGATGGACGCGCCGCGCCTGATCAGCGTACGATATACTTTCCAGCTGTCCCCGCTGAAGGCGCGCGGATAAAAATCATTCGTAAAAGTAGCGTTCGGCCCTACGAACACGTCGTCCTCGATCACCACGCCATGGTAGACGGAGACCCCGTTCTGAATTTTACAGCGGTCGCCGATGACCACGTCAAAATCGATGTACGTATCCTTGCTGATAATGCAGTCCTCGCCGATCGAAGAATTTTCCCTGATCTGGCTGTTGATCCAGACTTTCGTCCCGTCTCCGATCTTGGCTCCGTCGGAAACATGCGCGCTGGGGTGGATAAAAACCTTCGCCACGGCGGTCACCCCTTCCCCTTGAGGGCCGCTTCCCGGATCGCGGAAGCCACCCGGATTGCGTACGCCGACGGCTTGCCGCCGGTAACCGGCTCCGCGCCGTTTTGGATGCAGTCGGCGAATGTGAGCAGTTCTTTGCGCAGGGGCTCGAAAGAAGGGACCATCACTTTTTCAACGATACTCTCCTGCTTATACAGCTGGGTTTGATTCGGCTCATGCGTATAGCTTGTCCTTCTTGAGATCTGCAGGTTGTGCGTCAGCAGATCCGCATGGATAAATCCGTTTTTGGCGTGAATATCCAGCGTCCTGATTTTATCTTCGGTGATCCGGCTGGCCGTTATGGAGCCCATCACGCCGTTTTCAAATTCGATGAGCGCCTGAACATAGTCCAGCTTGTCACCGCTGACTACGATATTTCCCTGAGCGCTCAGCCGTCTGATTGTGCCGCAGCCCAACCCGTTGCATAAAATGTCGATATCGTGGATCATCAGGTCGGAAATGACGTCCGCGTCGGAGATCCGGGGACTGTAGGGGCTGCACCTGTGGATATCGACCGCAACCATTTTTTCGTTGCAAAGAATATTCTGAAGCTCCATGACGACGGGGTTGTACCGTTCCACATGCCCGACCATAAGGACCTTTCCCGCCGAGCGGAACGCCTCGTCGATTCTCTGCGCGTCGTCAAAGTCCAGCGTCAGCGGCTTTTCCACCAGGGCGTTGACGCCCTTGGCCGCCGCCTTCAGCGCGATCTCGTAATGCAGGGACGACGGTACGGCAATCACGGCGGCATCCACGCTGTCAAGCAGCTCGTCTACCGACTCCGCCGCTTTTACGCGGTATTTCCGGGAAAAGGAAGCGGCCGTTTCCGCATTGGCGTCATAAATTGCCGCAAGCTTGAAATTCGTCCTTTCCTCGCTCAGGATCCGGACATGGTTCTTGCCCATGTTTCCGGTGCCGATCACTCCTATTTTTATCATGCTCCCCGGGACCTTCCCTTTCGATTATTCAAAACGGTTTGCGGCGTCGACAACATAACTGCGCTCTTCTTTGGTCAGTTCCGGGAACACAGGCAGGCACACGGTCTCGCCGCAGATCTTTTCAGCGACCGGAAGATCTCCCTTTTTGTATCCGAGATAGGCGAAAGCCTTCTGCAAATGGAGCGGAACCGGATAAAAGGCGGCGGATGCGACGCCCTTTTCCGCAAGGAAAGTCCCGAGCTTCTCCTTTTGCTTTGTCCGAAGCGCATACTGATGCCAGCACACTTTAACGTCCTTCGACGGATTCGGCGTCACGAATTTTCCGTGGTCGAGGTGGCTGTTGTAATACTCTGCGTTATCGGCGCGCCTTTGGTTAAATTCGTCCAGATGCTTCAGCTTGATATTCAGAATGGTCGCCTGGATCGCGTCCAGACGGGAGTTGTAGGCGATCATGTAATTGTAGTATTTATACGGATTGTATAACGCGTCCGACGCGACCTCTTTGGCGAATTCATCTTTCACGCCCTCAACAAGCCAGCGGGCGTCGGCGCCGAGCCTGCCCCCCGCATGCTCGCGCAGGGCGCGGCAGATCAGCGCGTAATCGTCGTTGTCCGTCGTGATCATGCCGCCGTCGCCAAACGCGCCCAGATTCTTTGTCGGGAAAAATGAAAAGCAGCCAAAGTCTCCAAGCGCTCCGGTCTTTTTCCCCTTATACTCCGCGCCGATCGCCTGGCATGCGTCTTCGATCACTTTAAGCCCGTGCTTTTTTGCGATTGCGTTGAGCGCATCCATCTCGGCGGGATAGCCGAAAATATGCACGGGAAGGATCGCTTTTGTTCTGCCCGTGATTTTTGATTCCACGCTAGAGGGGTCGATATTGAACGAATCCTCCAGCACGTCGGCAAAAACCGGCACAGCGCCCACAAGCGCCACCGCCTCTGCCGTCGCGAAGAACGTGAACGGTGTCGTAATGACCTCGTCGCCCGGTTTGACGCCGCAGGCGCGAAGGGCTATCACCAGGGACTCGGTGCCGTTCCCGGTCGTAATCACATGCTTTACGCCCAAAAATTCAGCCATCTGATTTTCAAAATCGGCGACCGGCTTTCCCATTATGTACATGCCGCTTGCCATGCAGGCGTTTACCGCGGATTCCAGTTCCGCCTGCAAAGGCTTGTACTGACGCTTCAGGTCTAAAATTGGCACTTTCATGTTCTTACACTCCTATTTCTGAAATTATATTTGATCTTCTCCTGCTGCGGAAGCGAAGTCCGTCATAAAGTTCCAAAAAGCCGTTCAGCGGTCCGCGGATCTGCGGAACCGCAAAAAAGGAGTAAAAAAACCAATTCTTACTATATCTTAACAAAATTTGCTATTCGTGTAAAGGCTGTCTTTTTCAGGGTTCTGCAGCCTGTACGGCATCGTCGGGCCTTGCATCGCCTATATCTGTCTGATAAAATTCGTTGCCAGCCTGGGCTCCTGCTTCGGAGCGTCCAGCCCGGCCTTTTCGATCGACTTCAGCATCCATGCCATGTTCCTGCCCAGGGTCCGCATCGTCTGCAGTCCTTCCAAATCCTGACGCACTTCGTCCGGAGTGTTCCCATGGACCGAATTCCAGTACTGTGACGTCACGACAGGCATCCGGCTCATCATAAAATATTTGTTCAGCCGGTCAAAGGCCGCGCTTGCCCCTCCCCTGCGGCAGCTTACGACGCCGGCGGCCGGCTTGTTGGCCAGCGTCGCTGCTCCGCTGTAAAAGACCCGGTCCAGCACCGCGCACAGCGCTCCGTTCGGGCCGGCATAATAGACCGGCGAACCCACGATGATGCCGTCCGCCTGCTGCATCAGGCCAAGCAGCTCGTTGCAGACATCGTCGGTGAACACGCATTTTCCAAGCCTTTCACACTGACCGCACGCGATACATCCGCGCACCGGTTTTGTCCCGATCCAGAACAGATCGGTTTCAATGCCGTTTTCTTTCAGCGAAGCTGCCGCTTCCGAAAGAGCGGTATAGGTGCAGCCTGTTTTGTGCGGGCTGCCGTTGACCAACAGAACTTTCATGATTGAATCCCCTTCCGATCAAAAATTGATTCTCGCTACCGTCTGATAACTTATACAGCCTATATTATATATCGATATCGGGCCGTGAAGCAATCCTCTCCCCCGCTCAGGGTCTCCGCCACACTATCATATGAGATCAATATTCCTGTAAAACCCGGGAAATATAAAATTATGCTTCTTGAATAAGGAATCGTTTTATATGAAAAAGGGATTCGACCGCAACCGTCTCATCGTCATGTCGCTGGGGAATATCATCGGCTCAGGTATTTTCCTCGGGAGTTCGACCGTCATATCGGTCGCAGGCCCTGCCGCCGTCCTGTCTTACCTGATAGGCGGGATCATCATGGCCTTTGAAGTTATGTTCATCACGGAAATGTGCGTGATAAATCCGGCTCCTGGGGCTTTCAGGGTTCATGCTTCCGAAGTGTTCGGGCCCTGGATCGGCTTTGTAAACGGATGGATGTTCTGGTGCAGCGGCATTCTGGGGATGGCCAGCGAAGTGGTGGCCGCCGCGACCTTTGCCCGTTATTGGTTCCCCCAAACCCCGCTATGGATATTTTGCGTTGTTTTCGCCCTCGTCATGACCGGGATCAACCTGAACGATCTGAAAGGATTAAGCCGGATCGAGACCGTCCTGGCGTCTGTAAAGGTAATTGCATTGGTCCTGTTTATTTTATTGGGCGTCTTAAGTCTGTTTGGGCTCGTCGGCGGCGGCAGGACGATAAACAATCCGTTCTCATCGCCGGGCGGCTTTCTGCCTTACGGCGCAGGGGGGATTTTCGCTTCCATGATCATGGTGATGTTCTCATTCACCGGAACAGGGATCATCGGTCTGGCAATCGCGGATACCGAAAACCCGGAAAAAAAC
>JAEZRH010000158.1 GCA_023412845.1 Bacillota bacterium
CGATACCTGCATAACCGAATACCTTCCTGAAATGATGATGAAAGATGTTAAAATGACAAGATCATACGGCAAAGCGTAACACTTTTTGAAAAACGCCGCGTTTTTGCATATAATAACTTATTATAGCATAAGCCGCGGCGGGAAGGAACGTTTTGCCCCGGCCTCCGGCGAAGAAATTTTGCTCTTGTATTGTGGCGGTTCCTGTGTTATAATATTTTCCGCGTTGTTGAGAACACACGCTGTCGCCCGGCGAACGGTGCCCGCGGAAAAGCGGGTTTTATCGCCGAAATCAAAGCGCAGCGGAGGAAAAACCAAGGAGGTTTTTGTCAATGTCAGTCGTATCTATGAAACAGCTTCTGGAAGCCGGTGTGCATTTCGGCCACCAGACCAGAAGATGGAACCCGAAGATGGCCCCGTATATCTTTACCGAGCGCAACGGCATCTATATCATCGATCTGCAGAAAACGGTCCGCAAGCTGGAGGAAGCGTACAATTTCGTCCGCGACCTTTCCGTCGAGGGCAAATCCGTGCTGTTTGTCGGCACGAAGAAGCAGGCGCAGGAATCCATCAAGGCCGAAGCGGAACGCGCGGGCGCTTTTTATGTGAACGCCCGGTGGCTGGGCGGCATGCTCACGAACTTCCGCACCATCCGCCGCAGGATCGACCGCCTGAACCAGCTCAAGACCATGGAGCAGGACGGCACGTTCGACCTTCTGCCGAAGAAGGAAGTCGGTAAGCTGAAGCTCGAAATCGAAAAGCTTGAGAAATTCCTGGGCGGCATCAAGGACATGAGAACCCTGCCGGGCGCGCTGTTCATCGTAGACCCCCGCAAGGAAAGGATCGCCGTCGCGGAAGCGAAGAAGCTGAACATCCCGATCGTCGCCATTGTCGACACCAACTGCGACCCGGACGAGATCGACCACGTCATCCCGGGCAACGACGACGCCATCCGCGCCGTCAAGCTGATTTCCGAGACCATGGCCAACGCCATCATCGAAGGCCGCGAGGGCCAGATGGGCGCCGCCGCGGAAGCGGAAAAGACGGACGAAGCCGGAGAACAGGCCGCCCAGTAATTTATTATAAATCCAGAAGTATTATTAAGATAAAAGCGAGGAATGAACATGCCTTTTACAGCGAAAGACGTAGCGGCCCTTCGTGAAAAGACCGGCTGCGGCATGATGGACTGCAAAAAAGCCCTGTCTCAGGCAGACGGGGATATGGATAAAGCAATTGATTTTCTGCGTGAAAAAGGCCTCGCCGCGGCCACCAAGAAAGCCGGCCGCATTGCGGCGGAAGGCGTCGCCTTTGCCGAAGTGAACGAGGCCGGGAACGCCGGCGTGGTGATCGAAGTCAACGCGGAGACGGACTTTGTGGCGAAGAACGCGGAATTCCGCAACTTTGTCAAAACCTGCGCGGATACGGTCCTTGAAAGCAGCCCCGCCGATGTGGACGCGCTGCTGCAGATGAAGGCCGCAGGTTCCGGCGAGACCGTCGACGCCATCCTGAAAGAGAAGATCCTCAAGATCGGCGAAAACATCAAGATCCGCCGCTTCCAGCGTTTTGACGGCGTTGTGGGGGCGTATATCCATGCCGAGGGCAAGATCGGCGTGCTCGCAAAATTCGAGGCGTCGTCCGAAGTCGCATCCAAACCGGAATTTGAGGAATACGCGAAGAACGTCTGCATGCAGATCGCGGCGATCGTTCCGCAGTACCTTGACGAATCTAGGGTGCCCGCGGAGGTCGTGGACCACGAAAAGGAAATCCTCAAGCAGCAGATCGTCGAGTCCGGCAAGCCGGAAGCCATTGCCGAGAAAATCGTGCAGGGCAGGCTGCGCAAATTCTTTGAGGAAGTCTGCCTTGTGGACCAGACGTATATCAAGGACGACAAGCTCACCATCAAAAAGTATACCGAGCAGACCGGCAAAGAGCTCGGCGGAGCCATCAAGATCGTGGATTTCGCCCGCTTCGAACGCGGCGAGGGCCTAGAAAAACGCCAGGACAATTTCGCCGAAGAGATCGCCAGCCTGGTAAAATAACAGCGGCATAAGCATTCTGACAGCGCAGAAGGATTTCTGCGCTGTTTTTCTCATTCCGAGCGATTGGGGGAAAAACAAATGAGTCCATCCGCGAGCAGCCGTTTTATGAATCCGGACACACCGCCTTTGCCGGATGAGATTTCCGCTTTGCTGGGCGGCGAAGCGGCGGCAAGAATGGAGCGGTTCGAATCGTTCCTCCGCTCCGGCTACCCATACAGCCGTGAACTCAAATTTCCGTTCGGCGATTCCTACGGATGGGGTTACCGATACGGTTGCGGAACGAAGATGCTCTGCTATCTGTTCTTTGAGAAGGGTGCTTTCACGGTGACCCTCTCCATTGGAAAGCCCGAGCTTCCGCGTCTGCTGAAGCAGCTTCCCGCAATGCTCCCGAAGACGCGGAAACTTTGGGAGAACCGCTATCCCTGCGGGGAGGGGGGCTGGATCCATTATCAGGTGCTCGGCGACGAAGAGCTTGCGGATGTGGAACAACTCATAGCGGTCCGCAAGAGACCGAAAACCGGAGGAAAGCGATGAAATACCCGGTGGAAATTCAAAGATCGCGGCGGAAGACGCTTGTCCTGTCCGTCGAAAGAGACCTGCGCGTTTTGGTGAAAGCACCTCTTTCCATGCCGGATTCGGTAATTGGGTCCTTTGTCGAAAAGCATCGGGACTGGATCGGGCGTCACCTCAAACTGCGGGAAGAAACCAACGCAAGAGCGAGGAGCTTTTCGGAGGAAGAGATCGCCGCTCTGAAAGACCAAACCGCACGGTTCCTGCGGCAAAGGGTCCCGCATTACGCCGCGCTGATGGGCGTTGAGCCGGCCGGAGTGAAGGTCACGCGGGCCGTTGCGCGGTGGGGCTCCTGCAGCGCAAAAAACCGGCTGTGCTTTTCCTGCCGCATCGCCCTGCTCCCGCCAGAGGCCGCGGATTACGTCGTCGTCCACGAGCTTGCACATATCCGGCAGAAAAACCACGGGCCTCATTTTTACGCAGAGATCGAAAAGGTTCTGCCTGACTACAGGCAAAGGATCGCGCTCGTAAAGCGGGCCCAGCGGGAACTCGGGCTGTAAGGGGAAAGAAATTCCCCGCAGGACGCCGTCCCGCGGGGAAACCGACAAACTGTTAAAAAACCTGCGCGAAGCCGGGAAAGCTTCAGGAGACCTCTTTCTGTTCCTTCTGCACCTTTTCCCGGATTTCCGTTTTTCGTTCGGCTTCGATGCGCGCTTTTTCGTCCGCGCGCGGCTTGCCTTCGCTGGCATCCCAGATTTCTTTCGAGACTTTGGCCCATTCCTTCGCGGCGGGGATGCATTTTTCCGTCAAAGCGTCCACGTCTTCCGGGTGCGTCATGTCCGTCGAGTGCGCGCCGGACTTCTTCACCATCTGCGACAGGCGGCCGGGGTTGTCGAGCAGCGGGCACGGGCGCAGCTGGTTGCCGTTGAACGGCTGGTTGCGGCGGTACTGCATGAACAGCGGGGACCGGTAGGCTTCCAGCAGGGTCTTTTCCCTGACGTTGGAGTCTGCATAATGGATGAACGCACACGGCTCGATGTCGCCGTTCGCGTTGATGTGCAGGTAGCACCGCCCGCCCGCGATGCATCCGTTGACGTACTCGCCGTCGTTCCAGAAGTCCATGGTGAAAAGCGGCTTTGTTTCGCGGAATTTGCGGATCTGTTCGTACATGAATTTGCGCTGCGCGGCCGTGGCGATCAGATCGGTCACGGCGTCGACGCCGACCGGCATGTAAGTAAACAGCCACGCGAATTTGCAGCCCTGTTCGATCAGGAAATCGAAATACTCCTCGCTGCCGATGGCGTCCGTGTTTTTGCTGGTGTAGCAGAGCGAGGCGCCGAACGGGAGCTTCTTTTCGCGCAGAATCTTCATGGCGTCCAGCACGGCCCGGTAGGTGCCCTTGCCGCGGCGGAAATCGGTCTGCTCTTCGTAGCCCTCGATGCTGATGGCCGGCACAAAATTCTTGACCCGCAGCATCTCGTCGGCGAACTCTTCGTCGATCAGCGTGCCGTTTGTAAAGGCGAGAAATTCGCAGTCTGCGTGCTTTTCGCACAGGCGGATGATGTCGTTCTTCCGCACGAGAGGCTCGCCGCCGGAGAAGATATACATGTAAGTGCCGAGCTCTTTGCCCTGCTTTACGATGTCGTCTAGCTGTTCGAAGCTGAGGTTCATCTGGTGGCCGTATTCCGCGGCCCAGCAGCCGGTGCAGTGCAGGTTGCAGGCGGAGGTGGGGTCCACCAGAATGGCCCACGGCACGTTGCAGTCGTATTTTTCTTCCATCTTGCCTTTATGGCGCAGGCCCAGAATGGCGGAGTTGACAATGAAATTTTCAAACAGCTTCCGTCTTACGCCGTCGTCGATGTCTGTGTAAAGACTTGATATGAGTCTGTTCCAGTTGTTGTCCGGGTTGCTCATGAAGCCGGAAACCATGTCGTAAGTATTTTTGTAGAAGTTGTCCTTGTCAAATTTGCGCAGCCAGCCGATGGCCTTCGGGACATTCTCCTGCGGGTTGCTGTCAAGGTAGTCGAGCACCTTTTTCAGCCCGAAAGCCTGCAGCCGTTCGTTCACAGTAGCCATATCGTTTTCTCCCTTTCAACAGATTGCGGAAAGTACTCCTTTTATCTGCTTTAGAATAACATTTCCAGCTGATCTTGTAACTATACAGTTCCATGACAAAGTAATATTTTTATACAAAAACCGGTAAGTGTCGGCTTACCGGAAGGACCCGGGAAAATCCCATCCTTATCATTCTTATGCCCGCGGCGGGCTCTTTTATGAAATACGGGCGGAATTCCGATATCCGCCGGACCGTTCCACAACGGCGGGGACAGGTCGTCTCCTACGTTTCGATTGACATCGTTTTTGCGATATTGTATCATCATATCCGGGCGGCGTGTCGCCGCCGCCCCAGGCCGCGCCGTTCAGCTGGGTAAAATTCCGGGCTTTGACTGGTGCGAGAGTCATGGGAAACTCCCAGGAACGTTTTTCATCTGCGGGAGCGACCTAAACTGTCCGGGCACGGGAAGCCCAAAGATTCGCTCGGCCGGCGCCCGGCCGTACGTGCAGGCTCTGCCTGCGGGGGAGGATTTTGTTATGTTGCTTCGTGATCTGTTGGAAGGGCTGTCCTGTACCGTCGAAGGCCCTTCAGATGTTGAAATACAAGACGTCGTGTACGATTCCCGGAATGTCCGCCAAGGCAGCCTGTTTATCTGCCTGTGCGGCTCCAAGGTCGACAGCCATGAATTTGCAGGCCGGGCCGCAGCCGCGGGAGCGGCCGCCGTGGTCGCACAGCGCCCCGTGGAGGCGGACGGTTCCACCGTCGTGACGGTGGAGGATACCCGCGCCGCGATGGCGCTGATCTCCGCCGCGTGGTTCGGCCATCCGGCACACTATATGACCATAGTCGGCATCACGGGCACAAAGGGGAAGACAACAACGTCCTATATGATCCGGTCGATTCTGGAGGCCGGCGGGATCAAAACGGGCGTGATCGGCACCATCGGCGCCGTCATCGGCGACGACGTGATCGAAACCGACAATACGACGCCGGAGTCCTACGACGTGCAGCGCTATCTGCGGATGATGGCGGACGCCGGCTGCAAGGCGGCGGTCCTGGAAGCCTCCTCCATCGGCCTGCGCGACCATCGGGTAGACGGAATTTCGTTCGACTACGGCCTGTTCACTAATTTTTCGCCGGATCATATCGGCGGCAACGAACATGCGAGCATCGAGGAGTATATGCAGTGCAAAAGCCTGCTGTTCCGCCGCTGCAAAACCGGCATCGTCAACACCGACGACACGAACTGGCAGGGCGTGACGAAAGGCCATACCTGCGCGCTTGAGACGTACGGCTTCGGCGGTTCGGCCGAACTGCGCGCGTCGGGAGAGAAGCTGATCTCCCGCCCCGGCTATCTCGGCGTCCATTTTGAGATGGACGGCCGCCTGCACTTCGGCGTTGACGTCGATATCCCGGGCCGGTTCAGCGTTTACAACGCGCTTGCGGCCGCAGCGGTCTGCCTCCATTTCCCTGCGGGAGACAAGGAAATCCGCGAGGGTCTCGACACCGTGAAGGTCAAGGGCAGGGTGGAACCGGTGAAAGTTCCGGGCAACTATACGCTGCTGATCGACTACGCCCACAACGCGCTCAGCATGGAAAACATCCTCGAGACGCTGCGCGAATACCATCCGCCCCGCCTGGTCTGCCTGTTCGGCGCGGGCGGCAACCGCGACCGCTCCCGCCGGTTCGAAATGGGCGAGGTCAGCGGCAGGCTGGCCGACCTTTCCGTTATCACGGCGGACAATTCCCGCTATGAGGACGTAATGGATATCATCGCCGACATCAAGATCGGCATCGGGAAGACGAACGGCAGCTACGTCGTGATCCCCGACCGCAGGCAGGCCATCAAATACTGCATGGAAAACGCGCAGGACGGCGACATCGTCGTGCTGGCCGGCAAGGGCCACGAAAATTATCAGGAGATCAGGGGCGTGAAATACCACCTCGACGAACGTGAAGTCGTGGCCGACGTCATCGCCGGAAAACTGTGAGGCGGATACTATGAAAATGACGGTTGGAGAGATTGTATCGGCCTGCGGCGGCAGGCTTCTGTGCGGAGATGCCGCGGCGGAGGTGACGTCGTTCGTCGCAGACAGCCGCGAGGCCGGGCCCGGCTCGCTGTTTGTCCCGCTCGTCGGCGAAAAGACGGACGCGCACGCCTACCTTGCCAAAGCGTTCGCGGCGGGCGCGGCGGCCGCTTTTACGCAGGAGCATACCGAGGCGCAGGGCCCCGGCGCGTGGATCGCGGTGGACGACACCCGCGCCGCGCTGCAGCAAACGGCGGCGGCATGGCGCAGACGATTTTCCGGACCGGTGGTAGGCATCACCGGCAGCGTCGGGAAAACCACGACGAAAGAGATGGTCGCCCTCGCCCTTTCCGGCGGGCTGCGCGTCATGAAGACGGAAGGCAACCAGAACAGCCAGATCGGCCTGCCGCTTACCGTGTTTCGCCTTTCGCCGGAATTCGACGCCGCTGTGCTGGAAATGGGGATGAGCGAATTCGGAGAGATGGGCCGCATCGCCGCCGTGGCGGCGCCGGATTACGCCGTCGTTACGAACATCGGCCTGTCGCACATCGGCAATCTCGGCTCGCAGGAAAATATCCGCAAAGAGAAGCTGCGCATCACCGACCGGTTCCACGAGGGGTCCGTGCTGTTCCTGAACGGGGACGACCCGATGCTTGCAGAGCTGCGGAACGGTTTCCCGTTCGAGACCGTGTTTTTCGGAACGCAGCCCTGGTGCGATTTCAGGGCAGAGGAGGTCGAGTGCGGAGCGGAAACGTCCTCGTTCCGTTTCCTTTCCCGTTCGGGGCGCGGCGGGGAAGTCCGCCTGCCCGTGCCGGGTCTGCACTGCGTGCTTGACGCGCTGGCCGGGCTTGCCGTGGCGGAGCGGCTGGGCGTCCCGCTTCAAAAGGCTGCTCAGGCTCTTGCCGGGTACCGGCCGCTCGCCATGCGCATGCAGATCCGCCGGGTCCGCGGGGTTACGCTGATCGACGATTCCTACAATTCCAGCCCGGATGCGGCGAAAAGCAGCATCAACGTCCTGTGCGGCTTTTCGGGCGGCAGGCGTTTCGCCGTCCTCGCCGACATGCTGGAGCTGGGAGAATATTCCCGGCAGGCACATTTTGAACTCGGAGAGTACGCCGCGAAAGCGGGCGTGGATGTCCTTCTGACCGTGGGGCCGCAGGCAAGGGCGATTGCGGAGGGGTTCCGCTCCGCTCTGCCGGGGGGTGACTGTTCCGCGTGCGGTACCAACGCGGAAGCGGCACAGCTCTTGCTTCGGAGCCTTTGCCCCGGGGATGCCGTGCTAGTGAAAGGCTCCCGCGGCATGAAGACGGATGAAATCGTGAAGCGGTTGCTGGAAGGATAAACTGGAAAACATGGTAGGATATACAAAAAAATCATAAAATTATTGGCTGCTTAGTACAAAATTGTATTTTTTTCCTCTGATCGTATTGCATCTGTTACCAATACATGCTAAACTGTTACTAATTTGTAACAGTTATGTAATGTTTGAAAAGCAGTACAGCGGAGGACGAGATGAAGATCGCGCATTTTTTAGGCATTGCTGCCATGGCCGTCACCTGCGCAGCCGCTTTGGCCGTCTGGGCCGGGCAGGTGCAGGCACCGGCCGCAGCTGCGGAGGCCAAGACCGGAGCCGGGCTGGCACAGCATGCCTTGACGGCGTATGAGGACGGATGGAAGTACCGGTACGGCTATTACGGCCAGCTTGTCGGCGGGGTGCGCTACACGGACTGCTCCGGGCTGATCAAATCCTATCTCTGGTGGACGGGTGTCAATGCGAACCCTAATCCCGGCCTGCGGTCCGTCTCGGGAAGTTCCGGCGGCATGCTGGAGTCCGCATCCGTGAAAGGATACGTCGGCTCCACCGCTTCCTCCATTCCGAGGATCCACGGTCTGATTCTCTACAATCCCGGCCATGTGGGGGTTTATGTCGGCTCCAATATGGCGGTGGACAACCGTTGCACCGGCGAAAACGTCAAATACCAGGCGGCTGTGGGCGGAAGCTACCGCTGGCAGCAATGGTTCAAGCTTCCGCAAATCCAGTATCCGACAAGCGGATTCGTGACGTTTGACGACCATCAGTACTATTACGAGAACGGCCAGTATGTCACAGGAACACAGAGGACGGTCAACAGTACGGTCTACACGTTCGACCAGAGCGGCAAGCTGGTTTCCTCGAGCGGGACTTCCGCCTCCGAGACTGTTTCGAAGGCGGCCGGCGCAGAGGAACAGGCATTTGCAATCGGGTCGCGCGGCAGCAATGTTTTGACCCTGCAGAAACGTTTGAACGAACTTGGCTACATAACTGCCGACAACTGCACCGGCTACTTTGGTTCCGTCACAAAGAACGCGGTGCTTGCCTATCAGCAGAAGGCAGGGCTTTCCGCCACCGGAATGGCGGATGCCGCAACGCTGAAGTCTGTTTACGGTTCGGGGGTTGCCCGGGGATAAAAGGCATAGAAAAAAAGCACGGCCGATCGGCCGTGCTTTTTTTCTATGCCTTCCGCGGTTCCGTGGGATTTTCCGCCCGCCTGGAAAACAGAAATATAAGTTTAAACATATGAATTTTATAGATTACAAAAATTCATTTTAGATTTAACCCGTATGTATATTTGCACAGATAAGTTATGGCAAATATACATATCATTTTTAAGAAATGCGTGATATAGTAGGTAACAACAAGAAATTCAAATGAATATTTGGGTGCAAAGATGCAGGCAAATTAAGTTGTCTGCATCTTTTTTTATAAATTATTCAAAATTCATGCGAAAATCCCTTAAATCTTAAAGTTGAGGTGGAATTATGATGAACACAACAAGCAGGAGCACCCCCGGATGTCAGCCGCCTAAGCGCACCAGGAAAAGGGCTTTAATCATGAGCGCCGCGCTGATGATTTCCGTATTCGGCGGCTGCGCGCAGAGCGGCACCGCATCCTCGGCGGCCGGCTCGCAGGCGGCTTCCACGGCGGCGGCTTCCACGGCGGCCTCCACATCCGGAGACGTCATCAAGATCGGAGTCGTGGGCCCGCTGACAGGCGCCGTTTCCACATACGGACAGTCCGCGCAGAAGGGCCTGCAGCTTCTGCAGAAGCAGGTCAACGGCAAGGGTGGCGTCGAAGGCAAACAGATCAACTTTATTTTTGCGGATGATGAAAACAAACCTGCTTCCTCCGTCACCGCCGGACAGAAGCTGATGTTCGACGACAAAGTGGTTGCCATCATCGGACCGATGACGAGCACCTGCTCCAACTCGCTCGGGCCGATCTGCCAGAGCAACAGCGTGCCGATGATCAGCCCGTACGCAACAAACCCGAAGGTCACGCAGGCGGGCGACTTCATCTTCCGTACCTGCTTCATCGATCCTTTCCAGGGCACGGTGCTTGCGAAGTTCTCCACAAGCAACTTGAAGGCGAAGACCGCCGCGGTCCTGTACGACAACGGCAACGATTACTCGAAAGGCCTCGCGACCTACTTCATCAGCGCCTTTAAGGCTGCCGGCGGCCAGGTGGTCGACACCGAAACGTATAACACCGGCGACAAGGACTTCAATACGCAGCTGACGAAAATCGCACCGAAGAATCCCGACGTCATGATCCTGCCGGATTATTACAGCACCGTATCGGTCATCATGAAGGAGGCCCGCGCGGCCGGCATCAAAGCCACCTTCCTCGGCGGCGACGGCTGGGATTCCTCCGAACTCTACACCATCGGCGGCAGCGCTGTGGACGGTGCGTACTATTCCAACCACTATTCGCCCGACGATACTTCCCCGAAGGTCGTCCAGTTCATCAAGGACTTCAAAGCAGAGTACTCCGGCGATACGCCTGACGCCATTGCAGCTCTTAGCTACGACGCGGGACAGATCGTCCTGGACGCCATCAAAAATGCCGGCGGCAAGACCGATCCCCAGAGCCTGAAAGAGGCCATGAAAGCGACCAAGGGTTCCTATGTGACGGGAGACATCACGTTCGACGCGGACCGCAACCCGACCAAGGCCGCAGTTATCCTGAAATGCTCCGGCGGCAAGAGCACGTTCTTCACCAAGGTCAACCCGTAAGCGGACGGTTTGTGCGCAAAGCGCCTTTCGCGCCTGCGGCGCCCACGATGGCGGCCATATAAAAAACAGCCCTTGTCCTTCGCCCGGGGATGCCCGCGATTGGACGCGGGCTGTTTTTGGGGAGCGGCCTTCCGGCGGTTGTGCATCTGCACAGAAATCTTATGCATCCGTTCCATAGGCCGCCGTGCCGTTCTGTGCTACAGTTAACAATGAGAAGCTCCGAGCGGAAACTCTTTTCTTGCGTATGGACTACATTATTAGTAAGGTGGTAATGAAAAATGGCAGAGCCGAATTTGTCCGGCAGTGAAATCCGTGAAATGTCCAAACGGTACAACCTCCATTCCTGGAGCGTTCAGGGCACGCTGAACCCGGCCGTCGTCACAAAGGCCGAGGGGATCTATTTCTGGGACAGCGAGGGGAAGAAATATTACGACATGTCCAGTCAGCTTGTCAACCTGAACATCGGCCACGGCAACAAAAAGGTCATTGCCGCCATCCAGGAGCAGGCCGCCAGGCTGCCGTTCATCAGCCCGTCCTTTGCCATCGACGTCCGTTCCCGCCTTGCGAAAGAGGTCGTGGAGGTCGCCCCGGACAACATGAAGAAGGTGTTCTTCACGCTCGGCGGCGCGGATGCGAACGAAAACGCCATCAAGATCGCAAGGCTGTACACGGGCCGGTACAAGGTCTTTTCCCGTTACCGTTCCTACCACGGGTCGTCGTTCGGCGCGGCGAACCTGACCGGCGAGCCGCGGCGTTACGCCTGCGAACCGGGGATTCCGGGATTCATCAAGTTCTTCGACCCCTATCTGTACCGCGCGGGCGTGGAGTTCGCAAGCGAAGAAGAGGGCGCGGGATACTACGTCGAAAAGCTGCGCGAGCAGATCGTCTACGAAGGGCCGGAAAGCGTTGCGGCCGTGATCCTTGAAACGGTGACCGGCTCCAACGGCGTGATCATTCCCCCGAAGGGATACCTGCAGGGCGTGCGCGAGATCTGCAACGAATTCGGGATCGTCATGATCTGCGACGAGGTCATGGCGGGCTGGGGGCGCACCGGCGAGTGGTTCGCCTGCAATAACTTCGGCGTAAAGCCCGACATCATCTCCTTCGCGAAGGGGATCACCTGCGGGTATGTTCCCCTCGGCGGAGACATCGTCTGCGCGAAGATCGCCGATTATTTCGACGACCATCTGCTCAACTGCGGCCTGACCTACAGCGCGCATCCCATCGGCTGCGCGGCGGGCCTTGCCACGCTTGAGGTCTATAAGGAAGATCATCTGATCGAAAATTCCAAAAAGATGGGCGCCGTCCTCGGCAAAGAGCTGGAGCGCCTCAAGGCGAAGCATCCTTCGGTCGGCGACGTCCGTTACATCGGTCTGTTTTCCGCGGTGGAGCTCATCAAAAACACGAAGACAAAGGAAGCGCTCGTACCCTTTGGGCACGACCCAGAAAAGGTGATGTCAAAAATCGTGGGCAGGCTGATTGCGAAAGGCTTCTATACCTATTCCCACGAAAACAGCATTCTTGTCGCTCCTCCGCTGATCATCACGGAGCAGGAGATTCTGGAGGCCATGCGGATGCTGGACGAGGTGCTTGATTACGCGGATACCTTTGTAGTAGAATAAGCTTGGGTGGAAGGCGCGTCATGTCGGCGGGTGGTTTCCGGCATGACGCGCTTTTCCTTATCCAAAACATCTGTCATTTGAAAGGACGAGGCTTTGATATGGATTCCTGTCAGTTTATTGCACCGCAGAAAATTGTAATAGAAGAAGGCGGCGTATCTTCGGCGGGCGGGCTTTTAAAAGGCTTGGGCACGAAGGTGCTTGTTTGCATCGGGGGAAGTTCGGCCCGTAAAAACGGTTCTTTGGATAAGCTTCTGCGTTCGCTTGAATCCGCAGGCATCTCGAACGCGGTTTTCGAAGGGATTCCCTCCGACCCCGACGTTGCGACCGTCGAGAAAGGATATGCGCTCTGCAAACAGAACGGCTGTGACCTCGTGGTCGGCATGGGCGGCGGAAGCGTACTCGACACCGCCAAGGCGGTCGGCCTGCTGGCCGTAAACGGCGGCAGGGTGACGGACTACGAGGCTTCGCGTCCGCCGAAGCCGATGCTCCCGATGCTTGCCATCCCGACCACGGCCGGAACAGCCAGCGAGGTCACGAAGATGGCTGTCATCACCGACCCGGTGCAAAAAAAGAAGATGCTGCTCAACTGCGAAGAGATTCTTCCGCGCATCGCGCTGCTCGACGTGGAGCTGACCTACTCCATGCCCGCAAAGATCGCGGCCGCGACGGGAATGGACGCGCTGACCCACGCGATGGAAGCCTATCTTTCCGATAAGGCAAGCCCCTTGACCGACCTGTATGCCATCAGGGCCGTCGGCATGATTGCAAGAAACATCCACGGCGCGACGTACAATCCGAAAAATACGGCGGCGAAGCAGGAGATGCTGATCGGCCAGATGTTCGCCGGCATGGCGTTCAGCAATACCATGACCTGCCTGGTGCACTCCATGTCCCGGCCGCTCGGCGTCTATTACGGCATCCCGCACGGAGAGGCGAACGCCGTCCTTCTTGCCACCGTGATGGAATACAATCTGCCCGCCTGCGTCGCCCGCATGGCGGATATGGCGAAAGCGATGGGACTCTCCCGCGAGGGCGGAGACTGGGCGCTTGCGGAAGCGCTGATCGAGCACCTGAAAAAAATCCACTCGCTGCTCCCGCTGCGCCACGACCTGAAAGAGATGGGCGTGCGCACAGAAGACCTGCACCCCATGGCGGAGAGCGCCTTCGCCGCAGGCACGACGAAGGTCAACCCAAGGAAGCCCACGGTCGATGAGATCGTCGCCCTTTACCGCAAGCTGATGTGATCCGCGTCCTTCTTCCC
>JAEZRH010000166.1 GCA_023412845.1 Bacillota bacterium
CTCCACGGGTTCCGGTTCAGGATGAACAGCGCGACGATGCCGAGGATCAGCACGTCCTCGTACCACTCGGCCAGCTCGACGAACGCGTAGATGTTGCCGGAAATCTCCGTCGTCATGCCCTTGACCATCTCCTGGTGCGCATGGTGCGAGGTGCTGAGGTCGAACGGCGACTTGCGCAGCTTGATGATCAGCACGAACAGAAGCCCCACGAACATGCCGGGCAGTACGCCGATGGTCGAAAAGCCGTTGCGCGCGATGTCCTGGACCATAAAGCTGCCGGTTCCCATGTAAAAGCCGATCGCGGTCAGAAGCAGCATCGGTTCGTAGCACATGATCTGCAGCAGCTCGCGCTGCGCGCCCATGTTGCTGAACGGCGAATTCGCCGAGCAGGCGGCCATGAACATGAAGATCTCCGCCAGCGTCAGGGCAAACATGGAAAGCAGCAGGTCCCCGCCCGCGAAGAACAGGGCCCCGGCGAAAATTGAGAACACGAAATATCCGATCACGAGGAAATCCTGCACGCCGTTTACGATGAGCGCCTGCTTGTTGAAAAGCTTTGCAAGGTCGTAGAACGGTTGAAGGATCGGCGGCCCCTGCCGCCCCTGAAGCCTTGCGCTGACCACACGGTCAAAGCCGGAAAGGAATCCGCCGACGATCGGTCCCAGAACCAGGAAGCCGATCACCCAAAGTGCTGTTTGCCACCACATTACAGCGCACCTCCGATTGTGAGAATCAACAGGATCACAAGCGCCGCGGCAGCAATGATCAGCGACGGCTTGAGAATTTTAGCTTCGCCGAAAAGGTCCTGCATATACCAGTTGGCAAGGGACAGAGATTTTTCGTTGCCGAAAGAGTCGACAAAACGGCGGTCGTCCCCTTCGTTGACACCTGCCATGTAGGATTGCGACATCACTATGTCTTTCCTGCGGCTGGCCGTCTGCAGGCGCACGACGACCGGCAGGACCACGATCATGGCCACCATCAGCAGCATGATCTTCACGTCGCCCTGCGTGATGACGGAATACGCGGTGATATGGAACATCTGCACCAGAACCGGGCGCACCAGCTGCGCCGAGACGACTGGGAACAGAATGACAAGTGCGATGACCAGGCCGGTCAGCGTCCATTCGGATATCCACTGGTCCCTATGCTCCGGTTTCTTCGCGGGCTCCGCGTGGTGTTCGACGGAAATCAGCTTGCCAAGCCATTTGCCCCAGTAGAAAAGCGTGGAGCCGCTGCCGAATACCAGGAAGAGGACGAGCAGAACGCTCTTGGAATCCACGAACGCCTTGAGGGCCGCCCATTTGGAAATCAGCATTCCGAACGGCGCGAGGAACATGCCAAAGATTCCGACGATCATGATGAAAGCGAGCATCGGCAGGCGCACGATCAGGCCGTGCATATCCTCGATGTCGCGGCTGCCCGTGCTGTTTTCGACGGCGCCGACGGAGAGGAACAGAAGGGATTTCGAAACCGCATGGAAGATCACGAGCAGAATGGCCGCCCAGGCGGCCTCATACCGGCCGACACCGGCGCAGGCCGCGATCAGCCCGAGGTTGGATATGGTCGAATAGGCGAGCACCTTTTTGCCGTCGCTCTGCGAAATGGCAAGCAGCGACGCGGCAAAGAACGTGAAGCCGCCGATGGTCGTGACAAAAGTGCCCGCGAGGTTGCCCAGGAAAAGGGGCGACAGGCGGATCAGCAGATAAACGCCCGCCTTGACCATCGTGGCGGAGTGGAGAAGCGCGCTCGAAGGGGTCGGCGCCACCATGGCGCCGAGCAGCCAGCCGGAAAACGGCAGTTGCGCGCTCTTCGTCATTGCGGCGAAAGCCAGGAGCACCGCCGGGATCACGATCAGCTTACTGGTTCCGCCGAGGTTTAGTAGGTCCTGGATATTCGCGCATTTCAGCACCATCGTGCTGTACATGATCGCCGCCGCAAAACCGACGCCGCCCAGCAGGTTCATCCACAAAGCGCGGAACGAGTTGCGGACGGCGATCTCAGACTGGTTGTACCCGATGAGGAGGAACGAGCAAAGGCTCGTGATCTCCCAGAAGAAATACATCCACGAAAGATTTGCGGAAAACACCAGCCCGAACATCGCGCCCAGGAACACAAACAGGATGGAAAGGAAAAACGGAATGCGGTTGGGGTATTCCGTATGATGCTTGTGGTAGTCTTTCAGGTAGCCGACGGTATACAGACCGATCAGGCTCCCTACAACGCCTACGACGAGGCACATGATGATCGTCAGGTTGTCGATTGCAATGCGCGGCCGTCCTTCGACGGAATACCCGGAAAGCTCCATCCATGCAACCGGGATCGTCTGGACCGCCGAAAGAAGCACCACATAATATTTCCTGTAACGGAAACCGTAATAGAAAATGAGGCACATCAACACGATTTCACCGGCCAGGACAGCCGAGTCAAGGCCGCGGGGCTCCGTAAGATACGAAATGTTTTCACCCCGTAAAAGCACGCTGACAGCCAGGTACACAACCGCCGCCACAATCAGGCCGCAGCCGGCGTAAACCGTAAAATCGCGCGCTTTGCCGGGCCTTTTCATGAACGCCAAAACAATTGCCGCCAGAAAAGGAAACAGAATCAGGAACGCAACTATCCCCATCACTTTTATCTCACCGCTTTTTCGTTATTGTTTTGCTGAAACGCTTTCTTCGACAGTGTCCGCGAAAATCCCCAAAACTCTACCCCATCAGCACTCCCCCAAAGCCTTCGATTCCGATCACGACCGCCGCAGCGAAATGAAAACCATATTTGTTATAATAATAACACTTTTCCCCCCGAAAGCAAAGGACTTAGAAGAATTTTTAAGGGGGATGAGACGGTAATGTGGAATTATGTTTGAGCTGGATGCATCTGCAATGTGGCAATTATGCACGAATACGATTTTTTCGCAATCAAATAAATGGTAGCACAACGCGGCTTTTGTCTCAATCGCGCGGAAGATTTCTTTATATTTTTTTAATGCGGAAATCATGTCGATTCCTTTTAAAATATAGTATAATGGAGTAAGTCTGATAATTTATTCACACACTGTTCATTTAAGATTGAAGAAACGGAAGACACCCACAGTCAGGCTCCTGTAAGGCCTGCCTGCCGAAAAGGAAGAGGTAGGGATGCAGAACAAACCGACGGTTCTGATCGCGGAAGACGACGACGGCCTGCGCAGTTCCCTTTCGTCGACGCTTCAGGCGGACGGATACCGCACGCTGACGGCGGAAAACGGAGGTTCCGCCCTTTCTATGATCTCTTCCCACTGCCCTGACATCGTACTTCTGAACCTGGGCCTGCCGGATATGGACGGCTGCGATGTTCTTGCTTCTGTCCGCAAATGGTCCGATGTCCCGATCGTGGTCCTCTCCTCGCGCAACGACGAAAATTCCGTCGTGCGCACCCTGGACGCGGGGGCCGACGACTACATCGCAAAACCGTTCCGTCCGCAGGAGCTTCTCGCAAGGGTGCGCACGGCCATGCGGCACGGCGCCCGGATGGACAACGCTGCCGGTCCGGCGGCGGGGAAGCTGGTGTGCGACGACCTTACGGTCGATTTCGCCCAGCGATTCGTCACGGTCGCAGACCGGGAGATTCATCTGACGCAGAACGAGTTCAAGATTGTTCTGCTCCTTGCGAGGCACCCGGGGGAGGTTCTGACCTATTCTTACATTCTTGAACACGTGTGGGGCAATTTTGCCGCAGACGACCGGCAGATTCTTCGGGTCAACATGGCAAATATCCGAAGAAAGATCGAGCGGGACCCGGCCGAACCGCGCTACATCCTCACCGAGGTCGGCGTAGGATACCGAATGGCGGATCATCCCGCGCTGCCATAGGAGCCATCCCCCACATACCTTTTTATCATCTTCTTTACCATATATCCGGCAAGTGCCGAAAACGCGCTTTCACAAATTCGAGGAGGATTGCAGTATCATGAAAAAAACAAGCAAAATCAGCATTCTTGGTGCCGGCAACGTCGGAGCAACGATCGCCTATACGCTGACTCTGGAAGGGCTTGCCTCTGAAATCGTCCTGGTGGACATCAACCGCGACAAGGCCAAGGGCGAAGCAATGGATATCATCCAGTGCACGGCGCTGTGCCCCGCCGTCAACATCTACGCGGGCGACTACCCCGATATCGGCGGCTCCGATATCGTCATCGTCACCCTGGGCGGAGCGCGCAAACCCGGCCAGACCCGCATCGACCTGGCGCAGGGGAACGTGAACATCATCAAGAGCGTCATGCCGCAGGCCATCAAATACGCGCCTAACGCCATTTACGTCGCGGTGAGCAACCCGGTCGACATCATCGCCTATACCATTCAGAAGGTCACCGGCCTGCCGGACAACCAGGTCTTCGGCTCCGGTACGCTCCTCGATTCCGCGCGTCTGCGTGAGATGATCGCACAGTACGCAGAAGTCAATCCGAAAAACGTTCACGGGTACGTTCTGGGGGAGCACGGCGACTCCTCCATGATCCCATGGTCGCTCGCGACCATCGGAGGAATCCCGGCCGATGACTTCTTTGAAAAGCGCCGCGTCCAGGCAGCGGAAAAGGCGCCGCTTGACCACGACGCCATCGCGAACGACGTCCACCGTGCCGGAGGCGAGGTCATCCGCCTGAAGGGCGCCACGTTCTACGCCATCGCCGTCTCCGCCACAAAGATCTGCCGCAACATCCTGCGCGACACCAATTCCGTGCTTCCGCTTTCCGGCAGGCTGCACGGCGAATACGGTGCCGAAGACATCTACATGAGCCTTCCGTTCGTGCTGAACCGCAGCGGCATTGCGGACTGCATCGCCCCGACGCTGACGGAGGAAGAAACCAAAAAGCTCGCCGCAAGCGCCCAGCTGCTGAAAGATACCATAGCGAGCCTGGACATCTAAAACAACATCTGTATCAATTTTTTGAGAAAGGGTTTTTACCATGGATTACGCATCTGAATCGCTGAAGCTCCATTACAAATGGAAGGGCAAGATCGAAGTGATCTGCCGCGCTCCGCTCGAGACCCGCGAAGACCTTTCGCTTGCCTATACCCCCGGCGTTGCGCAGCCCTGCCTGGAGATCCAGAAAGACGTGAATAAAAGCTACGACCTGACGCGCCGCTCGAATCTCGTGGCCGTCGTCACGGACGGCACGGCGGTGCTCGGCCTGGGCGACATCGGCCCGGAAGCCGGCATGCCGGTCATGGAAGGCAAATGCGCGCTGTTCAAGGCCTTCGGCGGCGTCGACGCCATCCCGCTGTGCGTCCGCTCCAAGGAAGTGGACGACATCGTCAACACCGTCCGCCTGATCGCGGGCAGCTTCGGCGGCGTCAATCTGGAAGACATCGCGGCGCCGCGCTGCTTTGAGATCGAGAAGAAGCTGAAGCAGTGCTGCGACATCCCGATTTTCCACGACGATCAGCACGGCACCGCCGTCGTCACGCTCGCCGCCATGCTCAACGCCCTGAAGCTGACGGGCAAAAAGCTCGACCAAATCCGCGTGGTAACCAGCGGCGCGGGCGCAGCGGGCATCGCCATCATCAAGCTCCTCATCGCGCTCGGCCTGAAGGACGTCGTTATGTGCGACCGGAGCGGCGCCATTTACGAAGGGCGTTCCGGCCTGAACCCGGTCAAAGAGGAAATGGCCGCCATCACCAACCGCGACAAAAAGAGCGGCACCCTTGCGGACGTGCTGAAAGGCGCCGACGTGTTCATCGGCGTTTCCGCCCCGCACTGCGTCACACCCGAAATGGTGAAGAGCATGAACAAGGACCCGATCCTGTTCCCGATGGCGAACCCGACCCCGGAGATCATGCCGGACGAAGCCAAGGCGGCCGGCGCGGCCGTCGTCGGAACTGGCCGCAGCGACTTCCCGAACCAGATCAACAACGTTCTTGCCTTCCCAGGCATTTTCCGCGGCGCTCTGGACGTGCGCGCATCCGACATCAACGACGAAATGAAGATCGCGGCGGCCTACGCCATCGCCTCTTTCGTCACGGACGACAAACTTTCGCCGGACTACATCATCCCCAGCGCGCTGGACCGCAACGTAGCCGCGGCGGTTGCCAAGGCCGTCGCCGAAGCCGCGCGCAAGACCGGCGTTGCAAGAATCTGATCCGCAGCCTGCAATTTTTACTCCCGGTTCCGGTGGAGCCGGGAGATTTTTATTTTAAAGAAAATAATCTGTTGATTTTGCCAATTGATTTTTTTCCCGATACTTGTTATACTGTTCTCTTAAAAACCGAATTGGAAAAATTTGAATATAAAGGAGTCATGAAATATGATCAGCAAGGAAACGAAAGCTCTTCTGAACGACCAGGTCAACAAGGAATGGGCCTCCGCCTACCTGTACCTGGATATGGCGAACTTTTACGAAGACAAGAATCTCAATGGTTTTGCCAACTGGTTCAGGATCCAGGCCCAGGAAGAGCGCGACCACGCAACTCTGTTCAACCAGTATCTTCTGAACAACGACGTGCGGCCCGTGCTGAAAAACGTGCAGGCGCCGACGGAGGATTACGAGGATTTCCGCGCGCCGATCAGCAGGGCGTTCGCTCACGAACAGCAGATCACCGCATCCATCAACAACATCTACGCGGAAGCGTACGCGGATAAGGATTTCCGCACCATGCAGTTTCTCGACTGGTTCGTGAAGGAACAGGGCGAGGAAGAAAAGAACACGCAGGATATTATGAAGCGCTACGATCTGTTCGGCAGCGACGCAAAAAGCCTGTATCTGCTGGATTCTGAACTGGCCGCAAGAGTATACACGGCGCCTACGCTCGTACTGTAATCTTTCTCAGCAATATAAAAGAAGCGCCCACCGGGTTAAACCCGGG
>JAEZRH010000028.1 GCA_023412845.1 Bacillota bacterium
CGGGCCATCACTGTGCCCAGCCGCTGATGGAGTACCTGTGCGTCAACGCGACCTGCCGTGCCAGCCTGTATTTTTACAATACCACGGAAGACATCGACGTGTTTGTTGAGAATGTGAAAAAGGTCAGGGGGTGGCTCGGCCTTGGAGCTTAACCAGATCTACACGCAGATCCTCACGGAGCACAACAATTCGAAGCGCAACAAGCATCACGTTGAAAATCCGACCGTCGTTCTGAAGGGCGTCAACCCCAGCTGCGGCGACGAGATCGAGCTGGAACTCCGCGAAAAGGACGGCCTGATTGAGGACGCCGGCTTCACCGGCGTGGGCTGCGCCATTTCGCAGGCTTCCGCCTCCATCATGATCGACCTCATAAAGGGGAAGACGACGGAAGAAGCGCTGAAGCTCGCCAAAATCTTCCTCGGGATGATCAAGAACGAGATCACCGACGAAGACGAGCTGGAACAGCTCGACGAGGCGATCGCCCTGCGCGACATCGCCCATATGCCCGCGCGCGTCAAGTGCGCCGTGCTGGGCTGGCATACGCTTGAAAACGCCATCGGAGAAGAGAAGAAGAAATAATGAATCCGGGGCGATATTGACAAGCAGGCGGTAAACGGGTACAATCACTATTGCGTAGTTTACACATATATTTTATATTATTATGAAATAACTGGGGGAATCGCCGTGGGTACCGTGCCGACTTTGGAGCAGGCGGAGCAGCTCCTCGAAGAATATAATCAGGATGCTTTTCACCTGAAGCATGGCAAAATCGTTTCCGGCGTCATGGGATATTTCGCGAAGGAATATGACCCGGAGAACGTTGAATTCTGGAAAGTCGTAGGCCTGCTGCACGACCTGGATTTCGAGAAATACCCCGAGCAGCACTGCATCAAGGAGCAGGAGATCATGCGGGAACGCGGCCTTGACGAACGGCTGATCCACGCGGTCGCAAGCCACGGCTACGAACTGACCGTAGACGTGAAGCCCGAAGCCTTTATGGAAAAAGTCCTCTACGCTACGGATGAACTGACCGGCTTGATCGGCGCGGTCGCCTTGATGCACCCGTCGAAAAGCGTGTGCGACCTGCAGCTCAAATCCGTAAAGAAGAAATTCAAACAGCCGGCTTTTGCCGCGGGATGTTCCCGCGAGGTCATCCAGAAAGGCGCCGACATGCTCGGCTGGTCGCTGGATGACCTGATTACCCGTGCGATTGCCGCGATGCAGTCGCTTGTCGAAAAGCTGGATGTCTGACTTCCATTTGCCGGCAATTGCATAAAAATAAAAGGCCGCATGCCATCTGCATGCCGCCCCGCCGACGGTTATGGCCGTCGGTTTTTTCTTTTTCAACAGGATTCAGGTGTTGGAAATGATGATCGCCTCCACGATATCGGCCACGTCTTCGCAGCAGTCCAGCGCGTTTTCAAAGGAGTTGTAAAGATTCTGCTTGCGGATGATGTCGATCGTGTCCTCGGGATTGGCCGGGTCGAAAAGATCGCGGATGGCGTTTGTGAACAGCGCGTCGCCTTCCTCTTCAATGTGGTTGACCAGGATATTGATCCGGTGGATTTCCGCCTGGTTTTTCTTGAACTGCTTGAAAGCAGCCATCATTTTGGAAAGTTCTTCGCAGGCTTTCACGATCAGCTCGACGAATTTGCCGCTGTTTTCATCTTTTTTTTCGATATGCATCATGTAGATCTGGTTTGCAATATCGTCGATGCTGTCGGTCAGCGCTTCGATGGAGGCGACCATATTCATCATGTCCGGCCTTTCGATCGGTGTGATGAATGCGTCGGAGATCAGCTTGGAAGAGTCATGTACCAGCCTGTCTCCCTCATGCTCGATCTCTTTGAGCCTGTGGATTTCGGTTTCGTTGATTTCGGCGTCCGCCAGGGCGGCCTGAAGCGCTTTTGCGGCTTTGTTCGAGATCGCGATCCCTTTCTCAAACTGGATGAAATAATCCGGCCCGCTTGAAAAAAAATTCGCCATTTTTATTTTCCTGCCTTTCAGAACAAGGTTGACATAGAGGTGAACAGCTTTGTCATGACATAACCCAGAATCAAACAGGCGGGGAACGTAAGCACCCAGGCCATGACCATTTCTTTGGCCACGCCCCAGTTTACGTCGGAAAAACGTCGTGCGGCGCCCGCGCCCATCATCGCGGAACCCTTGGTGTTCGTCGTGCTCAGGGGGATCCCGGAGCTGACGGTGGTGATCAGCATGCAGGAGGAAGCGACGATCTCGGCGGAAAAACCCTGGTACTTTTCCAGTTTGACCATGTCTACACCCATAGTCTTGATGATCCGGTGGCCCCCGATGGATGTCCCGATCCCCATGACAAGCGCGCAAAGAATCATGATCCGCGGCGCTATGGGGACGTTTGCCGGGATCTTCTGATCTTTTGCGAGCAAAAGCACAAGCACAAACACGCCCATGAATTTCTGGCCGTCCTGGGCGCCGTGGCTGGTCGCCATCAGCGCGGCGGAAGCTATCTGCCCGACGGAAAAGATGCGGTTCGCACGCGCCCGTTTCATTCCGCGGAAGAGGAACCCGATGATCTTCGTCACGACATAGCTCGCGGCAAATCCGACGACGGTGGAAATGAAGATGCCCCACAGGACTTTCGCAAACGGGGACCACTCGAATGCCGCCAGGCCGTTGTAGGCGATTCCGGCTCCCATCAGGCCGGCAATCAGCGCGTGGCTTTCGCTTGTGGGAATGCCGAACCTCCATGCCGACACGGACCAGATGACGATGGAAAGCTGCGCCGCGCAGATTGCAACAAGCGGGTTCATGCCGGTTCCTACGTCTACGAGGTTTGCGATGGTGCTGGCAACCGCCGAACCGAAGCACATGATGCCGATCAGGTTGAATATCGTCGCCATGACCACTGCTATCCTCGGCGGCAGAACGCGCGTGGCGACAACCGTTGCGATCGCGTTGGGAGCGTCGGTCCATCCGTTGACGAAAATGGATGCGCAGACCAGAATCAACGCTATTGGGAGAATAGGAGACATGAAACAACCTCTTTTTTAAATTCCGTGTCTTCTTTACAGACGTTCCTTTTCTGACCAAACCTATTTTAACATACATTTTACAAAAATTAATCAGTTTTTTAAAATTCTTAACATTTCGTAATTAATTTCCTTTTATAGTATTCCTAATAAGTAATACTATCAGTTTGCCTGTTTCCGTGCATCATCGGGCGATGCCGTTCACATTTTTTTCATATCTATTTCCTCAAAAATTCAAATATGGTTCACGCCGCAGACACATTGACGGCGTATACTTCAACTGTACTTGATTAGAGAAAAAATATTTTACTGCCGAAGGCCGTCGGGCCAGACGGAATACCGATCCGGCGGCCGGCAGACAAATTAAAATTCCTCGAAAGAGGTTTTCTATAAATTTCTTTCATAGTTCTTCCTTTTTGGCATTGCCCGCCCGCGAGGCGGGTCTCCCCTTCGAAAAAGCCGCAGCTGCAGGCGCTGATGCGCCTCACCGCTGCGGCTTTTCCGTTCCTTATTCCTCTTTGTGCCGGCCGTCAAGCTCGCCCTTTTTTTCCAGAGGTTTTTCAAGGAACTGTTTTTGATTGATGATTACGTTCAGCGTAGCGATAACGCTTGTGAAAAAACTGCACAGAATCCGCAGGGAATGAACGTCCTGCCCTTGTGCGATACTTACGGCAAAAGACGTCGCAAGGTAGGACATTTCTTCCGGTGTACAGTTTCTCCGCATCGTATTCACCCCGCACAAGGCCATATTATGCTAAATAGCAAATAAATGGAATCACTCGCCACGCAGTGCCTGCGCGGTCAAGCCCCGCCGTCTCGTTTGGCAAGAGAATAGGCCCGTTCCGGCGGGAGAGTCGAAGGAAACTCCCGTCAGGCAGAATCTGCGCCTGTGGCCGGGCCGGGGCTGCATGCAAACAAAAGCAGGCCGACGTATCATCGGCCTGCTTTTGTCGTTAGGAATATGGAACTGCTCCCGCAGACTAAAAACGTCATCGGGAGTTTTCTCAGACTCTCGTGCCCGTCGTCGCCCGAAATTTTTACCTTACTGAACGGCGCGGCTTGACAGCGGCATCATGCCGCTTCGTAAAAAGCCAGGATACCTTTGTAGGTCATATAAACGTCCAGCTTGGAGACAAGCTCAAACGGCGAGTGCATGGAAAGCACGGGCACGCCGATGTCGATGACATCCACGTTCAGGCTTGCGACGAACATGGCCACGGTCCCGCCGCCGCCGGCGTCCACCTTGCCCATTTCGCCTATCTGCCAAAGCACACCGTTCTTTTCGAAAAGGGCGCGTATTTCGGCCACAAGCTCCGCCGTGGCTTCGCTGGTACTGCTTTTGCCGCGCCCGCCGGTGTATTTTGCAACGCCCACGCCGCCGTTCACATAGCAGGAATTGTTTGCTTCGTAGACCTCCGAGTAGGTGGGGTCATAGGCGGCGGTCACGTCGGCGGAAAGGCATTTCGACAGGCTGAGCACATGGCGGCCTTCCAGGCCTTCGGCCTGAGCGAGGTCCGCGATAAAATAGCGGAGGAACTGCGAATTCAGGCCCGTATTGCCCACGCTGCCGATCTCTTCGCGGTCGGCAAGGACGGTGACGATCGTGTTTTCCGGCTTTCCCGCATGAAGGACCGCAGTCAGCGCGGGGTACGCGCAGACCCGGTCGTCATGGCCGTAAGCGCCGATCATCCCTCTGTCGAAACCCACGTCGACCGGTTTGAACGCCGGTACGAATTCAATGTCTGCGGAAACGAAATCCTCTTCCGTCATGCCGTAATTTTCATGCAGCAGCTTCATCACGTTCAGCTTGACAAGCTCCGCTTTATCCTTTTCGTCGGAACCGGTGTCCACGGGACGGCTTCCGGCCGTGATGTTCAGGTTCTCGCCCTCAACGCCTTTTGCAAGCGTCTTTTTCATTTGCTCGTCGGCAAGGTGAGGCAGAAGGTCCGTCACGCAGAACTGCGGCTCGCCCTCTTTTTCGCCGATCCGGATGTCCACGGGCGTTCCGTCTTTCAGGATGACGCGCCCGTGCATCGAAAGGGGAATAGCGGTCCACTGGTATTTCTTAATGCCGCCGTAGTAGTGGGTCTTGAAGAGAGACAGACCGTCCTTTTCGTACAGGGGATGCGGCTTTAGGTCGAGACGCGGCGAGTCGATGTGAGACGCGGCGATGCGCACGCCGTCTTTGCATCCGTTCTTGCCGATCACGGCCAGAATCAGGGCCTTGCCGCGGTTGTTGCTGTAGACCTTGTCGCCCGGCTTATATTTTTTTCCGGCCTCAAACGGGACAAACCCAGCTTTTTCCGCTTCGGCGACGGCGTAAAAGACAACCTCGCGTTCGGTCTTTGCGGTGTTCATAAAATTCTTGTAGCCTTCGCAGTAGCTGTCCGCTTCCGCAAGCTCCTTCTCCGTCACCTGAAAGCACCCGTTCGAACGGTTCACAAGCAGGCTCTCCTTCAGCTTTTTCACGGATTCTTTTTCTTCTTTCTTTGCCATTTGGCAACACTCCTTTATTCAGAATTGTATCCGGAACCGTAGAGATCGCGATACCTTTGATAGTATAACTCCACGGTATCGGCATAATTTCTGGTTTCCGGATAGGGGATGGCATCCAGACTTTTTCCGTCCTTTGAGATTTCTCCGCGCTTCAGCCACTGATTGACGGTGCCCATGCCCGCGTTGTAGGCGCAGAGCGCCGTCCGCCGCACGGGGTAGGTCTGAAACAGCAGAGACAGAAACCTGCACCCGTAGCGGATATTGATTTCCGGCTTATACAAGTCGTCCTCCGGCAGCACAGGGGAAGCTTCCTCGCGTTTCTGCAGCCATTCGAAGGTCGCGGGGGTAAGCTGCATCAGCCCGAGGGCCCCGGCCTTCGACTTCGCCTCGGAATCGAAATTGCTTTCCGCGCGGATCACCGCGTAGACGAAATTCGGGTCGAGTCCGTTGCGTTTTGCTTCTTTGGTCACAATTTCGGAATAGGTGCGGGGATACATTGTTTTCAGAAAATTTATGCGGCTCCAGCGCAGCAGAAAAAGCGCCGCAACCAGTAGAACCGCCAGCAGCGCGCAGGCTGTCAGCGCCTTTTTATGTTTTTTGATCCAAATCTTCAAGAATTCTCTCCAAAAGCTCCCCAGCTTTCTGGTCAAGGACGCTCCAGTCGGTACTGCCGCTGAACGTATAGCCGGCACGTGCAGTATAGTATGTTTCCCCGTGCTGCGCTTCCATACGCGCACGGGCGAGTTCTTCGTCGATATTGTCCCTTGCCGTAATGCGTTTGAGCCGCGATTCCATCGAAGCCGTTACAGCGATAGCCGCATCGCAGAGGCGCTCGGCCCCGCTTTCGAACAGCAGCGGAGCGTCGAGGATCACAGCCCTGCAGCCCGCCTGCTGCGCCTCGCGGATCTGCCGGATGCAGGCTTCGAAGATCGCGGGGTGCGTGATGGAATTGAGCAGCCGCGTCGCTTCGGGGCTTGAAAAAGCACACTTGGAAAGGACCTTTCTGTCGAGAATTCCGTCCGGTCCGACGATGTCCGCGCCGAACGCCGCTTTCAGCTTCGACAGGCACCCGGGCTGTTCGGTCACGCTCCGAGCTGCGGCGTCGGCGTCGACGATAATGCAGCCAAGACGCTGCAGAGCCTGCGCGACGGTCGATTTGCCCGCCCCGGTTGGGCCTGTCAGGCCGATGACGTGCGGCTCACCCAAGGCGGAGCACCTCGAATCCCGCGGCCCGCATCAGGCGGTTGTAGACGGCAAGCCCTACGCCGGAGGGTTCCGGGCAGCGTGCATAGACCGTCTTGGCGCCGATATCGTCCAGATGCCGCAGCGCCTCGAACAGCTCGCGCGCCTGCGCGCTATAATCGGTTTCCGCGCCGTAGCAGATGGCCGGCACGCAGAGCGAGCGCTCGTCCCCGCTGTAACACAGCGCGGCGACGCCGGGCGTGCCGTGGGCGTTGACATAGTCGGCGAAAGCGGCGCCGTCCCCCTTAAGAATAATTACGTTCGCTTTGGGAGAATAATGCTTATATTTCATGCCGGGCGAAAGCGGGCGCGCGCCTTTCGGCAGCGGATTCATCACGGCGGGGTCGACATCCACGCGGCCGAGCACCTTGCGGAGTTGCTCCAGGGTGATGCCGCCGGGGCGGAGCAAACGCGGCGGGTCCGACGCGAGCGTCACGATCGTGGATTCCACGCCGACGCCGCAGATCCCGCCGTCGAGGACGGCGTCGATTTTCCCGTCCATGTCGCGCATCACGTGTTCCGCCGTGGTCGTGCTCGGCAGCCCGGAGCGGTTGGCGGAAGGAGCCGCTACGGGGACTCCCGCGGCGGTGATCAGCGCCCGCGCCACCGGATGCGACGGAAAGCGGATCCCCACGGTCGGCAGGCCCGTGCTCACTTCATCGGAAATGAGCGCGGATTTTTCCAGCACCATGGTCATCGGCCCCGGCCAGTACGCTTTCGCGAGCTTTTCCGCCGATGCGGGCAGCAATTTCACAAGCGGGTAAATCTGTTCCCAGGAGGATATATGGACGATAAGCGGATTGTCCTGCGGCCTGCCTTTGGCCTTGAAGATTTTTTCCACGGCGTTGCCGTCAAGGGCGTTTGCCGCAAGGCCGTAGACCGTCTCGGTCGGCATTCCCACAAGGCCGCCTTCCCGCAGAATGCGGGCGGCGGTCTCAATGGCCCCCGGTTCTTCCGCTTTCAGCAAAAGGGTTTGCATCTCTTTTAATTCTCTCTTTTCCGGAATATATTGTAGACACGGAGTCTTAATGCGCGAGAGCCTGCTCGGCGCCGGAGCTTTCCTGAAGCTGGGCGGCGCGATCGGCGGCGATAAGCGAATCGATGATCTCGTCGAGGTCGCCGTTCAGCACGGCATCCAGGCGGTAAAGCGTCAGGCCGATGCGGTGGTCCGTCAGGCGTCCCTGCGGGTAGTTGTAAGTCCGGATGCGCTCGGAGCGGTCTCCGGTCCCGACCTGCGACCGCCGCTGTGCCGCGACTTTGCTGTCCTGTTCCCTCTGTTTCATCTCGTACAGGCGAGAGCGCAGGATTTTGAGAGCGCGGTCCTTGTTTTTGTACTGGCTGCGCTCGTCCTGGCATTCCACCACAAGGCCGGTCGGCAGGTGCGTCACGCGGATGGCAGAGGAGGTCTTGTTGATGTGCTGGCCGCCCGCGCCGCTGGATCGGTAGGTGTCTATCTTGAGGTCCTTCGGGTCGAGCTCGACCTCCACGTCGTCCACTTCCGGCAGGACGGCGACCGTCGCCGTCGAAGTGTGGATGCGCCCCTGCTGTTCCGTCTCCGGCACGCGCTGCACGCGATGCACGCCGCTCTCGTATTTCAGGCGGGAGTAGGCTCCCTCGCCGGTGATCATAAAGCTGATTTCCTTATAGCCGCCGAGTTCCGTCTCGTTCGCGTTCATGATCTCGACCTGCCAGTTCCTGCGCTGCGCGTACATGCCGTACATGCGGAACAGTACGGAGGAGAAAAGCGCCGCCTCTTCGCCGCCCGCGCCGCCGCGGATCTCGACGATGACGTTCCGTTCGTCGTTCGGGTCCTTCGGCAGAAGCAGGATCTTCAGCTCGTCCGTCAGGCGCGCCCGGTCCGTGCGGGATTTCTCAAGCTCTTCCTGCGCGAGGACGCGTAGCTCCTCATCCGTTTCCTCTTCCAGGATGGCCCTGGCGCTCTCTTCGTCGGAAAGAGTTTTTTTGTAGCTGCGGAAGGCGAACACGATCGGTTCAATGCTTTTCGATTCCTTTATCAGGTCGCGGAAGGCATCCGGGTCGGACACGACCGACGGGTCGTACAGGCGGCGGCCGAGCTCTTCGTAGCGTTTGTCAAAGACTTCAAGATTTTCAAACATTGATTTTCTCCCTTTGCGTTAAAGTCGGTTCTGCAGAGGAAGAAGGCTACGATTCCCCCGGCGAGGTCTCACGAATGATCTTTTTGATATTCTTTTCGCATTTCAGCCGCGGCACCATGACTTCATGCCCGCATTTGGTACAGCGGATCTTAAAATCCATGCCGGAGCGCAGGACCAGAAAGGTGTTGCTCCCGCAGGGATGCGGTTTTTTCATCTGGAGGATATCCCCGGGTCTAACATCCATCCGCTATCACTCACTTTCCATTATATTATCATTATATCACAGCCGCCGTTTATCCGGCAAGACATGTTGTGCCTCAGATTCGGTTGCGGCGGAACGGAGAATCGTTTATAATTGAGGAAAACACAGACGAAAAGGCGGCGTATCCATGGCGCTGAAAGAAGAAATTTTAAGTTATCTGCGGGAGAGCGGCGGTTTTCTTTCCGGCGAGGAGCTCAGCGGCAGGCTGGGCAGATCGCGCACAGCGGTCTGGAAGGGCGTCGAAGCCCTGCGCCGCTGCGGCTACGAAATCGATTCCGCGACAAATCGGGGCTACCGGCTTGTTTCCTGCCCCGATCTGTATTCTCCGGAGGAGATCGCCGCGGGCCTTGAAACGGAAGAAATCGGCGGAAACATTTACTGCTACGACAGTGTGGATTCCACAAACGAAGAGGCGAAGCGGCAGGCGCTGCGGGGAGCCCCGAACGGGAGCCTCTTTATCGCGGAGCAGCAGACCGGCGGCAAGGGCAGGCTGGGCCGGAACTGGCTGTCGCCCTCCGGAACGGGCATATGGTTTTCGGTGCTGCTGCGGCCCGGCGCGCTTCCGGACGGAAGCCGTCTTCCGGGCGAAGGTCGCCTGCCGTGCGGGGTCCGCCTGCCGCTGCAAATCGCGGCGACGACGCTGCTTGCCGGCGAAGCCGTCTGCGCGGCGATCTGTGCCAGGTCCCGTGCGGGGTCCGCCTCCCAGGCTCAAATCAAATGGCCGAACGACGTACTGATCGGCACAAAAAAGGTATGCGGCATCCTGACGGAAATGAGCGCGGAAATCGAGCGCGTCGAATTCGTTGTCGTCGGCATTGGGATCAACGCCAACAATGCCGATTTTCCGGAGGAACTGCGGCAAAAGGCCACATCGCTCCGCATGGAGCAGGGTGCGCCCGTCCGCAGGATCTCCCTTTTACAGGAGATTTTGCGCAGATTCGAACTTCTGCTGAAAGAGAACGCCGCTTCGCTGACGCCTGCGTTTCTGGAACGATATAAACAGGATTGCGTCACCCTCGGGAGGCGCGTCTCTTTTCAAAGAGGCCGGGCGGCGGTGTCCGGAACAGCGGCCGATATTTCCCCGGAAGGGGAGCTTGTCGTTCGCATGGAGGATGGAAGCCTGGAAACGGTGCGTTCCGGCGAAGTCAGCGTGCAGGGCATTTACGGCGAGACAGTCTGAACCTTAGCAAAAGCTTTCGCCGTTTCTGGACATTTTTCCCTTTTTATGGTAAAATTTAGTCTGCAGAGTTTCTTTTTGAGGATTTCGGGCGGTTTGACGTGGAAAATCCCGATTCCAAAAATAACATCCGGAGAGGGTTTTGGCTCCATGCAGAACGCAACCATGAAAAAATCCGTTACTACGGTGGAAACGATGGCCATTGTCGTGGGCATGATCATCGGTTCCGGAATTTTTCTGAAGCCTGGTATCGTGCTGAAAGACGCGGGTTCTCCCGGCATGGGCCTGCTGGCCTGGGCGGCGGGCGGGCTGATCACGCTGGCCGCGGCGCTTTCCATTGCGGAGATCGCTTCCGCGATCCCCAAGTCCGGCGGCCTTTACACCTATATGGCGGAACTGTACGGCGACACGGCGGCTTTCCTGCTGGGCTGGGTGCAGACCGTCATCTCCTACCCGGCTTCCGTCGCCGCGCAGGCGATTGCATTCGCGACCTATTCGGCGTATTTTCTGCCGATGAGCGGGATGCAGCAAAAGCTGCTGGGCGTCGGGGTGCTCGCATTTATCCTTATTATGAATATCATTTCCACCAAATGCGGCGGCGTGATCCAGACCCTTGCGACCGTTGGCAAACTGGTGCCCATCGCGGCAATCGTTTCGTT
>JAEZRH010000118.1 GCA_023412845.1 Bacillota bacterium
GGCATCGATCCTGTTCTGAGCGGATTTTTCCCCCATGCGCTCAAGCCCGGAAAGCTGCGGCAGGCTCAACGAAAAGAGGTCCGCGGGAGAAGCGACCAGCTTTTCCGCAATCAGCTTCTCAAGCAGCGCCGGACCGAAACCGTCGATGTCCATCGCGTCCCGCGAACAGAAATGGATGAGATGGCGGAGAAGCTGCGCGGGACATTCCGGATTCGTGCAGCGGGTCGCGGCCTCCCCTTCCTCCCTGGCGACGGGAGCGCCGCAGGACGGGCACACCTCCGGCATACGGAACGGCTCGGAGCCTTCCCGATGGGAAACGACCGCAACGACTTCCGGGATAATCTCCCCCGCCTTGCGGAGCACGACCGTGTCCCCTTTGCGGATGTCCTTATCGGAAATGAAATCCTGATTATGCAGGGTCGCGCGGCTTACAGTGGTGCCGGCAAGCGTAACGGGTTCGAAGATGCCGGTTGGGGTCAGAACGCCGGTGCGACCCACGTTGATCTCGATATCGAGCAGCCTCGTCCGCTTTTCTTCCGGCGGATATTTGAACGCCTCCGCCCATCGCGGAAATTTCGCCGTGCTGCCGAGACGGCTCCGCTGCTCGAAGGAATTGACTTTGACGACGGCCCCGTCTATGGAATAATCCAGCTCCCCTCGCATTGCACCGATGCGGCGCACTTCGGCGACGACCTGTTCGACGGTCTCGCACCGGGTGAAAAAGGGAGGCACCGTAAACCCAAGGTCCCTTAAAAAATTAAGTGCCTGATCGTGAAAATTAAATTCTGCGCCAGTCACCTGCTGAACGTTAAAAACAAAAATGTCCAGATTCCGTTCCGCAGTAATTTTTGCATTTTTCTGCCGGAGCGATCCGGCGGCGGCGTTTCTGGGATTTTTGAACGGCTTTTCATCGTTCAGCTCCTGCCGCGCCGAAAGCTCAAAGAAGGACCGGTGCGACATGTACACTTCACCGCGCACTTCAAGAAACGGCAAAGGCTGTTTCAGCTTTTTCGGCACGGTGCGTATGGTCCGGATATTTTCCGTGATATCCTCGCCGACGAGGCCGTCGCCGCGCGTCGATCCGCGCGCAAGCACGCCGTCGCGGTATTCGACGGAAACGGAAAGGCCGTCGAATTTGGGTTCCACGATATATACGACGGGTTCCCCCAATGCGGCGCGGACCCGGTGGTCAAAATCCACAAGCTCCTGTTCCGAAAAGGAATCATGGAGGCTTTCCATCGGCACCGTATGCGCAACCGGAGAAAATTTGCTTAAGGGAGCGCCCCCAACCGTCTGGGTCGGGGAATCAGGCGTCGCCAGTTCCGGATATTCGGATTCCAGATTCTCAAGCTGCCGGTAAAGGGCGTCGTATTCCGCGTCGTCGATTTCCGGTGAATCTTCCACATAATATTTTCTGTTGTGGTAACGGATCTGCTCGGCCAGCAGGGCGGCCTGTTTTCTAGCTTCTTCAAGGTCCATGTTTTTTTAACCTCCGCATCTTACGGGTCATTTCAGGTTTGCGACGACGCTCGGCACCGAGCCGACAATGACGGTTTCCGCTACAAGGACACTGGTATCCACATCCGTGGTGCTGTCGAAACCGGGAAGAAATGAGTAAACGCTCGCATGGATGTTGATATAGATCTGATGCCTGGTCTGGTTGATGCCCGCGGATTCGAAGGAGCTTTTGAAATCGGCCGTCACGTTTCCGGCAAGCGTCATGTGGAGATGCACTTTTGGGCCCCACCCGTGGAAAAGCGTTCCACCGAGGATGGTACCGAGCGGAATGTCGAGCGTAGAATCGTCTTCTTTGTTGATGCCGGCCTGAATATCGTTGACAATCCCCGCTTTCAGGCGGTTCATCTTCACCATGTCGGCGGTGATGGACTGCACCTCTCCGCCAGAATCGCGGGTCACAGTGACAAGGTCACTGTATGTAACGGCGTTGTTTTCCATCTCCTGAAGCACCGCCGAATTGAACATACTGACCGATCTTATTTTTGCCTCATTTTCCGTTGCGGATACCACAACGGGGCGGATCAGTCGGTTCATCAGCAAAATTGCGCCGATAAACAGCAGAAGCAACAACAGGGGTCTTCCGTTGGCCCGTCTGCCTCGCGGATGTCTTCTCAATTGCTCCACCTCCCGACAGAATTCTTTTCATAATACTCCGTCGGGAATCATGGTGTGCATACTATTTTCTAAATTAGGAAGCTAAAAAAGACGAACGAACGCTATACATGACAAAAGGGCACAGAGGAATCATCAGATTCCCTGTGCCCTGAAAAGCCTTCGATTATTCGTTCTCAGAGTCTTCCGGGTTATTGTCCTGTTCTTCCAGCAGAGCACGGATGGAAAGGCTGACACGGTGCTTGTCAAAGTCGATGTCCGTAATCTTTACCTTGACGACATCGCCGATTTTAAGGACATCCTGCGGTTTTTCGATTCTGTGGTCCGCAATCTGGGAGATATGGATCAAACCGTCGATTCCCGGAATCACCTGTGCAAAAGCGCCGAACGTCGTCATGCCGACGATCTTCACCTCGGCAACGCTGCCCACCGGGTACTGGCTTTTGAGGATTTCCCACGGATTGTCTTCCGGCTTTTTATAACCGAGCGAGATCTTTCCCTTTTCCCGGTCGAGACCTTTGATATAAACATGGACGGTATCGCCTACGCTGACGACTTCGGACGGATGCTTGATCCTGGTCCAGGACAGCTCGGAAATGTGGATCATGCCGTCGATTCCGCCAAGGTCGACAAACGCGCCGTACGAAGTAAGCGATTTGACGACGCCGTCATATTCCTTACCCTCTTCGGCTGTTTCCCAGAATTTTTCTTCCAGCGCTTTCTTTTCATCCTTCAGCACGGAACGGATGGAACCGACCGCACGCTTGCGGTTGCGGTTTACTTCGATGATGCGGAATTTGACCTGCTTTTTGAGGAGGGCGTCCAGCGGATCATTGCGGGACGCGGTCGCCTGCGAAGCCGGGATAAATACCCGTACGCCTTCCGTGACGGCAATCAGTCCGCCTTTGATGACTTCCGAAACCACGCCGTCAAGAATCGACTGGTCGTCAGCGGCGGCTGCGACTTTTTCCCAGCCTTTTGCCGCGTCCAGACGCTTTTTGGAAAGCATTATGGTTCCTTCCTGGTCGTTCGTACGCATGATGAGGAGGTCCATCTCGTCGCCGACTTTTACGACATCCTCAGGTTTTACGCTGGGGTCTGCGGAAAGTTCGGAAGCCGGAATGTAGCCGGCCTGTTTTCTTCCGACATCGACCAAGACTTCGCTCGGAGTAACACCAACAACGACACCGTGAACCTTTTCATCTGTATTTAAAGTCTTTAGGGATTCTTCGAGCATTTGCGCGAAGCTCCCGTCGGCAGTGTTCTCCTTGGATTTTTGTACCGCGGTTTCGGCCGTCTGCGCCGCCGTATCCTGGGCAGTGTCCTTTGCCGAACTCTCGTTGATTTCTGACATGGTGACTAGAACCTCCTTTATAATGCATGCCGGCGTGGAAGCGCCGGCAGTAATGCCGAGATGGCCGACCCCCGAAAGGGACCGGAGCGGAAGCTCGTCCGCTGATTCCACAAGATATGTAGTGCAATACTGATTGCACAGTTCATACAGTTTTGCGGTATTGGAACTTTCTCTTCCGCCGATGACTAGCATTGCATCGCAGAGACGCGCCAAACCCACAGCTTCCGACTGCCGTATTACAGTTGCATTACATATTGTAGCAAAAATAGTTGCGTTTGTATATACCTTTTTCAGGATTTCCAAACAAATTTCCCATTCAGACACACGGAACGTCGTCTGTGCGACTACGCTTACGGGCTCTGTTTTGAGGGAGGGATTTTCCGTTGTCAGGCGTTCCAGCTCGCCGGCGTCTTTAAAAATGAAGCATTTTCCGGAACAATGGCCGCAGATCCCCCTGACTTCGGGGTGCGTCATGTCCCCCGCAATCAAAACGGTCCGCCCAAGGCCCGATTCATGCGAAACAATTTTATGGATTTTTGCGACAAACGGGCACGTCGCATCGCAGAAATCGAATCCGCCCGAAATGATTTCATCCATAACGGATTTTTCCACGCCGTGCGACCGGACGACAATCGTCGCGCCGGGCGGCACCTCATGGACGGACCGGATGACGGTGACCCCGCGCTTCTCAAAATCTTCCAGCGTCTGGGGATTGTGGATGATCGGCCCCAGCGTACAGACCTTTTTTCCTGCATCCAGCAAGGCGTTCACCATGGTGACGGCACGGTCGACCCCAAAACAGAAACCCGCCGAGCGGGCAACAGTGATCTTCAAAACTTTTCCTCCAGCATAGCGTTGATGCGGTCGGCGACAAGCGCCGCGGACGTGCGGACGTTCCTTCTGCCTCCATCGGGACGCGCCGGGTCGTCGCAGGGAATGACGGGACCGTACCGGACCGTGACGCGCCTGAACGGAAAAGGCCTTCCCTCGGAATAGACGGAAACGGGAAGAATCGGGGTCTTCGTTCGGACGGCAAGCAGAGCCGCGCCGGCCTTCATGCGCGATAAGAAATTTTCGTTCACACAGCCGCCCTGAGGGAAAATTCCCACAACTCCGCCGCGGTCCAAAATATGCTCCGCAGTACGGATGGAAGCGACGTCCCCGGAGTTGCGCCGGACGGGAAATGCCCCCAGAACACGCAGGAACCATCCCGCAGCCCGGCCGTGGTCCCGGAACAGCTCTTCTTTCGCCATATAACGGATCTGCCGCGGAAACGGCAGTGCGAGCAAAATCGGGTCGAAAACCGATTTATGGTTGCTGCACACGATCAGCTTCCCCATTTTCGGGATGTTCCGCAAGCCGCGGTACCGCACCCCAAAAAGGAGTCTGCAAGGCAGGTAAAAAATGATTTTGAGAATCATCTGCAAAGGATACGATTTCATCTGGACCCATTCTTCAGGGCAAACTCTTCAAGGCTTTTTTCCCGCAGTTCGGCAATTCTGTCCATGACCATCCGGCTCGCATCGCGCAGTTCGGATGGGGTGCCGTTCTTGACGCCCAGGTCTTCCGGAGCGATCGGTTCCCCGTAGGAAACGATGCTCGTGCGAAAAGTGCCCGGAAGCCCGCCGCCTCTCGCCGTGATGCAGCACGGCAGAACCGGCACGCCGCTTCTGTAGGCAAGCAGGACCGCGCCTGATTTTGGGCGCTGGAGGCTGCCGTCCTTCGAGCGGGTCCCTTCGATAAAGATCCCGAGGACATTGCCGTCTTTAAGCAGCCGTTCGGCGGTCGAGATCGCCTGTTTGTCGCCCCTGCCCCGGGCCACCGGGAATGCGCCCAGGGCCGTGATGACGGCTTTGATGAAAGAATTGCGGAACAGTTCTTCCTTGGCCATGAAAAAAATCTGCCTGCGCTGGCTGTAGGCAAGACGCAGCGGGTCCGTCATGCTCGCATGGTTACAGCAGAGAACAACTCCGCCCTTTTTGGGCATATTCTCCGCATGATGGATCCGGCTTGGCATCAGCAACTGAAAAAACCAGGGAAGCAGTGTTCTTGCAAACGTATACAACGACGTACGTTTCATAGTTTCACCACTTCCCGTCCGGTTATTTGCCTCTTCAGCTGCTTTTTGATGATCGACGTGAGCTGTTCCACCGATTTCTCCAAGGTATTCCCGGTCGTGTCGACCAGAACAGCGTCTGTGGCAGGCACGAGCGGCGCTACGGAGCGGTGCGTATCGTTGTAATCCCTCTGTTTCAGGTCCTTGAGGACTTCCTCATAGACTGCCGGTTTGCCTGCGCTCAGCGTTTCTTCATATCTGCGGCGGGCGCGGTCCTCCGGAGAAGCGGTCAAAAAAATCTTTACCTGCGCGCCCGGCAGGACGACCGTACCGATATCCCGCCCGTCCATGACGACGTCGCTTTGCTGCGCAAGCTCACGCTGGAGAGAAAGAAGAAATTCCCTTACGTCGGGAAAAGCGGACACCGCGGAAGCCGCCATGGAAACCCCGGGCGACCGGATCTCGTCCGTCACGTCGTCTCCGCAGAGAATCACCCGCTGTTCCCCGCTTTGGTAGCGGATGGAAACCGCGATCTGCGAAAGAACGCCGCAAACCGCATCCCGATCCGACGGCGAAACTCCCGCGTGAAGGATGAACAGCCCGACGGCACGGTACAGCGCGCCGGTATCCACATAAACAAACCCGAGTTCTTTCGCGGCGAGGCGCGCGATGGTACTTTTGCCGGCTCCGGCCGGCCCGTCAATCGCAACGGCAATCATTTCGGCATTTCCTCCGATTTTTTCATTGATTTTCCGGCAAGCCTTCCCGTGCAGAACGCGATCTGAAGATTGAACCCTCCGGTATAGCCGTCAACATCCATCACTTCGCCAGCAAAATACAGCCCCCGGATCAGCCGGGACTCCATCGTCTTCGGGTCGATCTCCTTTGTCGAGACGCCGCCGGAAGTGACGATCGCCTCTTCTATGGGGCGAAAGCCGCTGACGGTGACGTCAAATGATTTTAAAAGCGCAGCGAAATCATGCCGCATCTGCCGGGTGACAGCGTTGCATTTCGTCTCCGGAGGGATGCCGGACCTTCGCACGGCGACAGGTATCATTTTGCGTGGGAGGAGTCCCGAAAGCGAGTTCGAAAAATCCCGGTTGTGGTTTTCAAGGAATTCCCGCACGAGCCTCGCATCCAGCTTTTCCGGGCTGAGCGCCGGTTTGAGGTCGATAAAAACGCGGTATTTTCCGGGCTTCATCTGCCGCATATGACTGCTGGCGCTCAAAATGACAGGCCCCGACAGGCCGAAATGCGTAAACAGAAGTTCCCCAAAATCCTCGTATACCGTCTTTCCAGTCCCGGTCTCCGTTATGCGGACGGAGATGTTCCGAAGCGACAGGCCCATCATATCCCTGCAGTCGTCTCCGGACGCGGTCAGCGGGATCAGCGACGGCGTCAGCGGAATGATGGCATGCCCCGCCTGCCTTGCAAGCCGGTAGCCGTCTCCGGTCGAACCTGTGGCGGGGTACGACGCTCCTCCACAGCAGACCGCGACATTCTCCGCAAGGATTTCGGCACCGTCTTCCAAGCGCACGCCGCGGACCTTTCCGTCGGAAAGCAGAAGGTTTTCCGCCCTTCCGGTCACGACGGAAGCTCCGGACCTTCGGGCAAATTCGATCAGCTTCTCAGCCACGTCCGCCGCCCGGTCGGATACCGGGAAAACACGGTTCCCCCGTTCCGTTTTCAGTGGAAGGCCGAGCTCCCCGAAAAAGTTCATGGTGTCTTCCGGGGAAAACTGCGAAGCGGCGCCGTACAAAAAACGTCCGTTCGTAGGGACGTTTTCGATCATGGTCCTGACGTCGCAGCGGTTGGTGACGTTGCATCTCCCCTTGCCGGTGATGCGAATCTTTTTGCCGAGGATGCTGTTCCGCTCCAGCAGGCAGACCTTCAGGCCCCTCTGCGCGGCGGTGCCCGCCGCCATCATTCCGGCGGCACCGCCTCCGATCACAAGCGCGTCATACTTCACCGGGAGTGTCATCTACCTTTTCATAAACACCGTACTCGTCCCAGATGTTTTCCAGATTCTGGAACGTCTGCTTGACTTCACCGGACTTTTTGAGGGTCACCATAACGATCAAGGCGTTGATCAGGCTGAGGGGCGCGCAGAGCGAGTCGACGATCGACGCGATGTCGCTTCTGGCAAGAAGAAGATAATCCGCCTTCTCCGCAACCGGCGACATGGAAGTGTCTGTAATGGCAATGACCTTTGAGCCCCGGTTCCGGGCAAAACCCATCGCCTTGGCAATTTTTTTGGAATAGCGGGGGAAGCTGATTCCGATAACCGTATCCTGGCTGTCAACGTGGATCATCTGTTCAAAGATTTCTCCCTCGCTGGTAGACTGCACCAAAAGGACATTCTCAAAAAGCATATTGAAATAATAAGACAAAAAAGTGCCCAGCGCCAGTGCGCTGCGCGCCGCTAGAATGTAGATTTTCCGGGAAGAGACGATGGCGTCGACGGCGCGGTAGAAATTTTCGTGCGAGGTCTCCTCCATGGTCCTGCGGATCACGTCGATATCCTGATTGAAAACAAAATCGAGGACGTCGGAATCTCCGATCCGGTCCGACGTCACATCCATACGCTGGACGGAGGTCAGCTTGTTGCGGATCATCTCCTGCATAGCCTGCTGCAGCTGCGGGTAGCCGCTGTAGCCGATTTCCGTAGCGAAGCGGACGACGGTGGATTCGCTGACGCCGACTGTTGCCCCAAGCTTGGAAGCGGTCATGAACGCCACCTTGTCATAATGCTCCTCAATATAATTTGCGATTCTTTTTTGGCCTTTTGAGAAATCAGTCATTTTGTTCTGGATTCTCGCCGCCAATAGATTGTCCATTCCTTTTTCTGCCATTCTCCGCGCGCAAATAGAGAAACCGCGCCGGCTCCGCGCGGGAAACCGGCTTTTCTTTTCAACAGAATAATTTTAATGCCTGAACGGTTAAAAATCAAGTAAAGAATTCATGCGCCGGGCTCCAGGCCTTGTGTTCAAAATAAAAGCCGAAGGATTTTCGAGATAAAATTGCATCCGGCGAGGAAAAAGCACGGGAACGCGGCCGCCCTTCGGACATTTTGACCCGGTCAGGCGCAATTTTGACCGAGACAGGCCTTTCTTTAACAGGGTCTAACGAAGATGGAACCATTTTTTTAACAGCAGATGGAGCTTTCTGTAATATTGGACGGCAAGAAGGGAAAGCGCATAGTCGTAAAATAAAAAAGCAACGTTCACCAGAACTCCAAACAGCCACGGCATGTTAACGCCGAAAACCTTAAAACTTTCCTGTGGAACGCCGAGAATCTTTACGGCTGCAAAATATTCGGCGCATATCACAAT
>JAEZRH010000065.1 GCA_023412845.1 Bacillota bacterium
GGCAACCCAGGACTGCGTGATGTCCAGATGTTCCGGCGCGATGGTGGTGACTGCGAACAGAGGATACAGGAACTGGATCGGCCAGTTGGAGATCGAAACCACCAGGGCGAGCAGGGCCGCGCCGCAGCCGACAAGGTTCATCGGGCCACGGAAGAAGCCCAGCGGGGTCAGAACGGCGAACACGACGCAGAGCAGCAGCGCGGAGGTCGGAATCACCCCGCCCAGCAGCGTCTTGAAGTACGGCACCGCAAGAACGGCCGCGTTGTTGAACATGGACAGCGTGAGCAGGAATCCGATCATAGGAGCCACGTCGATGGCGCCGTCGGCGAACTGCTTAGCCAGCATGCGGCAGATGGGGGTAAACCCGCCCTTGAACTTTCTGCAGGTAAGCAGCGCGTAAGCGGAGGCGATAATGAAGGCGAGAATGATCGGCACGTTCAGCGCGATCACCAGCACGACGGGCAGGATGACGGAGATCCAGGAAATCGCCGGTGCGTTCTCTATTTTGTTCTCGCTGTTTTTGTTTTCGGCCTTATACTCCTCCACGGAAGCCGCCCAGGAATAGGAGACCTTCTTCCTGCCGACGGCAAGGTTGGCGACGATCAGCACCACCACAAGCGCCACGACCATGGCGATGATGGCAAAGTTGAAGTAGTTGTTGTATGTATAGCTGTCATACGCTTTGTTCGCCGTCACCAGCATAGCCTGATACTGTTTGAAGTTCACGATGTTGGCGAAAATGCCCGCCATGATGGAGCCCATGAAGGCAAACATGGCGATAGGCGACGGGATACCCAGCGAAAGCAGGATGGGCAGGACAATGACGGCGATGGAAATAACCGGGCCGATGCCGGTCATGGATGTGAAGATGATTGCCGTAATGATGCACAGCAATGTCATGGTAATGCGCGGCTTATCGCCGCCCAGTTCCACAACCTTCCGGATCAGTGTGGCCGCAATGCCGGTATCCATCAGGACACGGCCGAAGAAGGCGCCGAAGAAGATGTTGACCAAAATGGATTTTCCATAGTTTTCCGGTCCGGTCTGGAAGACGTTGGCCAGAATGTCGATAACGCTTTTGCCTTTCATGGACGGATCCGGAACGATGGCATTGCCGATCAGTGCAAGCACCACCCAGAGAACAGCCATGAGCAGGAATCCGACCATCAGGTTATGGCCCTTGACGCAGTACCAGATCATGCCGAAGAAAGAAAGGATCATCAGAATGCCAATGATCACGCTTACCATAACGTACCCCCCATTTGTTTCGTTTTCGGACTTTTGTGCATGGACTCGCCTGCAACTAACATGTCAGTTTTCTGTTAAAGACTATCATTAATATCTTAGTATGTCAAGTATAATTTGGACAAATTAATCAAATTCATTTTTCGCAATCTGTATGAATATCTACGGTTTCCCTGTAAACGGCTGCTTTTCGACATTGATGCGGATCGGCTGCAGGAGGTGTCCGGCCATGCGTGCATGCCCGGGAATTCCCGGCCTGACTGGGGAAAAAGCCTGCAGATCTTCTGTCCCTGCCTGTACGTACTTTGTACATCAAAGGCCGGATATCACTATTAAACAAAAATTTTATCCGCATCTTAGTAATATTAAGCATGGAAAGACTGATATATTAGTTGTAACATATTTCTTGAACTGTTCAATCGTAAAATCCGGGTTGAAACTGCCATATTCACCTTTCGCACCCGGTCGCGGGTGGGAGAAATGTCCCGGGCAGGGGCCGTTCCGCTGTCAAGCGCTGCGGATCTCCTTTTACGATATCGTAAAAAAAGCAGTATTCAATATGGTTTTGTGTAAGAAACGAAAGGAAGAGACCACATGGATATGACTATGCGTTGGTTCGGGACCGGGTACGATTCCGTAACCTTGCAGCAGATCCGGCAGGTGCCGGGCGTTACGGGAGTTATCACAACGCTTTACGGCACGAAGCCGGGCGAAGCGTGGCGGCGCGAACAGATCCGCGCCCTGAAAAAGGAAGTGGAAGACGCCGGCCTTGCCATCAAGGGAATCGAGAGCGTGAACGTCCACGACGCCATCAAGGCGGGCACGCCGGACCGGGACCGGCACATCGAAAACTACGTCGCTTCTCTTACGAATCTGGGCCTTGAGGGTATCGACATGGTGTGCTATAATTTCATGCCCGTATTCGACTGGACCCGCACGGACCTCGCGAAGCCTCGGGCGGACGGTTCCACCGTGCTGGCTTACGACAACGAAGTGATCTCCAAAATCAACCCGGACGAGATATTCGATTCCATGGAGAAGAAATCGAACGGCTTCATACTGCCGGGGTGGGAGCCGGAACGGATGGCCACCATCAAGGAACTGTTCGCAATTTACCAGAACGTGGACAATGAAAAGCTGTTCCAGAACCTGGTATATTTTCTGGAGGCCATCATGCCCACCTGTGAAAAATACGGCATCAAAATGGCGATTCACCCGGACGATCCGGCCTGGTCGGTTTTCGGTCTGCCCCGCATCATCACGAACAAAGAGAATATCCTGCGGATGTTGCATGCCGTCGATAACCCGTACAACGGGGTCACGCTCTGCAGCGGATCGCTCGGGTCCAATCCGGCAAACGATATTCCGGATATCATCCGCGCCGTGGGGAGCCGTATCCACTTTGCGCATGTGCGCAACCTGAAGTACAACGCCCCCGGCAATTTTGAAGAGGCGGCGCATCTTTCCAGAGACGGCTCGCTCGACCTGTTCGCCATCATGAAAGCGCTCTACGACGTGGGCTTCGACGGCCCCATCCGCCCAGACCACGGCCGCGCGATCTGGGGAGAGAAGGCAATGCCCGGCTACGGCCTGTACGACCGCGCGCTCGGGGCCGCTTACCTCAACGGCCTTTGGGAGAGCATCGAAAAAATGTCGGTAAAACAGTAATCTCGTCCGGCAGGCGGCAGCGCGTTCGGACGGATCAAAGGGAGGCAATGCCTTGGGACAGGAAAATACGGCGCCGTCCGAAGAGCGGGCTTTTGAGGAGAAAAAGCAGGACGCTTATTCCGTGCTGCGCAGGGATATCATTGGGCTGCGTCTGAAGCCGGGGACGATCGTGAGTATCCGGGACCTGTGCGGCCATTTCCATATCAGCCGTTCGCCGATGCGGGACGCACTGATCCGCCTGGGGGAGGAGGGACTCGTCGATCTTCTGCCCCAGCGGGGGATCATGATCTCCAGAATCGACATCAACCGTGTGGAAGAAGAGCGGTTCCTCCGCGTCTCCGTGGAAAGGAACGTCATGCAGATGTTCCAGACGCATCATACGCCGGAGGACATCGCGTTCCTCCAGGCTTCCATCGTACATCAGAGGCGGAACATACCGACGGGGGATTACCGTGCAAACATCGCGCTGGACGATGAATTCCACAGATATTTCTATCAGGTGACGGGCAAGACGCTCTGCGCGGACGTCATCTGGAAGGCGTCCGGCCATTACAGCCGCGTGCGGCTCCTGACGTGCGTGAACCGTGACATCTCCGAGGAGATCACGAACCAGCACTGCGATTTCGTCGAAGCCATCGACAGGGGTGACGAGGCCGGTATGCTGGCGGTCTTTAGCCACCACCTGAGCAAGATCGACGCGGAGGTCCGCATGCTGAGCGCCAAATACCCGGACCTGTTTTTGCAGAACAAAGTCACGGCCCGGGAAGACGACCTGTTGAAAGACGATTTTCTGGAAACACTGAAAGGCTGAATTCAGCCTGATTTCAAAAGGAGGCAACTATCCATGCATCTGACCGATCAGGAAATTTCCGACCTTTCCGTCTGGCGCGGCGCGGGAATTCGTCTTCCGGAATTCGACCGCGCGGCCATGATACGGCATACGAAAGAAAAACCCGAATGGGTGCATTTCGGAGCGGGGAACATCTTCCGCGCGTTCCCGGCCGCGCTCCAGCAGAAACTGCTGGAACAGGGCGCGGTCCGGTCGGGGATCGTCGTGGCGGAGGGCTACGATTACGAGATCATCGACCGTGCTTACCGCCCGCATGACAATCTGAGTCTTCTCGTGACGCTGAAAGCGGACGGGTCCATCGAAAAAACGGTGATCGGCAGCATCGCCGAATCGCTGAAAGCGGACAGCGCCGACGAGAAGTATTTTCCGCGCCTACGGGAAATTTTCCGTGCGGAAAGCCTGCAGATGGCGACGTTCACCATTACGGAAAAAGGCTATGCGCTGACGCGCGGCGACGGCGGCATGCTGCCGGACGTGGAAACGGATTTCGCGCAGGGCCCGTCGAGGCCCGTGAGCTACATGGGCAAGATCGTCTCGCTCGTCTACGAACGGTACACGCACGGGGCGCTTCCCCTCGCGCTGGTCAGCCTGGACAACTGCTCCCACAACGGGACAAAGCTGCGGGACGCGGTACTGGCCTTTGCGGAAAAGTGGGTGAAAAACGGCCTTGCCGAACGTGGCTTTCCCGATTACCTGAAGGACCCGGAGAGAATCTCCTTCACCTGGAGCATGATCGACAAGATCACGCCGCGCCCGGATGCCGGGGTAAAGTCTATGCTGGAACAGGCCGGTTTCGAGGATACCGAAAGCATCGTCACCGCGAAGAACACCTATGTTGCGCCGTTCGTGAATTCCGAACAGGCGCAGTATCTCGTCGTCGAAGATCATTTCCCCAACGGCCGCCCGCCGCTCGACCGGGTCGGAGTGATCTTCACCGACCGGGAAACGGTGGACAAGGTGGAGAAAATGAAGGTCTGCACCTGCTTGAATCCCCTGCACACCGCGCTTGCCGTGTTCGGCTGCCTGCTCGGCTATCAGAAGATCAGCGACGAAATGAAAGACCCGGACCTTGTCCGGCTGGTGGAGGGGATCGGCTACCGGGAGGGGTTGCCCGTCGTGGTAGACCCCGGCATCCTCTCGCCAAAGGCGTTCATCGACGAGGTACTGCAGGTCCGCATCCCCAACCCGTTCATGCCGGATACCCCGCAGAGGATCGCCACCGACACTTCCCAAAAGCTTTCCATCCGCTTCGGGGAAACGATCAAGGCATACCTCGCGGGCGATCGTCTTCAGATCGGGCGGCTGAAGCTGATCCCGCTGGTGCTGGCGGGCTGGTGCCGGTATCTGCTCGGCATCGGCGACGACGGACAGCCCTTTACGGTCAGCCCGGACCCGATGTACGACATGCTGAAAAAACAGCTCGGCGGACTGCGCCCCGGCGCGGCCGGTCCGTTCCACGAGGTGCTGCGTCCCATCCTCTCGAACCGGACGATCTTTGCCGTTGACCTTTACGAGGCGGGTCTTGGCGAAACGGTCGAAAAGGATTTTGCCGAGCTGATGGCCGGCACGGGCGCCGTTCGCGCGACGCTCAGACGCCATCTTGCGGACTAGAAAAAGCGGCGCTGGGCAATTCCCGACAATAAGAAAGCCGGACCGTCAACCTTTTGGCTGACGGTCCGGCTGCTTTGTTAGGAAGAGGATGCCTCCGCGGGTCGGTGCCGGCCGGCAGGGGAAAGAGCCGTTTCAATACTTGCTGACGCTGCTGTATTCCGGCTTCTTCTCATGGCTTTGCCCCGCTTCTTTTGCCGGGACGCCGCCGGAGGGCGAAGCGCCGTTGCCTCTTCTGAGAAGATCCGCGGTCCGGCCGTCTCTTTTCCTCAACTGGAACTGGTTCACCAGCTGCTTCAGCGAATCCGCCTGGCCGGAAAGCTCCTCGCTCGACGCCGCGCTTTCCTCGGCGGTTGCAGAGTTTGTCTGGACGACCGTCGATACCTGCTCAATGCCGGTATCGATCTGGGCAATTGCGGTTGCCTGCTGATTGGAAGCCGCGGCGATGTTGCCGATGAAGGTAGCCGATTTTTCGATTCCCCTGACGATCTCGTCAAGCTCGGCGGCCGTGTCGTTGGCAATCTTCGTCCCGGCTTCCACCTTGCTGATGTTTGCCTCGATCATCGCCGCGGTCTCTTTCGCCGCCTTTGCGCTCTTTTCCGCCAGATTCCGGACTTCCTCGGCAACGACCGCGAAGCCTCTTCCGGCCTGACCTGCGCGCGCCGCTTCCACCGCGGCGTTGAGGGCGAGGATATTGGTCTGGAACGCGATGTCGTCGATCACCTTGATGATCTTCGAGATATTGGAGGAACCTTCGTTGATTTCATTCATGGAGTTCAGCATCAGCTTCATCTGGCCGTTTCCGTTCCGGGCGCTGGTGCTGACCTCGTCGGAGATTTCCTTTGCTTTTCTGGCGTTTTCCGCGTTGTCTTTGATCTGGGCGGAGACCTCCGTAATGGACGACGTCAGTTCCTCGATTGAACTGGCCTGCTCCGTGGCGCCCTGCGCCAAAGACTGGCTGGCCGCGGAAACCTGGCCGGAACCGACCGAGACCTGATTTGCCGCGATGTTGATCTCGCCCAGCAAATTGTTCAACGACAAAAGTATCTTATTGATGGAAGCGGACATAGCGGAAAAATCGCCCCGGAATTCACGCGCGTCTTCCATTCCGAAGTCCCCGCCGCTGACGGCCGTCATGATTTTGGAGATTTCATCGATGACATTACTCAGTCTTTGGGCGGTCAGGTTCACCGCTTCCGCGAGAACCTTGAATTGACCCTGATAATCGGTGCTTGCCTTCACATGCAGTCTGCCGTCGGACATCGACTGCATCACTCCGGTGATTTCCTTTATGAATCCCGCCATCATGCCGAATGAGGCTCCGAAGGTGTCGATGATTTTTTTGTAATCGCCCTGAAAGCGGTCCGAATTGCAGACGTAGTCAAAGTTTCCGCCCGAAGTGGCACCGGCGATATTGTTTGTCTCTTCGATCAGCCCCCGGATGCTTTCCATCATCTGCATAAATGCCGGGACGAGCCGGTCGTTTTCGCTGCGCTTGCCGATTTTGCGGACGTTGTCCAGCTCGCTGATATCGCCCTGCGAGACTTTGATCGCAACCGCCTGAAGGTAGCGCAGCCGCGTCATCACATTGCCCAGCTGTTCGGTGATTTTAGCGAAATCGCCTTTTGCGTCCGTTTTAACGTCGTGGGTATAATCGTTGACCGCAATGGCGGAAAGCTGTGTCAGAAGCTCCGATATCGGCGTGGAAACAGAGGCAAGAAGGTCGTTGAGTCCCGTCAGGATCGCCCTGTAGCCGCCTTCAAAATTTCCGGCGTCCACCTTGATTGAAAACAGGTTGCCGTTCACAACGCTTTCGGCCACGCCGTTGACTGTTGCAACAAGGCTTTCAATGTTCTGCGTCGCGAGCAGCATGGCGGGGATCATCCGGTCCGCCTCGGAACGCCGCTTGATCTGACGGTATTTTTCAAGATCGCCCGTATCGCCGCGGGCTATTTTTTCGATCGACTGCGCCAGCGCGGTCAGGCGCTCGCAGACGATGTTCATGTCGTCGGTCAATCCCTTGATTTCACCGTGATAATCGCCGGAAATATGCGATGTGAAGTCGTTGATGGTAAGTCCCTTCAACGCGCTGTGAACCTGCCGGACAGGGGTTACGATCATCTCCAGGTCTTCATTGAGGTGTTCCGCGACTTCTTTATAATAGCCCGGCAGCTGCTTTGCCTGCGCACGAACGTTCACTTCGCCGGAAAGCATTGCCGTATGGACGGCCCTGCTCTCGGCGACCAGGCGGGAGCTGTTTGAAATGATCTGCGAAACGGGGCGTGTCAGCGGATCGCTGTGCCGCATCTGCGATGGAGAGGGAAGTTCTCCCGCTGCGATCGACTCCAGCACGGAGGCCTTCTCCCGCATACTGTCCGAAATTTTTTGTATCTGCGTGAAGAGCCTGCCGGATGCGTTGCTTTTCCCCAGCAGCCGCGGGTCTATTTCCACAAAATTCCCGTTGGCCAACTGAGAAAGGTAGTTTTCAGCGCTTTTTAGATCCTTGAATATCATGTAGTGCCTTCTTCCATTAATTTTCTGCCGGCGTTAAAGTCAGATTCCATGTTGCGTTCATTGCTTGCTGATTTTCACGAATGATTCCAGCTCTTCGTTATGAAACATCTTTTCGCAATCCAGAAGCAGGCGGATATTCCCCCCCGATTTCCCGATCCCCTTGATATACTTGCTCTGGTATCCGAACCGGGAATCCGGCGGCGGAACAATATTTTGGTCGTCGATGTACAAAACTTCGTCCACGCTGTCCACGATCAGGCCGACCGGGATCCCTGAAATCATTACGACAATGATGCAGGTGCGGTCCGTGTAGGGCACCGCTTCTTTTTTTAATCTGAGCCGCATGTCGATCACCGCAATGATGCTGCCCCTCAGATTGACGA
>JAEZRH010000077.1 GCA_023412845.1 Bacillota bacterium
CCACAACGGCGCGCTGAACACGCCCGCCGCGCTGCAGACCGTCCTGAAGACGCTTCAGGCGCAGGGATACACAATCGTTCCGGTCTCGCAGCTCATCCTGCGGGACAACTACACCATCGACTCGGCCGGGCAGCAGATTTCAACGACGGGAAGGCTTTCGTCCTCTTCGTCTTCAAAGTAAAAAATTACATATGCTTTGGAAAATAGAAACAGTCATAAATGGACACTCCCAACGCAAAATATTAAAGCAAACGCGGTAAAACTGATTTTTGATGAGGAGTGTTTTATAGTATGGCTAACAGACGTCTTGTTCCTGAAGCCCGTGAAGGCTTGGATAAGTTTAAGATGGAAGCTGCTTCTGAAGTCGGCGTCACCCTGAAGAACGGTTACAATGGTGACCTTACTTCCAAGGAAAACGGCTCTGTCGGCGGCCAGATGGTCAAAAACATGATCAAAAAGTACGAGGAAGGTCTGAAATAAACTTCCCCGTCCAAGTGCAGGTGGCTGTGCCGCAAACGCGGCACAGCCCCTTTGCCTTTTCGCAGCATACGCGGCTTTGATGACGCAGGCATTGCGCCGGGGGGCCTCTCCAGCCCCCCGTGCCGCGGTAGCAGCGCGGGACTTTCCCTCCGCTTCAATGGCCTGACAGCGGGAGCGCCCCGCTCAGTCGGAGTCCGGCAGAATGTCTCTCCCGAGAAAATAATTCTCCACCATGTCCCAGCGCTGTTCGTTCGTGAAGTCGTTCTGCATGAAATACAGCATGATCTTCTGGGCGGATTTGTGCCGCCGGTTGATATCGGTCAGAAGGGTGTTGTTGTAGGTGCCGCAGGCAAGCTCATGGAATTTTTCCGGGTCGTTGATGCGCAGAAAGATTTCCGTGTTTTTTCCGCCTTCCGCCTCGTAGGTGGCAAGACCCAGCAGCTCCATCAGAGCGAACAGCTTCAGGCGTTCCGGCTGGCGGTCGCCCCGCCCGAAGGGGATAAACGCCTGAAAAACACCGTCATCGTCCGGCGCGCACTGCGAGGCAAGCTGAAGCAGGTGATTCGGCATGGCGATGTAGCCGGAATTCAGCACGCGGTAAGTCATCTCGCCGGAAGGCGCCTTGCGCGCCGCGATGAACCTGAGGCGGTCGCTGCCGGAGCGGAATGTGAAGTTCTGCGCCATGTCCGCGACGAATTCGTCGAGGATCACGCCTGAAAAATCGAACCTTGTGAAATCCTCGCCCATCTTTTCCCGCACGGATTTTTTGAAGTCGGCGGCGGAAAAGGAAGTTTTTGCGTTTTTATAGCCGCGGAAAATATCTGAAAGCACAAACAGCATCGTTTTGAATTTTTCCAGGGTTTCCGGGAAAGGACCACGGTATGCCGTGCGCACACGCAGACGGGGCGAAAGTTTTTCACCGCTGGAAAAGCGAAAAAGCTCGCCGCTGAAAAACAGATATTTGAACTGCATGAAGCTCATGTCCTGAAAATGGTTTTCCCAGATGCCGCCCATGTCCAGCTCGTAGATGCTTCCGCTGTTTACGACCGTCGTGTCGGACTCGTATCTCTTGTTTTTCGACGGAAGGATGCGTTTGGTCCTGTCGGGCTGAAGCGACGCGTATTCGCCGCACATCCTGCGGAATTCTGCATCGGCGGCCTTCGGCACGTTGACGTAGCTGCGCGTGCAGATCGCTTTCGGCCGGACGCTGACGACCGGTACGCCGTAGACTGCGGAGAGGTCCTTCGAGAGGAGCAGCAGGCCGTTTTTCACCTTGTTTTCCAGGTCGCGACCGCTGAACAGATACGAAAAAGCGTCGGGCGAGACGAGAAGGCTCCGTCCGCTTCCGCTGCGGGAGATGTCGTCTATTTTGCGCAGCATTTCGCGCAGCTGATACTGCTTCATCTCGGAGATGCCGTACAGAGTGCGGATATAGCGGATATCACCGGGGAGAAAGTTCGCGCAGGCGACGCCCTGCCCGGTTTCCACGCGGGCGGCCCTGCCGATCTCCTGCACATAGTCCGCAAGGCTGCCGGTCGGCGCAAAATGGTAAACGTTCCGGATGTCGCGCACGTCGACACCCATACCGAAGGCTTTGGTGCAGACCATCACGGTGCATTCCCCGGACCGGAAGCTGTTCTGCGCGTCCTCGCGGGCGTTTTTATTCAGTGTGCCGTAATATTTTCTGACTTTGGGGCGGATGTCCGCGTCCAGGGAGTTGAAGATGTCGTCGACCTGCGAGACGAACGGGCAGTAGACCAGCGTTTTTTCTCCCCGCTCCGCAAAAGACCGGATCGCTTCGGCGGCCTGTTTGATCTTGAACCGCTCGACCGCACCCTGCGCCTCTTTCGGGTCGGGATGCCGGATGTCGAAACGGATATTGTTCCTGCGCACGCTGCCGAGGAAAATCATCGGGTTTTCGAGAGAGAGACTTTCGACGGTTTCGTTCACCACGTCCTCCGGGCCGCCGTAGACCGCCGTCGCCGTCAGGCACAGGACCGGGAACCACTGCCCCTCCCGTTTGAGCTTGGCGAGAAAGTCGCCGAGGTACCAGTAGTCCGCCCGGAAATCCTTGCCCCATGAGGTGACGATATGCGCTTCGTCGATCACGAAGAGCCCGACGGGCCGCCCGCCGGTGATTGCTTCCAGCGGCGTGGAGACAAGCAGCTCCGGCGCGAGGTACACGATGGATTTTCTGCCTTCCTGTATCTCCCGGATACGGCTCTCCCGCTCTTCGAACGTAATGGTGGAATTGATGAACGTCGCGCAGGCCACGCCCCGCTCCTGTTCCAGCTGCGTGACCTGGTCTTTCATCAGCGCAATCAGCGGCGTGATCACGATGGTGACGGCGCCGCGCGGCAGGCCGGGACGACCCTGCGCGAGGTACAGCGCCGGAAGCTGGAACAGAAGCGATTTGCCCGCGCCCGTCGGGGCGGTGATAAATATGTTATGGAAATCTTTTTTTCCGGCGAGCGCCGCGTCGCATTCATCCGCGATCCGCGAGATCAGTTCGCCCTGCGACAGCGGGACGGTTTCGCTGGAATCCGCCGGGCTGCGGTAAAACCGGAGTTCCCGGAAGGCCGCACCGTCCCCCCAGTGCCTTTTCAGCAGGGGAAGCAACCTGTCGCCGGCAACGCCCTGCAGCGAGCGGATATCCTCCCGCGGAATAACCGCGAACGGCAGGTCGAGGCGGGCAAGCACCCACGCATAGGCTTTAAAGCAGGCGGGAACGGCCTGCCGGGGATTGGTGACGTAGGTCGCCGGCGCGGGCAGGCGGTCTTCCAGCAGCCCGAGCTCCCGGATAAAAAAAGTTTGCGAGGAAACGGCGACGCTTTCGTATTCCTCCTTCGCGCGGACCGGCAGCTCCGTCGCGGTGGGGAAGAACGGCGCGGTTTCGGCCCTGCCGCCCCGGCTGCGGTCGAGCGGGAAGAGAAAGTAGTGGCTTTCATCCAGCGAAGCGGCCTGTCCGTAGTAGTTCAGGTAAGGCTCCAGCCCTTCCGGAACGTCCTGCGAGTCGCTCTGGAAAAAATCGTACAGCCTGCGCACCTCTTCCGGCGGGATCACGCACGGGCAGCCGTGCGGAAAAAGGTTGTTGACGATGACGACGATCTTTCCGCCGTAAGCCTCCTCAAGGTCGGGTGCAAAACGGTGCAGCGCGATCAGCTGTTCGTAGACGCCGGTGCAGAATGCCTGACCGGCGGAAAGGAACCGATCCGCCATCGTTTTCCCTCCCGCTTCCAGCGCGGGAATGGAAAGCGAACCGTCGGAGCCCAGAAGCCCCTCGCACGCGAGAGCCTCCTCCCCGGAAAGGATCGCGCGGTTCTGCGCTTTTGAGAATCCCTTGAAGAATACGGCGCATTTTTCCCCGCGGTAGTGCCTGAACAACTCGTCGAGCCGTGTTTGAAACACATCCTGAAAATTCATTTTTTCACCTTTGCTGTTGAATTCCGACGGAAATGGTCCGACGCCCACGCCTCTCTGCTCTTCCCGTCCTGTTTATTATTATACACTTCCCGGCGCGGAGGAACAATGCGGGCGGAAAAACATCGCAGGACTATCAAAAAAGACTTGACCCTGACGCTGCGTCATAGTATAAGATAAAGGCGAAAGGCGGGGATTCCCATGAAAACAGTCCGAGAAGTGGCGCAGCTTTCTGGAGTCAGCGTGCGAACGCTGCACTATTACGATTCGATCGGCCTTCTCAGGCCGGCCGGGACGACGGATTCCGGATACCGTCTGTACGGGGAAAACGAGCTGAAAAAGCTGCAGCAGATCCTGTTTTTCCGGGAGCTCAGTTTTCCGCTTGCGGACATCCGGAAAATCCTTGAGGGCCCGGGCTTCGATCCCCGGCAGGCGCTTCGGGAACACCGCAGGCTTCTCATGATGGAACGCGACCGTCTGGACGGCCTGCTCCGCCTTGTAGACAGAATTTTGAAAGGGGAACGGAATATGAGCTTTCAGGAATTTGACAGCAGCGAAATCGAAACCGCGCGCCGGCGGTATGCGCGGGAGGCGCGGGAGAGATGGGGCGATACGGACGCCTGGCGCGAAAGCGAGAGGAAAACGGCGTCGTACGGCCCGAAGGATTGGGCTGACATCCAGTCGGAGATGGAAGAGATTTTCCGCGCCTTTGCGGCGGAAATGAAAAGGCCGCAGGAGGGTCCCGTGCCGCCGGATGACCCGGCGGTACAGGCGCTTGTCGTGCGGCGGCGCGATTTTATTACGAAACGTTTCTACGGTTGCACCGACGATATTCTTTCCGGTCTCGGCGAAATGTATGTCGCGGACGAACGGTTCCGGAAAAATATCGACCGGTACGGCGAAGGGCTGACGGAGTTTATCTCCCGGGCCATCCGTATCTACTGCGCGAAAGCGTAAACGGGCGGACGCGCGGCACCTTTCACCCTAAAAAGAGAGCGGGAGCAGTTTTTTAAACTGTCCCGCTCTCAAATAGGCCGTTCTATTTTCGCCGCGCCCCCGGTTCTGCCGGCGGCGGCCCGAACCGGCCTGCGGCCGTGGCCGTGCCGATGCGGAACAGGGTGGAGACGAGCAGAATCCCCATGGCCAGCGCGCCCGCGATGCCCAGGGTATGCAGGCCCGTCTGGGAAAACATGGCGTTGTTGCCGATGACGCAGTACTCCATGGTGTAGAAGATCCCGCCGCCAGGAACCATCGGCAGCAGCGCGACAATCTGATATTCCGTCGCAGGCTTTTTGAAGATGCGCGCCATGATCTCGGAGTAGACGGCCGTTACGATCGTAGCCAGAAAAAACTGGGGGATGTCGTTTGCGAGAAAATTCAGAAGAAGGTATGCAAACCACCCGAGCGCGCCGCCGAGAGCGGCGTACAGGATGGTTTTGCCGCGGATATTGAACAGGAAACAGAATCCGGCGCAGGCCAGAAACGCCCACAGGCACGAAAGATATTCCATCGCTCACACCCCCCAGATCATGCGGGTCGCGGTAAGCGCGATGCCTGCGCCGATGGCGATGGCGGCAGCAACCAGAAGGCTTTCGATCAGTCGGAGAATGCCGGACATCATGTCGCCGGCGATGATGTCGCGCATAAAGTCGGTGATGGCGATGCCCGGCACAAGGTTCATCAGCACGCCGATGATGATCTTGTCATAATTCAGGTATGCGTCGAAATGTGCGAACGTCAGGGCAATGGCCGCAGCCACAAGGCTTGCGGTCACGTGGATGAAGAACGTGTTGACGTGAAGGCGCTCCAGCAGGTAGCATACCGGCCGCAGCACGGCGCCGCAGAGCAGGGCGATCGCCGCGTCGGCCATGTTCCCGCCGTAGAACAGCGTGAAGGCGAACGCAATCACCGCGTACGCCGCCGTCTGCAGCCAGACAGGCACCGGCGGAAGCGAACTGATCCTTGCAATTTCGCGGTCGACATGGTACAGGTTGGGTCTGGCGACGCAGATGCGGCGGCACAGATCGTTCGCGAGCGCCACGCGGCTCATGTTGGTCTGGCGGGAAGAGATGCGCCGTATGGCGGTCACGGGGCGCCCGTCGGACGTGCCGACGGAAACGCTGAGAAAGTTCGGTATGGCGAAAACTTCTCCGTTTTTCGCGCCGTAGGCGAGAAAAATCCTGCGCATGGATTCCTCCGCACGGGAGATTTCCGCGCCGTTCGCAATGAGAAGATAGCCGACATCGGCCGTCGTACTGACAAGCTTATCGTAATTCATGGGGTAGCCTCCGGAACAGTTCCGCCCTTCCGGAACGAACTGCCTGCGTTAAGCTGTGATGAAGATGGGGTTGCCGTCCATATGATACCATCATTCTGCACAGGACACAATAAAAGATTTGGTGCAAATCAACACGATAAATTTCTTATTAGAAAAAATATCAAAGGGCATGCCGACGCCTAAAGTTAAAGGTGAAAATAGTTATTGTTCATGGAAAAAAGGCAAATATGGAAGAAAAATTAGGAAAATTCTTAAAACATTTTTCAGATAATTAAAAATAAAGCTTGACAATGGGTATGAATTATTATAAACTAATCGGGTATGAAACCTCTATTTATGCCCCAGTAGCTTAACGCAAGAGCATTTGGTAATTCCAAAGGTTGTCGGTTCAACTCCGTCCCAGGGCAAAAAAATTTCACACAGAGTGAGGTAAAAGGTTATGTTCGAAGACAAAACGTTAATCTGTCAGGAATGCGGGAAGGAGTTTATTTGGACTGCCGGAGAGCAGGAGTTCTATTCTGCGAAAGGCTTTACCAATGAACCGAAGAGATGCCCCGACTGCCGCAAAGCCCGCCGGGCGAACCAGAAGCCCCAGCGCGAAATGTACGACGCTGTCTGCGCTTCCTGCGGAGCTCCCTGCAAAGTGCCGTTCCAGCCGACCGAAGGCCGTCCGGTCTATTGCAGCGAATGCTTTGCAAAGATGAAAGAGGAAGGCTGAGCCGTTTCGGTTTTGCCTGCTGAACAAAAGAAAATACGCGGCGGGTGCGCAGAACGTGCGCCCGCTGTTTTTTATTTTTCGATGCAAATCATTTGCATCAGCACAACAGAGCAGACAGCCGGCGCGTGAGCCGGCTTTGCGAAAAACGTAAAGTCTTCCGGGACAACAGCATAGAAAAACCCAGTGCATATTTGTACTTTTACCCTGACATACTATATGCTGAAAGGAGTGGTTCTAGTGGAGTCCGTACTTGATAAAATCGCTTTGACGATTACGATTATAGGCGGTCTGAACTGGGGTTCCATCGGCCTTTTCGGTTTTGATATTGTAGGCTGGATCTTCGGCGGGCAGCTTACCGCGGGGAGCCGCGTGATCTTCGTGATTGTGGCAATCGCGTCGCTCTGGTGCATCCATCTGCTTTTTCACGAAGACGAAGAAGACGATCGGGAACACCACACCGCGCACACCGCCCATTCCGCATAAAGGCCTTTCCGCCTGCATTCAAATGCCGCCTTTCTCTGTGAGAAAAGGCGGCCCGTTTTTGTTTTGCGCACAGGCCTTTATTCCGATTCGCTCCGGTCTCCTATATTTTTTTCATAGATGATGCGCAGTCCGTCCAGCAGCAGGGTGTCGCAGTGGATGATGGGGCGCTTGCATTCGGAGATCACTTCGCGCGCAAGCCCGCCCGTGGCGACTACGCTGCACGGTTTGCCGAGTTCCTGCTCTATGCGGTCGCACATGCCGTCGATCATGCAGGCGGTGCCGGTGATCAGCCCTGAGCGCATGCATTCGGCCGTATTGTCCCCGATCACGCAGCGGGGCGCCTCCAGACTTACGGAAGGAAGCTGGGCCGTGCGGCTTGTCAGCGCGTCCAGCGAAATGCCGATGCCCGGCGCGATGGCGCCGCCCAGCATATTCCGGTTTTCGTCCAGCACGACAAAGGTGGTGGCCGTTCCCATATCCAGAATGATGCACGGCCCGGGGAACAGCTGCGCCGCCGCCACGCAGCCGACGATCAGGTCCGCGCCCACGATCTCGGAACGCACGCGGCTGATGCGGATGCCCGTTTTTGTATCCGGACCGACGCAAATCGGCCGGACCCCGATCAGCCGCCGTACGGCCCTGCCAACGGCCTTGTTCACCACGGGGACCACGGAGCTGGTGGCGCAGCCTTCGATCTCCCGCAGAGAGACCCCGTACAGACCAAGTATTTCCCGCATCTCGATCGCGTATTCGTCCTCCATTTTCAGACGGTCCGTTTTCATGCGCGAAACGAATAGAAGCTCCTGCTCGCGGTAGACTCCCATCGTGATGTTCGTGTTGCCGATATCCAGAACCAGAATCATTGCTTTTCCGCTCCCGTCCTCGGCGGCTAGGGCGCATACCTTCACTCCGGCCGCCGCTTTCTACAGCCATTTATTATAGCAAGAACGGAAGGCGGATGCAATCGTTCCAAGTGAAAATTTTAACGAAAAAGCAGATGCACGGTCAGGGAGGAGAGCACACAGGCGGTAAGATCGGCGAGAAGCGCCGCCGGCAGGGTGTGGCGCGTCTTTTTGACGCCGACCGCGCCGTAGTAGACGGCGATGGCGTAAAACGTCGTTTCCGTCGAGCCGGACATGACCGAAGCGACCCGGCCGGCAAAGCTGTCCGGGCCGTTGTCCTTGAAAATCTGCGCCAGCACCGCCGTTGAACCGCTGCCGGAAAAAGGTTTGATCAGCGCGAGCGGGATGACCTGCGTCGGAAGGCCGAGAAATCCCGCCGCGGGCGCCAGAAGCGAAGAGAGCAGGTCCAGCGCGCCGGACGCGCTCAGCATGGAAACGGCCATGATGAGCCCCACAAGCGTGGGGAGGATGGAAACGGACGCCTGCAGACCCTCCTTCGCACCCGCAAGGAATGTGTCGAAGACCGGCACGCCGCGAAGAAAAGCGGCCAGCACAATGGCAACCAGCACGGCGGGCATCACCCAGACGCCGAAGCTATCCATCCGGCCGGCCCTCCAGCAGCTTTGCCGCGGCTATTCCGACGAAAACCGCACCGAACGAGGTCGCCCAGACAGCGGGAAGAATGTCGAACGGGGAGACGGAGCCATATTGAGCGCGCAGCGTCGCCATAAAAGTCGGGATCAGCTGGATCGAGGCCGTGTTCAGCACCACGAACGTGACCATGGCGTTGCTGGCCGTCTGCGACGGGGATGTTTTTTTCAGTTCCTTCATGGCGGCGATGCCGAGCGGCGTGGCGGCGTTGCCCAGGCCCAGCAGGTTGGCCGTTATGTTCATGCACATTGCCCGGACGGCCGGGCCGTCTTTTTCACAGGAGGGGAACAGGCGTCTCATAAGCGGGCCCAGCGCGCGCGACAGCAGCCGGGTGATCCCCGCGCTTTCGGCGATCTTCATCAGCCCGGTCCACGCGCACATCATCCCGGTCAGGGAGATGACGAGGGTAACGGCGCCGCCGGCCCCGTTCAGGACGGAAGCGGAAAGCTCCGCCATCCGCCCGGTTGCCGCCGCGCAGATCACGCTGAACAGAATCATGGCGGTCCAAATATAATTTAACAGTCTGTTCATCCCCAGTCCTCAAAAATATCATAACTCCCTTATAATATATTCAGAAAAGAAAGGTAATAGTCCCCAAACCCTTATGCTTTCTTCGGCAGCACTACGATTTGACAAAAATGGAAAAAGATAGTATAATAAGGCCGCAGTATACATAATATTGTGGGTTCGTGTCGGCAATATTTTTTTGTGAAAGGATGTCGTTCTTTGAAATTTACGGGAATCGTACGGAAAGTGGACGAATTGGGCAGGATTGTTCTTCCCAAGGAGCTTCGGGTGACGCTGAACATTAAAGAGAAGGATCCGCTGGAAATCTATGTGGATGACGATGGAAAAATCATTCTGAAAAAGTATGAGCCCACCTGTATCTTCTGCGGCGGGATGGATGGGATCATCCGTTTTCACGGCTACAATGTTTGCAAAGACTGCCGCAAGAAGCTGACGGAGAAAACGCCGGAGGGCGAACTTAGGGCGCTGGAATGAGGCCGGCACCGGCTGGACGGCCGTTTCCTGAATAGCGGGACGTCGTGTCCCGCTTTTTTTTGTGAAAACGGAGAACAAAGGAGGTGTATTCCCGTTGCGGCTGACCAAAACGCAGTATGCTTATTTTACAGAATGCGTCGGGGATCTTATGCGATCGGAAGACGTCCGCTCCATGGCACGCTTTGTGCAGCATGCGGACATCTCCACGCTGGAGCACAGCTTTTCCGTAGCTTATGTCAGCTTCTGGGTCTGCGCGAGCTTCCACCTTTCGTTTGACCGCAAAAGCCTGATCCGCGGAGCCATGCTGCATGATTTTTTTCTCTACGACTGGCATACCGGCGGCAGCGGCAGGAAAGGGTTTCACGGCTTCACGCATCCGAAAACGGCGCTGCGGAACGCCGAATCCCGGTTTGTTCTGACCGACCGCGAAAGGGATATCATCGTAAAGCACATGTGGCCGCTGACCCCCGCTTTTCCGAAATATAGCGAGTCGTACCTTGTGAGCGCTGCGGATAAATACTGTTCCCTCGTCGAGACGCTGCGGCACCGCCCGGTCGTGCGGCTGGCGCGGTGCCTGCGCAGTCAGGCCCCGCCGCTTTGCTCGGCGGAAAAACAGGCCCGCTCCGGCGGGAGAGTATAAGAAAGGCCCCCGTGGGCAAAAACGCCCTCGGGAGCCTTGTCTTAACCTGTCCGGGCGCGGAAAACTCGGGGTTCCGCGTCACTGCATGCCCGGCCGTGCGTGCAGGCTCAGCCTGCTATTTGTGGAATTTCTCCACGATGTCGCGCACCGCCGCGACGACATAGTCGGAATCCTCTTCCGAAAGGGTGGGGTACAGCGGCAGCGAGATCAGCCGTTCAAAATGTTTTTCGGCGTTGGGGAAATCACCCTTTTTGAAGCCGAACCGCTTCGTGTAGGCGCTCATATAGGTCACGGGGATGAAGTGCACGCTGGTGCCGACGTTGCGCTCATTGAGTTCCACGATGAACCGGTCGCGGTCGATGGTCAGCAGTTCCGGCACGATGCGCAGAATATACAGGTGCCAGCAGTGCGTCGCGTACTCCGGGACGAAGGGCGGCTCCACGGCGTCGATCTTCGCAAATTCGCGCTGGTATTTTTCGGCGATCTTCAGGCGGCGCTCCTGCATGCTGTCGATGCGCGAAAGCTGCACGAGGCCAAGCGCGGCCTGAATGTCGAACATGTTGTATTTGAACCCGGGCTCGCAGATGTCGTACTGCCAGGTGCCGCCCTTCGCATAGCGGTTCCAGGCGTTGTGGCTCATGCCCTGGCCGGCCCAGATGCGGGCTTTGGCGTCGATTTCGTCGCTATCCGTCGCCAGCATGCCGCCTTCGCCCGTCGTAAGGTTCTTTGTGGCGTAAAAGCTGTAGGCCGCAGTCCCTTTCAGTTTGCTCCCGATCAGGCGGCCCTTGTAGCGGCTTTCCAGCGCGTGCGCGGCGTCCTCTGAAACAAAGAGGCCGTATTTGTCCGCAAGGCCGTAGATGCGGTCAAGGTCGCAGACCTGCCCGCTGTAATGCACGGGAACGACCGCCTTGGTTTTGGGCGTGATCTTCTTTTCGATCTCGTCCGGGTCGATGCAGCCGGTAAGGGAATCGACGTCGGCGAAAACCGGCGTTGCTCCCACGTGGATGATGGTGCTCGCCGTGGAGGCGAAGGTCATCGGCGTGGTGATGACTTCGTCGCCGGGGCCGATGCCTGCCGACAGCAGCGCGACATGCAGCGCCGCCGTGCAGGAGTTCATGGCGACGGCGTGCTTCGCGCCGATATGCGCTGCAAATTCCTGTTCGAATTTTACGGTGCGTGGGCCTTTCGCCACCCAGCCCGATTTCAGAGTAGCGGCGACTTCGTTGATTTCTTCGTCGGTCAGATCCGGCAGATTATATGGGATGAAAGTATCTCTTTTTTTAAAATCGCTCATGGCAGTTCCCTTCCGTCTTTCTTATCGTTCCCGCCGCACGGTATGCGCAGGGATGCCGGGCCGGCGGAATGTTTTTCAACTTCATGCGGCGGAAACCGATTATTTCGGTTTTCCCGACGAAAAATATGATAGCGCCTTTTCTTTGCAAAGTCAACGAAAAGGACTTGATTCTTTTGTTGCTGATTGACTACGCATTCCTTTCGAGATATAATATACAGGTTAAGCACGGCATGTTGCCGCTGCCATGCCGCGCCGTAAGGCCGGGCAAAGGTTTCAGGCTGTGACGGGCGCGGAAGTTCTGTTATATTTCCGCTGGCACGGCCAAATATACTTTTAAGAAACGGTGGCTGAACTGTGGACAAACCTGACAACTACTACGCGCACCCGAGCGCGTGCGTGGATGAGGGCGCACAAATCGGGGCGGGCACGAAGATATGGCATTTCTGCCACGTCAGTGCGGGCTCCCGGATTGGGGAAAACTGCACGATCGGGCAGAATGTCTTCATAGCGCCGGGCGTCAAGATCGGAAAGAACTGCAAGATACAGAACAATGTTTCGGTCTATGAGGGCGTGGAGCTCGGCGACTACGTGTTCTGCGGGCCTTCGATGGTCTTTACGAACGTGCAGCGCCCGCGCTGCAAATATCCCCAGCGCGGCGCGGAATTCTATGCCAATACGCCCGTGGGCGAAGGGGCGAGCATCGGCGCCAACGCGACCGTGGTCTGCGGCCACCGCGTCGGGAAAAACGCGTTCATCGCCGCCGGCAGCGTCGTGACGAAAGACGTGCCGGACCACGCCATCGTAATGGGAAATCCCGCCCGTGTGCGCGGCTGGGCCTGCGAATGCGGCGCCAAGCTCGGCGAAGACCTCGTCTGCCCCAAATGCGGCAGACATTATGTCCACGGGGAAAGCGGCCTGAAGGAGGAAACGGGACCATGCGAAAAATAGCGTTCAATGACCTTGGCGCACAGTATAAATATCTGAAAAACGAAATCGACGCGGGGATCGCGAAGGTTATCGAGGAGAGCCATTTTATCTCCGGCCCGCAGGTGGAAGAACTGGAGCAGGAGCTTTGCCGATACACGGGCAGAAAATACTGCGTCGCGACGGACAACGGCACCGACGCGCTTCTGATGCCGCTGATGGCGAAAGGCTTTGCGGCGGGCGACGCCGTATTTGTGCCGGCGTTTACCTTTTTTGCTTCGGCGGAGGTCGTCAGCCTGACGGGTGCGACGCCGGTCTTCTGCGATTCGGAAGAGGATATTTTCAACATTGACCCCGCGTCGCTGGAGCGGCAGATCGAAAAAACGATCAAAGAAGGCAAGCTGAAGCCGAAAGCGGTCGTGGCCGTGGACCTGTTCGGGCATCCCGCGGATTTCCCGGCCATTAAGAAAATCTGCGAAAAATACGGTCTTTTCCTGCTGGAGGATGCCGCGCAGGGCTTCGGCGGCGAAATCGGCGGCAAAAAGGCTTGCGCGTTCGGCGACGTTTCGGCGACGAGCTTTTTCCCGGCCAAGGCGCTGGGCTGCTACGGCGACGGCGGCGCGGTTTTCACCGATGATGAAGAGATGTTCCGTCTGCTGCAATCCATCCGCGTACACGGCAAGGGCGCGATGAAATACGAAAACGTGCGCCTCGGCCTCAACGCGAGGCTCGATACTTTGCAGGCGGCCATCCTTCTGCCGAAGCTGCACACGTTCGACACGGAAAACGAACACCGCCGCCATGCGGCCGCCCGTTACGCGGAAAAGCTGGGCGGCCGGTTCAAGACGCCTGTGGAACGCGAAGGGGTTAAAAGCAGTTTCGGCTACTATACGGTCAAGGCCGAAAACCCGGAAGAGCGTTCGGCGGCGATCGCCGCGCTGAAGGCTGCGGGCGTTCCCGCCATGATCTATTACCCGACGCCGCTGCATCTGCAGAAGGTCTACGCGCCGCTGGGATACAAAAAGGGCGATCTGCCGGTGGCGGAAAAGCTGTGCGACACGGTTTTCAGCCTGCCGATGCACGGATATATCACGGACGAGGAGATAGACTTTATCTGCTCGGTACTGAAAAATATGTGAGAA